>JBKEBV010000214.1:0-37919 GCA_047973315.1 Propioniciclava sp.
GCCGCCCAGGGGTCCCTCGGCGTCCGCAAGAAGGCGGGCAAGCTGGCCAACCTGAGTACCGAGCTCGCCGCCCACGCGCTGCCATCGGCCGGTTCGGGCATCGGACACACCCGCTGGGCCACCCACGGCGGGCCCACCGACGGCAACGCCCATCCGCACCTGTCCGCTGACGGTCGGGTCGCGCTGGTGCACAACGGCATCATCGAGAACTTCGCCGTTCTCCGAGCCGACCTCGAGGCCGAGGGGGTGGACTTCGGTTCCGAGACCGACACCGAGGTGGCGGCGCAACTGCTCGGTCGGGAACTCGAGCGCGGTGCCGACCTCGCCGACGCGATGCGGTCGGTGGTCGCCCGCCTGGAGGGGACCTTCACCCTGGTCGCACTCGACTCCGCTGACCCCGGGCGCATCGTCGCGGCTCGCCGCAACAGCCCCCTGGTGGTGGGCGTCGGCGACGGCGAGATGTTCGTCGCCTCCGACGTCGCCGCGTTCATCGAGTTCACCAAGGACGCCGTCGAGATGGGTCAGGACCAGGTGGTCGACGTGACCCGCGACGGCTACACCGTCACCGACTTCGCCGGCCACCCGGCGCCGAGTTCGCCCTACCGCATCGACTGGGACCTGTCCGCCGCCGAGAAGGGCGGCTACGACTGGTTCATGCGCAAGGAGATCTACGAACAACCGAAGGCGGTCGCCGACACCCTGCTGGGCCGCTACGACGCCGATCGCCGACTCACCCTCGACGAGGTGCGGATCAGCGAGGAGGAACTCCGCCAGATCGACAAGATCGTGGTGATCGCCTGCGGCACCGCCTTCTACGCCGGCCTCGTCGCCAAGTACGCCATCGAACACTGGACCCGCGTTCCCTGCGAGGTCGAGATCGCCTCCGAGTTCCGCTACCGCGATCCGATCATCGACCCGCGCACTCTGGTCGTCACCATCTCCCAGTCCGGTGAGACCGCCGACACGCTGATGGCCGTCCGGCACGCCCGCGAGCAGGGCGCGAAGGTCATTGCCATCTGCAACACCAACGGTTCCACCATCCCGCGCGAGTCCGACGCCGTGCTCTACACCCACGCCGGTCCGGAGATCGGAGTCGCCTCGACCAAGGGTTTCCTCACCCAGGTGGCGGCCTGCTATCTGCTCGGCCTCTACCTCGCCCAGGTGCGGGGCACCAAGTTCGGCGACGAGATCGCCATGATCATGGCCGAGCTCGAGTCGATGCCGGGCAAGATTCAGCAGGTGCTCGACGGGACCCCGCAGTTGCTCGACCTGGCCCGCGAGCTCGTCGACATGAAGTCGGTGCTGTTTCTCGGTCGTCACGTCGGGTACCCGATCGCGTTGGAGGGCGCCCTCAAGCTCAAGGAGATCGCCTACCTCCACGCCGAGGGCTTCGCGGCGGGCGAGCTCAAACACGGTCCGATCGCCTTGGTCGACGACGGCATCCCGGTCTTCGTCATCGTTCCGCCGCAGGGCCGTGACCAGTTGCACGACAAGGTCGTCTCGAACATCCAGGAGGTCCGGGCGCGCGGCGCGCGAACCATCGTGCTGGTGGAAGAGGGCGACACCGAGGTGGATCCCTACGCCAACCGCATCATCCGGCTGCCGCAGGCCTCGACCCTGCTCCAGCCCCTGCTCGCGGTCATCCCGCTGCAGATCTTCGCCTGCGAGGTCGCGACCCTGCTCGGCCATGACGCCGATCAGCCGCGGAATCTCGCCAAGTCAGTCACGGTCGAGTGATTCTCGGAACCGGCGTCGACGTCTGCTCGGTCGAGCGGATCGGTGAGGCGTGCCGACGCCCCGGATTCACCGACCGGGTGTTCACCCTGTCCGAGCAGGGCGGGAACGAGCAGAACCTGGCCGGCAAGTTCGCCGCCAAGGAGGCGTTGGCCAAAGCGGTCGGGGCCCCGCCCGGGATGCGCTGGACCGACTGCGAGGTGCTCTCCGACGAGACGGGCAAGCCGTCGCTGGTGGTGACCGGAACCGTCGCCGAGGCGCTCGACCTGGTCGGGGTGACCCGCCTGCACGTCTCCATCAGCCACGACGCCGGTGTCGCGGTGGCCATGGTGATCTGCGAGGGATGAAGACGTCATGACCCACGACGCCGCGCCGGAGCTCGCAGCCGCCGACCTCGGTGACGGCCGCCGCCTCGCCGTCCGTCCCCTCACCCCGCAGGACGCCGATCTGGCGGTCGGCGTGATCCACCGCGCCTTCCGGGCGCGACCGGTGATCGGGGCCGCTGCTGCTGCTCTGTTGGACGATGCGACCACGATCGGCGACGCGCTCGCCCGTGGCGGGGGGTACCTCGCCGTCCTCGACGGTGGTCCGGTCGGGATCGCCCTGGTCACCCGCCGCGAGGACGGCAGCCTGCGGATCGGTCGCGTCGGGGTGGTTCCCGACCACCGTCAGCAGGGCATCGCATCGTTCCTGATCACGGTGATCCTCGATCTGCTCAGCGCCCGCGGCGAGTCGTCGGTCCATCTGCTGGCCCGCAAGGAGTATCCGGCGATCACCAGCTGGTGGCAGCGGCACGGCTTCGTCCGCGAGGGCGAGGAGGGTGACTGCTGGGTGCTCATCCGGGCACTGCCGGTCGCGGTGCCGGTCCCCGACGCTGAGGCGATGCGCGCCCTCGGTCGCCGGTTGGCGCGTCTGCTGGGTCCCGGTGATGTCATCATCGCTTCCGGGGACCTGGGAGCGGGGAAGACAACCCTCACCCAGGGCATTGGCGCCGGACTCGGGGTTGCTGGCGCGGTGATCAGCCCGACTTTCGTGCTCGCCCGGGTCCATCCGAGCCTGGGGGGCGGCCCGCCGCTCATCCACGTCGACGCCTACCGCCTCGGATCCTTCGCCGAATTGGAGGATCTGGACCTCGAGGCGACCCTCGCCGACAGCGTCACTCTGATCGAGTGGGGTAGCGGCGTCGCTGAACCGCTGGCACCGTCCCGCCTGGAGATCGACATCCGACGCGGGCTGGATCCCACCGATGAGACCCGATGGGTCTTTCTCACTCCCATCGGGCGCCGGTTCAACCGGGCGGCGCTCGCCCTCACCGCGAAGGAGGAGCGATGAGCCTCACCCTGGGTCTGGACACGTCCACCGTCGTCTGCGTCGGGGTGGCCGGCGGCGGCCGGCCGCCGGGATCGGCATCGGTGCCGCAGGCCCGGGCACATGCGGAGCAGCTCGTCCCGGCGACGGTGAAGCTCATGGCCGACGCCGGGGTGAGGCTGAGCGATGTTGCCCGGATCGCCGTCGGGGTCGGACCGGGTCCCTTCACCGGACTGCGGGTCGGCGTGGTCACCGCGCTGACCCTGGGTGAGGTGCTCGGCGTGCCGGTCCGGGGGGTGTGCAGCCTCGACATCGTGGCTGCCCAGTGGGCGCTCGCCGGGGCTCCTGAGGAGTTCGTGATCGTCAGCGATGCCCGCCGCAGAGAGGTCTACTGGGCCCGCTACCTCGCCGGAGCCCGCGTCGGCGGTCCGGAGGTCACCGCCCCCGACGCCGTGCCCGAGCTGCCGTTGGCCGGCCCGGGTGCAACGTTGGTGGGGGAGGCTTGCGGGCCGGGTGACCTTGACGCCGGGGTGCTGGCATCGGTGGGCTTCGACCTTCCGGACGTGGGCACCGAACCGCTCTACCTGCGCCGTCCCGACGCCGAGGTGCCCGCGACGCCGAAGTCCACCTTGCCGCAGCCGCGGCTGGCCTTCGGACGGCACCGGTGATCATCACCGTCGCCACGCCGAGTGACCTGGACGCGCTCGCCGGTCTGGAACGGGACGCTTTCGTCGACCGCCGGTGGAGCCGCGCCGCCTGGGCCGAGGCCGTCTCCTCCGCCCGCGGTCAGGTTCTGGTGGCGCGCGATCCCGTGGCCGTCGGCGTGATCGCCCTCACCGTCGTCGAGGATGTGGCCGATCTGGACCGGCTCGCGGTCGACACCGCGCACCGCCGGTCGGGCATCGGAGACGCCCTCCTCTCCCGTGGTCTCACCGCCGTCCGCGCAGCCGGGGCGCAGCGGGTGCTGCTGGAGGTTGAGAACACCAATGCCGCCGCCCGCGCGCTGTACACCGCGCGGGGATTCGTGGACATCGGCACCCGCAGGCACTACTACGGGCCTGGCCGGGACGCGGTGATCATGGAACGGACCTGGAACGAGGGGACAGCATGAGTGGGCCGCTGGTGATCGGTATCGAGTCGAGCTGTGACGAGACGGGGGTGGCCTTCGTCCGGGGCCGTGAGCTGTTGGCCAATGAGGTCGCCAGTTCGGTCGACCAGCACGTCCGGTTCGGGGGCGTGGTTCCTGAAGTCGCCTCCCGAGCCCACCTCCAGGCGCTGATTCCGGCACTGCAGCGGGCCTGTGCCACCGCCGAGGTCGACCTTAGCGAGGTGGACGGCATCTGCGTCACGGCCGGACCCGGACTGATGGGTGCTCTCGTGGTCGGCCTGTCGGCGGCGAAGACGCTCGCCGTCGCCCTGGACAAACCGCTGTACGGGCTCAACCACCTTGTGGGTCATGTGGCGGTCGATCTGCTCGATCACGGGCCGCTGCCGGACCGCTGCGGCGCACTGCTGGTGTCCGGGGGGCACACCTCGCTCCTGGTGGTCAACGACATCACCGGTGACATCGTCGAGATCGGCTCCACCATCGACGATGCTGCAGGCGAGGCCTATGACAAGGTCGCTCGGGTGCTGGGCCTGGGGTATCCCGGTGGCCCGCTGATCGATCAGCTCGCCCAGCAGGGTGATCCGGCCGCGATCGCCTTCCCGCGCGGGCTGACCAGCCAGCGGGACCGGGAGCGGCACCGCTTCGACTTCTCCTTCTCCGGGCTGAAGACGTCGGTGTCCCGGTGGGTCGAACTGCGCCGCCGCGACGGCGAGGAGATACCGGTGGCCGATGTCGCCGCATCTTTCCAGGAGGCGGTCGCAGATGTTCTCACGGCGAAGGCCGTTGACCTGTGTGCCAGCCAGGGCCTCGGGACCATCCTCCTCGGCGGCGGGGTGGCCGCCAATTCCCGGGTCCGCGGACTGCTGCTCGAGCGGGCCGCCGCCGCCGGGATCGTGGTCCGGCGGCCGCGTCCGGCGCTGTGCACCGACAATGGTGCGATGATGGCCGCTCTCGGTTCTGCCGTGATCAGCGCCGGTCGGGAGCCGAGCCCGCTTGACATCGGGGCGAATCCCGGCCTCGACGTGGCCACCGTGGTGGTGCGGTAGTCGATCAGGACCAGCTGATCAGAACATAGCCGTGTTCGGGGTACACCCACCCGTCGGGGCCGGAGGTGTCCGAGACCGGCTGGGGGACCCAGGCGTCCGGGACCACTGAGACGGTGCCCCCATTCGGATTGGCCACCGCCGCGGTGGTGATATAGCTGGCCCCGGCGCCGCCGGCGGTGCCGTAGCTGCCCAGCACGATGGCCCCGCTCACGAAGCTCATCGCCGCCGACAGCCCGCCACCACCGCCGGCATAGCCGCCGCCGCCCGAGGCGCCCGCGGTGTACATCTGTGTGGTGTTGTAGTAGCCGCCGGCGGCCGGTTGCGCCGGCGGTGGGGTTCCGTTCCCGGCACCACCGTTGCCGCCGCCGAACATCCCCGAGGCATGGTTACCGCCGTTGGCGCCGGGCTGGTTCCACAGGAAGTCATCGGTCCGGACACCGCCCTGCCACACCGCGCCGACGTGGGCGCCCAGGCCGCCGGTCGCGCCGACAGCTCCCCAGCCCGGACCTGAAGAGGTGGCGTGGTAGCCCGAATAGGTGTTGTTCGCGCTGATGAGGAGGCGACCCATCGGGTAGCTCGGGGTCGGATCGGTGTCGTTGTTGTTGGGGCCTGGTCCGGTGTAGGCGATGCCGGGAGCCGCAGCCGATCCGCCGGGGACGACCCCCTGGCGGTCGACGACCGAACCTCCTGAGCCGGACACCCAGAAGTGCGAGCCGCCGCCCCCACCTCCGGCGACGACCAGCGGGGTGGTGACCGTCTGGTTCGGGTCGGTCGCGGTCCCGAGCAGAATCGCCGAACCACCCCCGCCCCCACCTGCGGTGGAGATGGCGTGGCCGTTGCCGGTGCCGTGCTGGCCGAAACCGAGCCAGGATGAACTCCCGCCCTGCCCGTAACCGGGTCCGCCGGCGTTGTAGTCATGGGCCACCGGATTGCCGGCACTCCCGTGGGCGCCTGCGATGATGGTCAGCGTCAGGGCGACATTCGGATTGGTCCGGGTGACAGAACCCGAGTTGAGGATGCCGCCGCCCCCGACGTAGCTGCCGTCCCCGCCGCGGATCTCGTAGCGGACGTCACAGGCGCCGTAGGGGATGGTCACGACCACCGGCACTGTCTGGTACTGCTCAGGGGTGTTGGTCCCGGCCGGGATGCTGATCGTCGGGTCGGCCCGAACGGATCCCTGGGGGCAGCTGCCGGCCATGACGGGCAGAGCGCTGGCTGCGGCGATCGTCGGGGCCGTCCAGGCGACGCCCAGGGCGAGCGAACGGCGGGACAGCGCGGATCCGGGTTGCCCGGTCTTCTCGGGGCGCGCCCCGGGGTGTTCAGAGGTCATGGAACTCCTGCTCGGCTCAGACTGCGGACCGGCCGCGGTCGTGGGACGGGGAGAACCCGCGGTCACGGTTCCCCGGTCGAGTCCGGCAGAGCTGGGGGGACCGGCGACCGAGTCGATGAAAATTCTATCACCTAGTAAATCCTGGACTACTTCAGTTGTCCCGCCCCCCAGAGGCCCCGCTCAGGGAGCTCCGGGGTGCCCGGGGAGGTCCTCGGTGGGAACGCGACGCTCTCCGGGCGTCGCTGTCCATGATGCAAGGCGACCTGCTTGCGGCATCCCCGGGGTGGGAAGATGAACTGGTGCCCTACACCCCGGTCATCGGAACGCTCGCCTACGTGCTGCGGGGCGAGGAGGTCCTCCTCGTCCACCGGACCTTCCGGGCCGATGATGCCCACCTCGGCAAGTACAACGGCTTGGGCGGAAAACTGGCCGATGATGAGGACATCGTCTCCGGGATGCGCCGGGAACTGCGTGAGGAAGCCGGAATCGAGGTTCTCTCCTGGCGGCTGCGGGGCACGATCAGCTGGCCGGGGTTCGGCGCCGAGGGGGAGGACTGGTTCGGCTTCATCTTCGTGGTTGACGCGTTCGCCGGTGAGCCGCCGGCGGCCAACGAGGAAGGGTCGCTGCACTGGGTCCGCCGGGACCGGCTGACCGACCTGCCGATGTGGGAGGGTGACCGGCGCTGGCTGCCGCTGGTCTTCGACCCCGACGTCACCCAGTTCCACGGGGTGATGCCCTATGCCGATGGGCGCCCGACCGGTTGGAGGGTGACCACCTGCTGAGGGCTCGCTGGCCGGTGGTGCGAACGGTCCCAGAGCTCGGATCCGTCGGCGGAAACCGTCTCGCGGGGCGCTGGTGACCTGCGGCCTCGGTAAGCTCCCCCCATGGCGCCGCGACCCTACGATGTCATCCCTGGCCACCACGGCTCCCGGATCCGCGTCCGCGCGCGCGGGAGTGAACTGCTGCGGATTCCCCGGCTGAGCCGCGGCACCGCGTTCACCCACCAGGAGCGACGCGATCTCGGGCTCGAAGGGCTGCTGCCGGAACAGGTGACCCCGATCGGCGGGCAATTGCACCGGTCCTACATGCGGTTCACCAAGGCGGCCACGCCGTTGGAGAAGTTCGCCTATCTCCAATCGCTGCGCGACCGGAACGCAGTGCTCTACTACCGACTGCTCAGCGAGCATCTGGACGAGATGATGCCCATCGTCTACACCCCGACGATCAGCGACGCGATCGTCGAGTTCAGCCTGTGGTATCAACAGGTCCACGGCGTGTTCTGCTCCATCGACGCACCGGAACGGATCGAGAGCGCCCTGCGTGCTGTCGGGCGGGACCCCAATGAGGTCGACATCCTGGTGGTCACCGATGCCGAGGGGATCCTGGGCATCGGCGACCAGGGCGTGGGCGGCATCCAGATCTGCCTGGGGAAGATGAACCTCTACACCGCCGCGGCGGGTGTGGATCCCGACCGGATGGTCGCCGTCGTCCTCGACAGCGGTACCGACAACCTGCGTCTGCTCAACGACGACCTCTACCTGGGGGTCCGGCACGCCCGCGTCCGTGGCGAGCGGTACGACGCGTTCGTGGAGTCCTTCGTCGCCGCGGCCGGGGCGGTGTTCCCCCACGCGATGGTCCACTGGGAGGACTTCGGGCCGAACAATGCCCACCGGATTCTCGACACCTACCGCGAGAAGATCTGCACCTTCAATGACGACGTCCAGGGCACGGCCGCCGTCGTTGCCGCCGCGGTGCTCGCCGCAGTGGCCGAGCGGGGGCAAGAACTCGGCGACCAGCGCTTCGTGATCCATGGGGCCGGGACGGCCGGCATCGGGGTGGCCGACCTCCTGGTCGACCTGATGGGTGCTGCCGGGATGTCCCCCCAGGAGGCCCGATCGCGCTTCTGGGTCACCGCGAGCCGCGGGTTGGTGACCGACGCCCCTGCTGCGAGCATGCGTCCCTTCCAACGCCGCTACGCCCGCCCGTCCCGCGACCTCGAGGGCTGGGCCCTGGACCATCCTGACCAGGTGGGGCTCGCCGACGTGGTGCGCAATGTTCACCCCACGGTCCTCATCGGAACCTCCGGCGCACCGGGAAGTTTCACCGAGGACATCGTCACGGTGATGGCCGCGCACACGCACCGCCCGGTCATCATGCCGTTGTCGAATCCCACCCGGCTGGCCGAGGCGACCCCGGCCGACCTCCTCGCCTGGACCGACGGCCGGGCGCTCATCGCCACCGGGTCCCCGTTCGATGCCGTCACCCACGACGGCATCACCCACACCATCGCCCAGGCGAACAACGCCTTCGTGTTCCCTGGCCTCGGCCTCGGGGTCGCGGTGTGTCGGGCCACGCGGGTGACCGACACCATGATCGCGGCCGCGGCCCGGGCGGTTGCATCGCTGACCGGCGTCGAGCGCCCGGGCGGCTCCCTGCTGCCGAGCCTGGCCGACCTCCGGCAGGTGTCGGCGACGGTGGCGATCGCCGTGGCTGCGGCGGCCGAGGCGGCCGGAGTCGCCGAACGGCCGCTCACCGCTCCGGTGGCCGAGGTTTTCGAGGCGATGTGGCAGCCGGTCTACCCCGAGCTGATCCTCGACAGCTATCCCGGGGAGGCCGAGCCCGAGGTCGATGAGGACGCCGCAGCGCCGGCCCGTCGGCTCGCGCCGCCGACGTCCTGGCTCGACGAGGCGCCGGCCGCTCCGCTGGGGTGAGGCGCCAGTCCTGGACCCTGGGTGCCCGGAGATCGCCGGATCGGCGCCGGAGGGCTCAGTCCGGGTAGCCCTGCGGGTTGCCCGACTGCCAGCGGACGGCGTCAGCGCAGGCCTGGTCCAGGGTCCGTTCTGCTCGCCATCCCAGCTCCGCCCGAGCCCGGGTCGGGTCGGCCCACGAGCCTGCCACGTCCCCGGGACGCCGGTCGACCACCTCGCGGGGGATCGCCGTCCCGGCTGCCTGGCCGTAGGCGTCGACAACCTCGATCACCGACGCGGGCGTGCCGGTTCCCAGGTTCCAGACGTGGTAGCCCGGGTTGTCGGCGATCGCGTCCAGTGCCGCGAGGTGACCCAGGGCCAGATCGCTGACGTGGATGTAGTCCCGCAGCCCGGTGCCGTCCGGGGTGGGGTAGTCGTCGCCGAAGATGAGCACCTTGTCGCGGCGCCCGGTGGCCACCTGGGCGATGTAGGGGAGCAGGTTGTTCGGTGGCCCCTTGGGGTCCTCGCCGATCCGGCCCGAGGCGTCGGCCCCGACCGGGTTGAAGTAGCGGAGCACGGCGACGGCCAGCGTGGGGTCGGCCGCGCTGGCATCGCTGAGGATCTCCTCGATCATGTGCTTGGTCCGCCCGTAGGGATTGGTGGCTCCGGTGGGGGCGTCCTCGGCGAACGGGGGGTCGGAGAGCTCGCCGTAGACCGTGGCCGATGAGCTGAACGCGATCCGGGTGCACTGGTGGCGGGCCATGGCCTCCAGCAGGGCGATCGACCCGCCGACGTTCTCCCGGTAATAGGTCAGCGGGATCCGGGTTGATTCCCCGACGGCCTTCCAGCCGGCGAAGTGGATCACCGCGTCCGGGGTGAATCCCGCGAAGGCGGCGTCGAGGGCCTCGGTGTCGCGAATGTTCGCCTCGACGAGGCCCAGGTCGTGTCCGGCAAGTTCGGCGACCCGGTGCACCGCCTCGGCCGAGGCGTTGGAGAGGTCGTCCACCACCAGGACGTCATGATCGGCGGCCAGCAGCGCCAGGCAGGTGTGCGAGCCGATGTAGCCGGCACCGCCCGTCACGAGAACGCGCATCGGGGTCCTTTCTGGAGGGTTTGATGGCAGCCTATCGACTTCGGAGCGGGCCCGGTCGGGGCACCAGGATTGCCGCCGCGTGCGGGGTGCATGCGGGGATGCTGACCGCGCCGGACCGGTCGGGGCGGGTTGCTGCCTGCATCGCCCACCGATCAGGCCGACTCCCACCACGTTCCAGCGACCGAGGGTCGCTAGAGTTCGCCCCATGAAGCCGCTGAAGATCATCCTGTCGGTCATCGGACTGGTCGCTCTCGTCGCCGCAGGGTTCTACCTCGTGTTCGTCGGGGTGACGACCGGGCAACTGCTCGCCGCAGCCAACGCCAACAAGTCAGGGAACCTGCTGCCCAGCCCGATGACCAACGTCTACATCACCGCGATTCTCGCCGCAGGCGGCGGTCTTCTGCTGGGTCTGGGGATCGGCATGCCCGCCAGGACGCGGGGCCAGGTCCGTCGCGCGGCCCTCGAGCAGGCGGCCCAGAAGCGGACCGACGAGATCGGTGCCCGCGCCAGTACCCCGCCGGCGATCGAGGGTGACGCCTCGTGAAACTGGTCGACGCCGACAAGATTCTGGTCACCACCTTCGGTGGGGAGTCCCGCACGGCGACTGCGGAGTGGGTCATCGGTCTCGACGACGACCGGGTCGGAGTCTGGACTCCTGACCTCACCGCCTGGCAGGCGCGGCTCGGCGATTCCGCTGTGGTCTCGGTGCAGGCCGCCGACGATCGGGGGCGGGCTGTGCTCGGCGAGCCGGTACTCGAGGCGCGTGCGGTCCTGCTCACCGAGGGCAGCGAGTACGACCTGATCCGGGAACAGACCTGGGACCGCCACCCGGTCGGTGCCTGGCTGAGCGATGTGGCCGACGCCCGCCGGGAGTTCACCGGAGCGGCGAGCCCTGAGGGTGCTGTCCTGCTGCACATTGTCGCCTGAGGTGGATCCCGAGCTCGCGCGTTGGCTGGTCTCCCCCGAGGCTGCTGGCGCCCTGACGGCGGCCGATGGCGAGTCCGACCCCCGATCACTGGCGGCCGCGACCCGGATGCGGCGGCTGGTGTCGGCGGACCGGGCCGCAGCCGTCCTGAACCAAGTGGACCTCCGCCGTCGAGCGGTCGGAAAGTTCGGGGCGCGGGCCGCCGCGCTCTTCTTCACCAGCACCGGCCTCGAGCAGGCCACCCGGGCCGCGGTGGCCCGACGCCGAGCGGAACGTTTCGCCGCTCACACGCGCACCGTGGCTGACCTGGGATGTGGGCTCGGCGCCGATGCCCTCGCCCTGCTGGACGCCGGTGTCAGGGTCACAGCGATCGAGGCTGACCAGAGCACAGCGATCCTGGCGGCGGCGAACCTCCAGGCGACCGGTGGCCCGGCACTGGTGCGGGTCGCCGACGCCGTGGACGCCTGGGAGGACCTCCGCGGCGAGTCCGGCGGCGTCTTCTGCGATCCTGGTCGGCGGTCGGCGACCGGACGATCGTGGCGGGTCGAGGATCTGAGCCCGCCGTGGGATTTTGCTCGGGGGCTTCTCGACGGCTCGCGACTTGCCTGCGTGAAACTCGGCCCCGGTGTGGATCGCGGGATTCTGCCGGCTGAGGCGGAGGTGGAATGGGTGAGTGACGCGCGGAGCGTGGTGGAATGTGCCGCCTGGGCGGGGCCCGGCAGCCGTCCCGGACGCCGGGTCGCTGTCGTCGACGGTGCCGAACTGGAGGCGACGGGCCGTGGCGCCGTCGAGCCCTCCGCACCCGCGGCTTACCTGTGGGAGCCCGACGGTGCTGTCATCCGGGCGCGCGCCGTCGATGACCTGGCCGTTCAGCTCAACGCCACCCGGATCGATCCGGGGGTCGCCTACCTCACCTCGCCGACGGTGGCGCCGACCCCGTTCGCCCGCGCTTTCCGGATTCGTGACGTGCTGCCGTGGGACGAGAAGACCGTTCGCGGGTGGCTGCGCCATCACCGGGTCGGCGTTCTCGAGATCAAGAAGCGGGGGATCAATGTCGATCCTGCCACCGTGCGTCGTCGGCTCAAGCCCCAGGGGCCGGAATCAGCGACGCTGGTGTTGACGCCGAGCCCGCGGGGCGCGCTGGCGATTGTCTGCGAACCCATCAGCGCATCCTTAGCACTCAGGTTGAACGAGTGCTAAGGCGGGTATATCGTCAGATCTGGCACTCGACACCCGAGTCTGCCAGCCCTGGCGGCACCGCGACGACGCCTGGGCGGCGCATGTCACACCGAGACCGCGCCCGCACACGGGCGCCGAAAAAGAAAGGGCACCATCGTGGCCGTCACGATCAAGCCGCTCGAGGATCGCATCCTCATCCAGCCTCTCGAGGCCGAGACCACCACCGCCTCGGGCCTGGTCATCCCGGATACCGCCAAGGAGAAGCCGCAGGAGGGCAAGGTCATCGCGACCGGTCCCGGCCGCATCGACGACTCCGGCAACCGTGTTCCCCTCGACGTCGCCGAGGGTGACATCGTCATCTTCAGCAAGTACGGGGGCACCGAGGTCAAGTACAACGGCGAGGAGTACATGCTCCTGAACGCCCGCGACATCCTCGCCGTCGTCACCAAGTGACGCCTGCACCCGACCACATCTGACCAACCCAGCCAAGGAGAGACCAAGACTCATGGCAAAGATCCTTCAGTTCGACGAGGAGGCCCGCCGCTCCCTGGAGCGTGGCGTGGACGCCCTCGCCAACACCGTGAAGGTGACGCTCGGCCCGAAGGGCCGCTACGTGGTGCTCGACAAGCAGTGGGGCGCCCCGACCATCACCAACGACGGCGTGACCGTCGCCAAGGATGTCGAGCTCACCGATCCGTATGAGAACCTCGGCGCACAGCTCGCCAAGGAGGTCGCCACCAAGACCAACGACGTCGCCGGTGACGGGACGACCACCGCCACGGTGCTCGCCCAGGCGCTGGTACACGAGGGCCTGCGTGCCGTGGCTGCCGGTGCCAACCCGGTGGGCCTCAAGCGGGGCATCGAGGCGGCCGTCGAGGCGGTCGTCGGTGAACTCGCCTCCGTCGCCAAGCCGGTGGAGACCACCGACGACATGGCTTCGGTGGCGACCATCTCCAGCCGCGACGCCGAGATCGGCACGCTGATCGCCGACGCTTTCGACAAGGTCGGCAAGGACGGCGTCATCACCGTCGACGAGTCGAACACGCTCGGCACCGAACTCGAGTTCACCGAGGGCATGCAGTTCGACAAGGGCTACCTGTCCCCGTACATGGTGACCGACACCGAGCGCATGGAAGCGGTTCTGGAGAACCCCTACATCCTGATCAACTCCGGCAAGATCAGCTCGATGAACGATCTGCTCCCGCTGCTGGAGAAGGTCATCGGTGCCGGGGGCACGCTGTTCATCGTGGCCGAGGATGTCGACGGGGAGGCCCTGAGCACCCTCGTGGTCAACAAGATCCGCGGGACCTTCACCTCCGTGGCGGTCAAGGCGCCGGCTTTCGGTGACCGGCGCAAGGCCATGCTGGAGGACATCGCCACCCTGACCGGCGGTCAGGTGGTCTCCCCCGAGATCGGGCTCAAGCTCGACCAGGTCGGTCTGGATGTGCTCGGACGGGCGCGGCGGATCGTCGTCACCAAGGACGACACCACCATCGTCGACGGTGCCGGCTCCGCCGAGGCCGTCAGCGGTCGGGTCGACCAGCTCCGCGCCGAGATCGAGCGCACTGATTCGGACTGGGATCGCGAGAAGCTGCAGGAGCGGGTCGCCAAGCTCGCCGGCGGCGTGTGCGTGATCAAGGTCGGTGCTGCGACCGAGGTCGAGATGAAGGAGAAGAAGCACCGCATCGAGGATGCCGTGTCGGCGACCCGTGCGGCCATCGAGGAGGG
Organism: Propioniciclava sp.; assembly: GCA_047973315.1. GTDB lineage: Bacteria > Actinomycetota > Actinomycetes > Propionibacteriales > Propionibacteriaceae > Propioniciclava. The sequence goes on from JBKEBV010000214.1 coordinate 14,139, forward strand.
CATCGTCGCCGGTGGCGGGTCCGCTCTCGTCCACGGTGCCCGCGCCCTGGCCGACGGCCTCGGCCAGACCGGCGACGAGAGGGCCGGTGTCGCCATTGTCGAGAAGGCGTTGCGTGAGCCGCTGCGGTGGATCGCCGAGAACGGCGGCGAGCCGGGCTACGTGATCGTGTCCAAGGTGGCCGAGATGGAGCCGGGCAACGGCTACAACGCCGCTACCGGCGAGTACGTCGATCTGGTTGCCGCCGGGGTCATCGACCCGGTCAAGGTCACCCGCTCGGCTCTGGCCAACGCCGCCTCGATCGCGGCGCTGCTGCTCACCACCGAGACCCTCGTGGTGAACAAGCCCGAGGATGACGAGCACGCGCACCAGCACTGATCCGCATCACCTGGTCAGCAGCCCCGGACGTCGGTCCGGGGCTGCTGCCGTCCCGGGACAGAATCTGCCGCCCTGAACCCGTTGGCGTCGGCCCAGCTGCGGTGACGTCCGCGCGTGGTACGGCGGGGCCAGGCGGGAATCCTCGCCGATACCCCGCATCGACTCGGGATCCGCCGTCTCGCCGAGGACGCACCCGACACCGCTCGATACCAGCCGTCGTGGCCGCGACAGTGGACTAGGCTGGGGGTGTCGGACCAGGAGTACCCCCTATGAACCCACCCGTTCCCACGGGCGCCTCGCACGAGGTCGGCCCGTCGGAGATGTTCTTCTCCACCACCAATTCCACCGGTGTCATCACTCAGGCCAACAGCGTCTTTGTGCGGCTTTCCCGCTACAACCGGGAGCAGTTGATCGGCGCGCCGCACAATGTCATCCGGCACCCTTCGATGCCCGGCGGCGCTTTCCTGCTGATGTGGGAGACGCTGAAGGCCGGCAAACCGTTCTGCGCCTACGTGGACAACCTCGCCGCCGACGGGAGCCGTTACACCGTCTTCGCGACGATCACCCCGCTCGGCGATGACTATCTCTCGGTACGGATCCGTCCGCGCCGCACCGACCTGGTCGATGCGACCCACAGTCTCTACGGCAGCGTCCGTCCGGGGGAACTGCTCTCGCGCCGGGAAGGGGCCAGCGCCCATGCTGCTGCGGTTCATGGCCTCGATGAGCTGGCCACGCTGCTGGCGGGCGCGGGATTTCCCAACTACGACGAGTTCATCCGTCTCGCTCTGCCTGATGAGGTCCGCCTGCGGCTGGAGGCCGGAGAGGGGATTCCGGAGCGGAGCGGGGTGAGCGGTCCCACCGCCGACCTGCTCCGGACCACATCAACCCTGCACGGGCGGCTGCTGGCGTGGGCGGCGCAGCTCGACGAGCTCGATGAGCTCGCCGACGCACTCCTGGCTGGTGGCGTCCGGTTGGAGGAGACGGTGGCCGGAAGTGAGCAGACTGCCGCCGAGTTCTCCGCCGCCGTGGCCCAACAGGACGGGTTCTCACCCATCCTGGCGGGGGTGACCCTGTGGACACAGATGATCGGGACCATCGGTGGCGAGGTGTCGGCCCTGCGGGAGCGATTGTCCGAATTGCGTGTCAGCGCGGCCGAGACCCGCCTGCGGATCGCCCTGAGCGTGCTGCAGTGCCAGACCTTGGGGCAGTTCGCCGCCGAACTGATCGATCAGGTGCCCGGCTCTGAGGCTGCCCGCCCGGCGATGGCCTCCCTGGTCGCTGCCCTGCGCGCCGGTGTCACCGATGCGGCGACCTCCGCCGTGGCCAACGCGGCCCTCGCCGCCGCTGTGGCCGATGAGATCGACGTGCTCGCCGAGCTCGCAGCCGTTCCCACCGGGCTGCTGGAGGGGTGGCGCGTGATGGCCTCCTCCCGCCGGGACGCCCTCGTCGAACGGCTGCTGCCCCGGGTCGCCGAGGTGGTGGCGACCAGTGCCGGTGACGTCGAGGCGCTCGGTGCGCTGGCGGTTCGCTGCCGCGGTATTGAGCCGCTTGACGCCGACCCGCTGCGGGCGGAGCTGGACCAGATCGAGGCCGTCGCTGCGCATGTCTGAGGGGACGGCCGGCGGGTAGACACCGAAACTGCCACGGTGGCCGGGCCACCACCCGGCCACCGTCGCTCGTGGTCAGATACCGGGCCTGCGGTGGATCGGCGGCTACCCTTTCCGGACATGCTCGTCGGCGGGGTCGTTGACGGGTGAGACTCAATTCAGCTTGGAGTGATGTGGTGCCGCCTGTGGAGAAGACCCACCCCACCCCGATGTCCTGGCAACGCGCCTCCCTCGTCGGCATGGTGGGGACATCAGCCATCGCCTGGGGAAGCGCCCATCCCGAGTTCGCTTTCCACGGCCAGGGGTGGGCCGCCGAGCAGGTCAACGCGGTCGGCAGCGCCGCCCCGATCCCGCTGGACCGGATCCTCATCGTCGTCGGCGTCGCCGGGTTGGCCTGGTTGTGGTGGCGGATCAGGGTCCGTCCGGGAGTCGCGGGCGTGGACCGCCCGGGGCTGATCCTGGCGCTGTGGACGATTCCGTTCCTCTGGGCGCCGCCGGTTCTCTCCGCCGACGCGGTGTTGTACGCCGACTCCGGATGGATCGAGAACGTGGGCGCGTCGGTGTACGTTGACGGCCTCGCCGGAGCCGGGGGGCCGTTCGCCGCCCAGGTCGATCCGTTGTGGCAGGGGACCGGGGTCGCCTATCCGCCGCTGACCCTCGTCGTCGACCAGATTGTCGTGGCCCTCACCGGAGCCCAGCCGTACCTGTCGATCATCGCCATGCGGATCCCGGCGATCCTCGGGGTCGCCCTGCTTGGGTGGTGCCTGCCGCAGCTGGCCCGCTTCCTCCACCCGACCGATCCCGACGCGGCGGGCCGCGCGGTGTGGTGGGGTCTTCTCAATCCGGTCCTTGTGGTCCACTTCCTCGGCGGTGCGCACAATGACGCCCTCATGGTCGGGGTCGCCTTTGCCGCGATGGTGGTGGCCGTTCGCGGGGCGGAGCGTCGGCCGGGGGTCGCGCGCACGACACTGTTGTGGGTGGCGGCACCCGCGCTGGTGGGTGTCGCCATGGCGCTCAAACAACAGGCTGGTCTGACGGTCCTCGCCGTGGCCGGGATCCCGGTGCTGGCCGAGTTGGGCCGCCGCAGCCTCGGCCCGCGGCTGTGGCTGCTCGGCGTCAGGACGGCCGGGGCCGCCGCTGTCGCGGTGCTGTCCTTCCTGCTGATCACCCTCGCGACCGGCAAGGGGTTCGGTTGGACTGCCTGGCTCACCCTGATGGGCACCGCCGGGACGCCGGCACCGTTCGCTCTCATCGACGGCTACGGCGGATTGCTGGTGCAGACACTCGGTGGCGATCCGGGTGGGTTCCGCTTCAGCGTCGGCATCGGATCGAACGTGACCCTGCTCATCGTGCTGGGGCTCATCGTTCTCCGGTTCAGTGACCGGCCCGTGGCCGCGGTCGGCTGGGGCGCGCTGGCGCTGGCCGTTCTCGGGCAGGCGATGCACCCGTGGTACATCCCCTGGAGCCTCGCCCTGCTCGGCCTTGTCCGGCTCACCCGTCGCCAGGCGGGATGGCTCGGCGCCTTCGCTGTCGGGTTCCTCCTCTGGAACGCGTTCCAGACGGTGATGTGGCACGGACAGTAGCAGAGCTCGGGGGTCGATAGACTGGCCGCCTGCCGAGACGGAGGGACCCTGCATGCTGGACGACGATCTGACCCCGGTGGGCGTACCGGCCCCGTTCGCGCCGTTGGGGCTCACCTTCGATGACGTTCTGCTACAGCCCAGCGAGTCCGATGTCGTCCCCGACGAGGTCGACACCTCCACCCAGGTCTCGCGCCGGATCAGCCTCAAGGTCCCGCTGCTCAGTTCGGCCATGGACACCGTCACCGAGGCGCGGATGGCGATCGCGATGGCCCGGCAGGGTGGCATCGGCATCATCCACCGCAATATGGCCGCCGAGGATCAGGCGACCCGCGTCGACCGGGTGAAGCGGTCCGAGGCCGGCATGGTCGACCAGCCCATCACCACCACGGTCGAGGCCACCATCGGTGAGGTCGACGAGATGTGCGGTCGGTACCGGGTCTCCGGCCTGCCGGTGGTCGACGACGGTGGGCGTCTGGTGGGCATCATCACCAACCGCGACATGCGGTTCGAGGACGATCCCGGACGGCGGGTGGGTGAGGTGATGACCGCGATGCCGCTGGTCACCGGATCCCCGGGGATCGCGCCCGATGATGCGCTCAGACTGATGGCGCAGCACAAGATCGAGAAGCTGCCGCTGGTGGACGGTGCTGGCATCCTGACCGGCCTGATCACCCTCAAGGACTACGTCAAGTCCGACAAGTATCCCCTGGCGACCAAGGATGATCAGGGCCGCCTCCGGGTGGGGGCGGCCGTGGGCACCTTCGGTGACGCCTGGGAACGGGCCATGCTGCTGGTTGAGGCCGGCGTCGACATGATCGTCACCGACACCGCCCACGGTCACTCCCGCTCCGAGATGGAGCTGATCGGCCGCCTCAAGGCCGAACCTCGTGCGGCTCACGTCGATATTGTCGGCGGCAATGTCGGCACCTTCGACGGGGCCCGGGCGATCGTGGAGGCTGGCGCCGACGGGGTCAAGGTCGGCATCGGGCCGGGATCGATCTGCACCACGCGGGTCGTCGCCGGGGTCGGGGTTCCTCAGGTGACCGCGATCTACAAGGCCGCCCGGGCGGCCCGACCCGCCGGGATTCCGGTCATCGGCGACGGCGGCCTGCAGTATTCCGGCGACTTTGCCAAGGCGCTGGTCGCGGGGGCGAACTCGGTGATGCTCGGATCGCTGTTGGCCGGTTGTGATGAGAGCCCGGGAGAGCTCGTCTTCATCAACGGCAAGCAGTTCAAGCGCTACCGCGGCATGGGGAGTCTGGGCGCGATGAAGGCGCGCGGCCAGCAGGGAAGCTATTCCTCCGACCGTTACTTCCAGGCCTCTGCGACCACCGACGACAAGCTGGTGCCCGAGGGGGTGGAGGGGCAGGTCCCCTACCGTGGCCCGCTGGCGGCGGTCGCCCATCAGCTCATCGGCGGATTGCGCCAGTCAATGTTCTACTCGGGCGCCAGAACTGTCCCGGAGCTCCAGCGCAAGGGCCGGTTCGTGCGGATCACCTCCTCGGGGCTACGCGAGTCCCACCCCCACGACATCCAGATGACCGTCGAAGCGCCCAATTACTCCGCGAACAGCTGAACAGGACCTCTGCCATGATCGAAATCGGTCGCGCCAAGCGCGCAACCCAGGTGTACGGCTTCGACGACATCGCCATCGTTCCCACCCGCCGCACCCGCTCGCCCGAAGATGTGCGCCTCAACTGGACCATCGACGCGCTCACCTTCGATTTCCCCTTCGTGGCCGCACCGATGGACTCGGTCATGTCGCCGGCGACGGCGATCGCCTTCGGGAAGATGGGCGGACTCGGCGTGCTGAACCTTGAGGGGCTCTGGACGCGTTATGAGGATCCCGCGCCACTGCTGGCCGAACTCGCCGAGATCGGGGACGCGGTGACCGCGACCACTCGGATGCAGGAGCTCTACGGCGCTCCGATCCGTCCCGATCTGATCACCGCCCGGATGCAGGAGATCCGGGACGCCGGTGTCCCGGTCGCCGGATCCCTCAGCCCGCAGCAGACTCAGGAGTTCGCCGCCGTGGTTGAGGCTGCCGGCGTCGACTTCTTCGTCATCCGGGGGACGACGGTCTCGGCCGAGCATGTCTCGAGCGAGGCGCAGCCGTTGAACCTCAAGGAGTTCATCCGCAAGCTCGATGTCCCGGTCATCGTGGGTGGCTGCGCCACCTATCAGGCTGCGCTGCACCTGATGCGGACCGGCGCGGCCGGGGTCCTGGTCGGTTTCGGTGGTGCGGCCACCGGACGGACCCGCCACGTGCTGGGGGTCGAGGTTCCGATGGCCTCAGCGATCGCCGACGTCGCGGCGGCGCGGCGTGACTACATGGACGAGTCGGGGGGCCGCTACGTGCAGGTCATCGCTGACGGTGCCCTCGGCAGGTCCGGTGATATCGCCAAGGCGATCGCCTGCGGCGCCGACGCCTGTATGGTGGCGACACCGCTGGCGCGGGCAGCCGAGGCGCCTGGCCGCGGCTGGCACTGGGGTCCGGAGGCGTGGCACTCCGAGCTTCCCCGGGGAGAGCGGGTGCGCATGGGCCGGGTGGGGACCTTGGAGGAGATCGTCCTCGGACCGTCCCACACGCCTGACGGCACGATGAACCTCGTCGGTGCCCTCCGCAAAGCGCTCGGTACCACCGGATACACCGAGGTCAAGGAGTTCCAGCGCGTGGAGATCGTCGTCCACTCCTGAGTCTCTCCGGTGGGCCTGATACCGCTGCAGCCGCCGCGGGTGCTCATCCGGCATGCGCGCATCCAGGGCCGTCGGCTGAGTAACCCTGATCGCCGCAGACGTGCCCCACACTCGCGGGTGGGGCCGCCGCGAGGTGGTGGCTGCTGCAGCCGGTCATGATCCGGGCGGGTCTCACCGGTCAGAGCTGGCCTCGACCACCGCCAGATCCCGGGCGATCAGCCGCTCGGTGGTCTGCTGCTGTTCGGGGCTGTCCCAGCTGATGCTCGCCAGGGCAGCTCGGGCCTCGGTCACTGTCCGATCCCTGCCCTCTGCGGCGATGAGCCCGCGGTCCCAGGCCAGCTGTGCGGCACCCACGTAGGTGTCGACCACGTGGATCCGGTGGCTCCGGAGCCGGTCCCGGTCCTGTTGCGGCAGTCCCACGACATCGTGGATGACGACCAGGTCGAGGACGGTGGCGAACCTCTCCCAGAGGAGTTCACCCACGCGGATATCGCCCTGCCCGGAGTCACCGATGAACAGCAGCGGATATTCGGGGAAGAGCGCGTGGTAATGCTCGATTTTGGCGATCTTGCGGCCCGCCATCAGGTCGTGGGTCAGCAGATGGATCACCGATCCGGTGAGAACGGAGTGGTTGGCCACCCCGGCCCGTCGCAGTGAGCCCCGGGTGTGGTTGGCGATGACGCCGAAGGCGTCGGACGGGCGTGCAGTGACGAAGGTGAGGTCGCCGAGCGAGTAGGGCTCATCCTCGGGGCCGCGGTCGAGGGCGTCGAGGAAGGCGAGGATCCCCGGATAGACGGTGCCGCGCGGAAACCGGCGGTCGTGCAGGCTGGCCATGACGGTGTCGTCGATGTCGCACAGGATCTTCGCCTCGCCGGGGGTGACCGCTGCTGCCTGATCGGCGATGTGGGCGAGGATGTCCTGGCGGATCCCGGGCTGACGGATGTCCCCGAAGACCAGCCCTTCCAGGTCATGACGGTCGATCCGCATGTTCATCGCGTTCTTCAGCCGGGTGAGCTGCTCGCCGTGGGCGCTGGTGAGAACCGCCCGGATCGCCTCCGCGTCGGCTTCGCTGGTGCCCCCGCCCTGGAGGCCGTAGGCCAGATTGGCCCGAGCCTCGACGCCGAGGTCGCCCAGGCGTTCGACCAGCAGGTCCCGGGCCTGCTGACGGTTGGCGGGGCCGAACAGGTGATCATCAACACTGTTCAGCAGCGCGGCGATGTCGGTGCTGGCGAGGATCTGGTCGAGGTTGTCGGCGGAGGCGACCCGCAGCAGCGCGAGGATCTGCGCCTCCTCCCGGCGGGTGGTGGGTCCGGCGACCAGGCGCTCCAGCAGGGTGGCATCGGTCATGGTCGGCTCTGGGACTCTGCGGACAGGCCCGTCGATGCGGTCGGGCGGCCGCGGCGCACCAGGAGGGCTCCCGGCTGGACCCGGACCCGCAGATCGGCCACCGTCCCCATCGGATCGCCGTCCAGATGCAGGGGCGTCGGATGATCCGGGACGACCCAGACGGTCCGGGCGCGGCGGTACCGCAGCGCCACCGGGTCGGCGAGCCGGGGCATCAGACCTTTCGCGACCACCCCGGCCCACTGGCGGGGCGAGTCGATCGGCACCTCCATGGTGTCCAGCAGCCCGTCGTGGGGGGAAGCGGCGGCCACCACGCTGACGCCGGCCGGTATCTGACCACAGTTGGCCACGATCACGGTCCAGGTGAGGATCCGGCGTGCGGGGGTCATGTCGGTGGAGATCCGCATCGCGAGCGGACGGGCCCGTAGCCGTCGGGTTCCCGCCGCGAGGTAGGCGATCCATCCCAGCCGTGCTTTCACCTGCTCCCCGGTCTCCATCACGGTGGCCGCGTCGTGACCGACCCCTGCCATGACGAGGAAGACGCGCTCGCGGGCAGCCGCGGCCATCCGGGTGCCCTCCATCACCCGCCAGCTCGCCCAGCCCACGTCGACCGGTGTCGGGCCCGGGGTGAGGGCCCGCTGGATCGCCACCCGCACCAGGCGGGTGCGCAGGCCGAGGTTGTAGGCGAACAGGTTGGCAGTACCGAGCGGCAGGATGCCCATCTCGACGCCTGATCCGGCAAGCGCCTCGGCCACCTCGCGGACCGTCCCGTCGCCGCCGCCGACGATGACGGTTCTGGCTCCGCTGGCGAGAGCTTCGTGGGCCTGTCCGGCTCCCGGGTCGTCGCTGGTCGTGGTCAGCACCCGGGGGGTGCCCAGACCCAGGGTGCGGCAGCGTCGTTCCAGGGCCTGACGGGCGCGGGTGTACTCCCGCGCCTTGGGATTCAGCACCACCCACAGCGGGGACACCTCATCGGTGGGGCGTGCGGTTCCCGCGGCAGTGGACACGGCTCCATTGTGGCCCCTGATCGCGTCAGCCGATGGTGAAGGCTCGGTGGGGATGGACGGTGGCGGTGGCGGTCGTCGGGCGGGCGGCAGGATCAGGCGGAGATTCGACCGTGGAGTGGCGCTCCGGCGGAGTGACCGACAAACGATCAGCGCTTCGCGTGGATCGGCGCCTCGTGGCAGCCCTCGGGTGCGCCGGCAACCGCGCCCATCGCTGGATTCGGGCTTAGGCTGGGGCCATGACGGACATCCCGGAGGAGTTGACGGCGCTGCGCGCCAGCATCGACAACCTCGACACGGCGCTGGTCTGCCTGTTGGCCGAGCGGTTCAAGGTCACCCAGGAGGTGGGCGTGCTCAAGGCGACCAGCGGTCTGCCGCCGGCCGACCCTGACCGGGAGCGGCGCCAGATCGAGCGGCTCCGGACGCTGGCCGACTCCACCGGGTTGGATCCGGAGTTCGCCGAGAAGTTTCTCACGTTCATCGTCACCGAGGTTGTCCGCCACCACGAGCAGATTGCGCGGGATCACCCGAGCTGATCCCGGATCGGGTCTGCGGACTCGCCTCCGGCGGATCGGAGGGGCGTCCGCCCGCGAAGATATCGGCGCGTCCGGCAGGGCGGTCGGTGGATGCGAGGCCCCGTCGTGGGTCGTTCAGCCGCGGACTGTCTCGCTCCGGGGATCAGTCGCCTCGCCCGCGGAACTCGGCAATGAAGTGGCCGAGGATGCGCGACGCGGTGGCGTCGACCCCTGACCTCCGGGCCTCCTCGATGAGGTCGTCGAGCTCGTCGGGATGGAAATAGCCGGCGTGGGCGTAGATCCTCATCCGTTCGATGAGGCGGGGAAGGTCGAGTTCGGGGTGGAACTGAGTGACGTACACCGCAGCACCGACCTTGTAGGCCTGGACCGGGCAGGCGCTCCCGGTCGCGAGCAGGACCGCGCCCTCCGGCATGACCGTGCACGCCTCCTTGTGGCCGGTGAAGGCGTGGAAGCGTGCCGGCAGACGCCGGAAGACACGGTCGGTGGCGGCAGCATCGGTGAGCGTCACCTCGACGGCACCCACCCGCTCGGAGTAGGTTCGATCCACCAGGCCGCCGAGGTGCTGGGTGACCACCCCGACGCCGTAGCACATGCCGAGCAGGGGGACACGGTGGGCGATGGCATCCTCGACGATGGAGCCAAGATCAGACTCCACCCGCTGCTGCACCGGCGTCTTGACCTCATCGCTGGTGTTGAACTGTCCTCCACCGATGATGATGCCGGCGTAGTCGTCCGGGTGGATCACCGGGAGCGGTGCCTGTTCGGCGCGAAGTTGGACCAGTTCACCCGGCTGCAGCCCCCCGAAGGCGCAGATGGCCTCGAACTCCGCCGCGACCGCCCGGTCGTGGTCGCGGATGGACAGATGCAGAAACGGCTTCACAGGGTCCCTCTCGTCTCGGCGACCATGGCGTCCACCAGGGCCTGCAGGTCGGCTCCTGTCGCGAGCAGGCGCCGTTGACGCTCGGCGCTGTTCCCGGACGTGAGCAACTCAGAGGCGACCGCGAGCTCCCGGCTGCAGCCGAGGTCATCGGCAAGCGGGGCCAGCTCCTGGAGCCAGCGGTCCACCTCGGAGCGCAGCGGGACCGGGTCACCGGCGGGACTGATGATATCGGCGCTGAGCCCGTACCGGGCCGCCCGCCACTTGTTCTCACGGATCAGCCATGGCTGAGGCCGTGGGAGGGTCGCGCCGCGGTCGGCCGCGCGCCAGAAGTACTCGGTCAGGCACTGGACCCAGGCGGCGAGGCACCCGAGTTCGGCCAGGGTCGCGGTGGAGTCGGCGATCCGGCACTCGACCGTGCCGAAGCGAGGAGCGGGGCGGACGTCCCAGCGGATCTCGGTGGGCCGGCTGATCATGCCCGCGCGCACCAGATCGGCGGCGTAGCGCTCGAACCCGGGCCAGTCGGTGATCGCCGGCGGCAGTCCGTTGGTGGCGAGCTGGCTGAACAGCAGAGCGCGGTGGGAGTCGAATCCGGTGTCCTCGCCCTCAAACCAGGGACTCGACGCTGACAGGGCCAGAATCAGCGGGGTGCAGGCGGCCAACCACTGGACCAGGGGCAGTGCCTGGTCACGATCAGGGACCCCGACGTGGACGTGGGTGCCGCAGATGATCATCCGCCGTCCCCACCAGCCGTTGCGGCGGGCGACGACGTCATAGCGCTCCGAGGGCACCACCGGGGAGTCTTCGGGGCCGGCGAACGGGTGCGTGCCGGAGGCCATCATGGCCAGCCCGAGACCGTCGGCGGCGATGACCACCTGCTCCAGCAGGGCACGCACCTCCGCCAGCGCAGCGTCCACCCGGCCATGCACCCCGCTGACGAGCTCCACCATGGTGGTGAGGTACTCACCGCGGATGGGGCCGTCGGGTTCAGCGCCGACGGCCCCGAGCAGCTCTGCGGCCCGGGGGGAGAGCTGCCGGGTGGACCGATCCACGCAGAACAGCTCCCATTCAAGCCCGAGGGAACCGCGCTGTGAGCTGGCGAAGGGGAGGGGTGCGCCGGACAGAACTCAGTCCATCAGGTCCGCGTACAGCACCGAGCTGAGGTAGCGTTCCCCGAAGCTGGGGATGATCACCACGATGGTCTTCCCGGCGTACTCGCTGGAGGCCGCCAGGCGTCCGGCGGCAGCCAGCGCGGCACCCGAGCTGATCCCGACCAGGAGACCCTCCCTGCTCGCGGCGGCGCGCGCGGTCTCGAGGGCCTGCTCCGAGGAGACCGGGATCACCTGATCGATCACCGAGCGGTCAAGGATGGCGGGCACGAAGTTCGCGCCGATGCCCTGGATCTTGTGCGGGGCGGGAGCGTTGCCGGCGATGACCTGGGATTCCTCCGGCTCGACGGCGACCATCTGCACGCCGGGCTTGCGCTCCTTGAGCGCCTGCCCGACCCCGGAGATGGTGCCACCGGTACCGACGCCGGAGACGACGACATCGACGGTGCCGTCGGTGTCGGCCCAGATCTCCTCAGCGGTGGTGGCGCGATGGATGGCGACATTGGCCTGGTTCTCGAACTGGCGGACGAGCACGCCACCGTTCTCGGCGGCGATCTCGTTGGCCTTGTTCACCGCACCCCGCATACCTTCGGGGCCGGGGGTGAGGACGAGTTCGGCCCCGTAAGCCCGCAGCAGCGCCCGGCGCTCCTTGGACATGGTCTCCGGCATGGCGAGCACGACCGTGTACCCGCGGGCGGCGCCGACCATGGCCAGTGCGATGCCGGTGTTGCCCGAGGTCGCCTCGACGATGGTGCCACCCGGCTGCAACTCGCCGGAGGCCTCCGCGGCGTCGATCATCGCGACGCCGATGCGGTCCTTCACCGAGTTGGCCGGGTTGTAGAACTCCAGCTTCGCCAGCACCGTCGCCTGGGAATCCGGGTACAACTTGTTGATCTTGACCAGCGGTGTGCGGCCGATCAGGTCGGTCACGTTCTCGAAGACGTTCATGGCCGACAAGGTACAGGGCAGGGGTAGCCAGCCCAAGGGTGTCTCAGCATAACGCGCCGTATCTGTTGTGAAATATCCCCGGGGGGTATCGCTGCTGGGCGGATGCGGCGACCGGCCCGCTGAGCTTCTAGGATTCAGCCCATGACCGCAGACGCCCACCGGCCCGTCATCGTCATCGACTACGGCGCCCAGTACGCCCAGCTGATCGCCCGCCGGGTGCGCGAGGCGAAGGTCTTCTCCGAGATCATGCCGCACACCGCCAGCGTCGCGACGATCATGGCGAAGGATCCGGCGGCCATCATCCTGTCCGGCGGGCCGCAGTCGGTCTACGTCGACGGGGCCCCGCAGGTCGATCCGGCCCTCTTCAGCCAGGGGGTTCCCGTCCTCGGGATCTGCTACGGCTTCCAGGCGATGGCGCGGGCTCTGGGGGGCCGGGTCGCCCGCACCGGAACGAGCGAGTTCGGGCGGACCCCGACGGTGCTCGACACCGCCGGTACGGTGCTGGCCGGGCTGCCCGAGTTGCTCTCCACCTGGATGAGTCACGGGGACAGCGTGACCGTCGCCCCTGTGGGTTTCACCACGCTGGCCCATACCGCCGGCGCCCCGGTGGCGGCCTTCGAGGACGGCGAGCGTCGGTTGGCCGGGGTGCAGTGGCACCCGGAGGTCATGCATACCGAGCACGGCCAGCGGGTCATCGCCCAGTTCCTCCACGACCTCGCAGGCCTCGACTCCTCCTGGACTCCGGCGAACATCGTCGAGGACTCGATCGCGGCGATCCGGGCCCAAGTGGGGGACAAACAGGTGCTGTGTGCCCTCTCCGGGGGGGTCGACTCGGCCGTCGCCGCTGCGCTGGTCCACCGGGCGATCGGCGACCAGCTGACCTGCGCCTTCGTCGATCACGGCCTGCTCCGCAAGGGCGAGCGAGAACAGGTGCGGGAGGACTTCGTCAGGATCACCGGCATCAGACTGGTGGTGGCCGAGGCCGAGGAACAGTTTCTCACCGCGCTGGCAGGGGTCAGCGAACCCGAGACCAAACGGAAGATCATCGGACGTGAGTTCATCCGGGTCTTCGAGCAGACGGTGCGCGATATCGACGCCGACACCCACATCGAGTTCCTGGTCCAGGGCACTCTCTATCCCGATGTGGTGGAGTCTGGCGGTGGCGAGGGTGCGGCCAACATCAAGAGCCATCACAATGTCGGCGGTCTCCCCGACGATCTCCAGTTCACCTTGATCGAGCCGTTGCGCACCCTGTTCAAGGACGAGGTGCGGGCCGTCGGCGAGGAACTCGGACTCCCGCACGAGATGGTGTGGCGTCAGCCGTTCCCCGGCCCCGGTCTGGGCATTCGGATCATCGGGGCGGTGGATCGGGAACGTCTCGACCTGCTGCGGGAGGCCGACGCCATCGCGCGGGAGGAGCTCGCCGCCTCCGGCCTGGAACGGGACGTGTGGCAGTTCCCGGTGGTCCTGCTCGCTGACGTGCGCAGCGTCGGAGTTCAGGGTGACGCGCGCACCTACGGGCATCCGGTCGTGCTGCGCCCGGTGACCAGCGAGGATGCGATGACCGCGGACTGGGCTCGGCTGCCGCCCGAACTTCTGGAGCGGATCAGCACCCGGATCACCAATGAGGTGCGCGAGATCAACCGGGTCGTCGTCGACGTGACCAGCAAGCCGCCGGGAACGATCGAGTGGGAGTGAGACGGCCGCCGCAGGCTACGACGACGATGAACCCGAGGCGAGGAGGTTCCGCAGGTCAGTGAAGCCGGAGCGGCCGGTCTGGTTGTCGGGAAGGATCAACCACATGACCAGGTACACCACCCAACCCTGGAAGAAGATCGCGGCCAGGACGAAGATGACCCGGATGATGTTCGGGTCGATCTTCGTCAGGTGACCGATACCGCCGCACACTCCGGCGATCACCTTGTCATCGTGGGTACGGACCAGCGGGCTTGTCATGGGATGTCCTTTCGTCGGATCAGATCAGGGTTGGGTTCGGGAGACATACAGGCCGACCAGGCCGAACACCACCAGCAGGGCCGGGACGAACGCCCCGAGGTCGGACGGGTTCACCGCGGTGAAGGTTGAGGCGAGGGCGACAACGGCGATCAGCAGGGCCACCAGTCCGGTGACGAGGGCGGTGGCGTCAACACGGTTTCTCATGACGACACCACCACGACCTTCCCGACATCGACCTGAGCGTTGATGAGCAGCGTCGGGCTGTCGCCGGCCTCGTCGTCCACCCGCTCCCATTCGGTGCGGACGTTGACACCGCCGATGTCCTCGCCCGGAGTGGTCACTTTTCCGAGATCGGTGGTCGCCACCACGCGCACATTTCCGGTGCCCGGAACGACGATGGTGAGGGTTCCGGCCTCGAGGGTGTATTCGACGGACCAGTCCTTGGTGATGGTGACCGCAGCGAGGTCAAGGGTGACGTCGCCCATGCCGAGATCGGAGTCGTCGAGGGGGGTGGAACCGCTCAGCGCTCGGCGAACGGGCGGGTCGCTGAAGGCCGGCGGCGCATCCGGCGCGGCGATCAGGCCCAGGGCGACGACAGCGGTGGCGACGGTGGCGGCCATCAGTCCCCTCGGGCGGCCGAAGATGGCGCGGGAGGGTCGTGCGACCAGGACCAGGGCTGCTCCCAGAACCGCGAGGGTGACGCCGAACCAGATGACAGGTCCGCCCCCCTGCCAGCCGGTGGCGATGACGGCCGAGTAGGCCAGGCCGAGCCCGATCATGATCCACAGCCAGGTGCGGCGTCCGCGACGCCGGTTGAGCATCTTGGCCGAATCGGGGGCAGCCGGGAGGAAGGCTGCTGGGGAGGGGTCGGGATCGGGCTCCCAGTCCGGGGGGAGCCCGGCGTCGACATTGGCCAGACGCTGCTGCCAGGTGTGGCTGGCCCGCTCGAAGGCCGTCGTCGGGGGTGGGGGTGGTGGTGGGGTGCGAACGGCCGACGTCTGGCGGTGGGAGCGACGCATCACCCACCAGACGATCCCCATGACGACCAGCGCGCCCGGGCCGGAGGCGGAGAAGGCGAGGATGAGCCCGGTCGCGGTGATCAGGACGGCGACCAGCGCCGCGCGGGACCAGGACCGGGTGAACGGGAGCACCGAACGGATGGGCTCGATCGACTCGCCGACACGGGGGATGAGCGCCCACGCGCACAGGTAGATCCCGACCGCGTAGCCGGCGGTGAGGAGGGAGAGGATGACGAAACCGATGCGGACGCTTCCGGGGCTCCATCCCCAGTGGCGCGCCAGCGCTGCGCACACACCTGCGATCTGCGCCTGGGCAGGATCGCGCCGCAGGGCGAGAGCATCGGTCATGTCCTCAGTCTGCTGGCGGGGGTGCCGGTCTCCCATCGGGGAATCCCCGACCGGACCCCCTACTCTTGCATCATGTCCACCGCGAGCGGAGCGACGGCACCCGAGCCGCGCCGGCTCGCCCGCCGCCCTGACCGTGCCCTGGTGGGTGGGGTCTGTGCCGGCTTCGCCGACCAGTTCGGGGTCTCGGTTCTGGTGGTGCGGACCGTCTTCGTCCTGGTGGGTGCCTGGCGCCTGGTCGGCGTGCTGGCCTATTTCTGCTTGTGGCTCGCCATCCCACCGCTGACCGAGGCTCGGGCAGCGCCAGGGTCGGAGGCGGCGACCCGGCAGGGGATGCGGACCCAGCTCGAGGTCGGGGAAGGACGCGACCTGGGGCAGGCGGTACCGCTGATGCTGCTGGCGGCCGGACTGCTGTGGACTGTCCAGGCCCTGGGGTGGGGACTGCCGGACTGGTGGCTGGTGGCCGGCCTCAGCGCCGCCGTCGGACTCGGGCTGATCTGGATCATCGCCGACCGCAATCCGACCACCCGGGAGGCGTGGGGCGAAGGATGGGCGCGTCGGTTCACGCCGCTGCTGAGCCGGTGGTCAACCGTCCTGGGCCTGTTGGTCGGCCTGTGTGCGCTGGCTCTGGCGGTGATCGCGTCGTCCCTCGCGCTGCCGGACGTGGGCCCGTTCTGGGGCCTTGTGGTGCTGGGAGCTCTCGCTCTGGGCGCCCTCGTCCTCGCCGTGGCACCCTGGCTGCTCCGGACCCGACGGGCGCTCAGCGCTGCGCGCGATGCCAGGCTGGTGAGCGATGCTCGCGCCGACATGGCTGCGCACCTGCACGACTCGGTGCTGCAGACCTTGGCCCTGATCCAACGGCATGCGGCCGATGCCCCTGAGGTGGTGCGGCTGGCCCGACGTCAGGAGCGTCAACTGCGCACCTGGTTGTACGGCGAGGAGACGGCGGCGGCAATGCTCCGGGACGCGCTCAGGGAGGCGGCTCAGGCGGTGGAGGACGATTTCCCGGTTCAGGTGGAGTGTGTGACCGTCGGCGATGCGACGCTCACGCCCGAGCTGTCTGAGCTGGTGAAGGCTGCCCGCGAGGCGATGGTCAATGCGGCCAAGCACTCCGGTGCCGATCTGGTCGACGTCTACGCTGAGGTGGGGGAGGATGGTGTCGAGGTCTTCGTCCGGGACCGGGGCAGGGGCTTCGATCCCGACGTGATCGCCGAGGACCGGATGGGTGTCCGCGGCAGCATTCTTGACCGGATGGCGCGCCACAGTGGCGCGGCACGGATCCGTTCGGGACCTGGGCAGGGCACGGAAGTCAGTCTGGAGATGAAGCGATGAGCGAGGGTCAGAAGCAACCGCCGGCCAACCAGGGCGCGGGGCGCCCGGCGGGAGGTCGGCAGAGTCGGCGGGTGGTCGTGGTGGATGACCACGCGATGTTCCGCAGCGGGGTCAAGCACGACATCGGACCCTTCGTGTCCATCGTGGGCGAAGGAGAGGACGTCGACACTGCGGTTGCCGCCGTTCTGCGGACCCGCCCCGATGTGGTGCTCCTCGATGTGCACCTTCCCGGTGGCGGCGGTGTCGAGGTGATCAATCAGGTCCACGCCAAGGATCCTGATGTCCGCTTCCTGGCGGTGTCGGTCTCCGACGCTGCCGAGGATGTCATCGGGGTGATCCGCGCCGGGGCCCGTGGCTACGTCACCAAATCGATCTCCGCCAAGGAACTCGTGGCCGCCATCGCCCGGGTCGCCGATGGCGACGCGGTGTTCTCCCCGAGGTTGGCCGGATTCGTGCTCGATGCCTTCAGCGGCGCGATCGACGTGGCGAGCATCGACGAGGACCTCGACCGGCTCAGCCAGCGTGAGCGCGAGGTTCTCCGGCTCATTGCCCGCGGCTACGCCTATAAAGAGGTGGCCAAGGAACTGTTCATCTCCATCAAGACGGTGGAAACCCACGTGAGCAGTGTGCTGCGGAAGCTCCAACTCTCCAACCGGCACCAGTTGACGCGCTGGGCGACCGACCGGCGTCTGGTGTGACCGTCCCTGATGCTTGCGCATCGTGGCGGCGCCCCGGGGGGCCTCCCGATAGCACCCTGAGGACACCCCTGCGTCGCTGATCGGACGGTCTCGGCGAGCTAGCGTTGGGCCCATGGGAACGATCATCGGATACCTCGTCATCGGTCTGCTCGGCGGCGCGATCGCGAAGGCCATCATGCCGGGCACCCAAGGAGGTGGGTGGATCTCCACCGCCCTCCTCGGTATCGTCGGCGCACTGCTGGGCGGATTCCTGGGCGGCATGGTGCTCGGCGTCAGCTACGGCACCATCGTCTCCCTTCGGGGGCTCATCGCCTCGGTCGTGGGAACGCTGATCATCCTGGCTGTCCGGGGATGGCTGAGCAAGCGGCGCTGAGACCGCACCTTGTTGCGAGCCCCGGAGCCCATCGGTTCCGGGGCGCAACCACGCCCGCGACGATCGACTAGAGCAGCGGCCCCAGCGGGGACAGGACCAGTTCGGACACCTTGGCCGCCAAGGGCCGTCTGCTCCACTCCTCCAGGGTCAGCTCGGTGCACTGGGTGCTGTCGAGGGCGAAGATGTCCTCCATCACTGCGGCGAGATCGTCGCTCAGCACCGCGAGGTTCACCTCGAAGTTTCCGGTCAGGCTGGCCCGGTCCAGGTTGGCCGTTCCTATGGTCGACCAGCGGCCGTCGATCGTGCCGGTCTTGGCGTGGACCATGGCACCCTGGAACAGGAAGAGCCGGATGCCGTTGCGCAGCATCGTGGAGTAGAAGGCCCGGGAGGCCCAGTCGGCCATGATGTGGTTCGACTCTGCGGGAACCATGATCCTCACATCGACCCCGCGCCGGACGGCCTCGGCGAGGGCGAAGAGAAAATCGCTATCGGGGATCAGATAGGCGTGGGTCAGCCAGATCCGTTTCTCGGCCCGATCGATCGCCTCCATGTACATGTAGCGGATCGGGTAGACGCCCAGACTGGGAACGTTCCTGATGACCGTGGCGAAGGACGCCCACGAGCGGGACCGGGGCTGTGGGACGGCCGGTTGGGACGGATGGCGAGTCTGGTTCCAGTAGTCGACGAAGGCGTTCTCCAGCTCGGCGGCGGCGATTCCGCGGACCCGGGCGTGCGTGTCCCGCCACTGAGTGGCGTACAGCGTCCCCACGTTGTACCCACCGACGAAAGCCACCGCGGAGTCGACCACCAGGATCTTGCGGTGGTTCAGGCCGGGACCCCGGACCGGCAAGGCGCTCAAACCGGTCCACGGCCGGTGGCGGATCACCTGGATGCGCGGGTCGAACCGGTAGAACGACGGCCGCACCACCGTGTTGCCGAAGGTGTCGTAGACGACGTAGACCTCGACGCCCCGATCGACCGCGCGGGTCAGCGCTTCCTTGAACTCCTGCCCGACCTCATCGGCCTTCCAGATGTAGGTCTCCAGATGGACGCTGGTGGTGGCCGAGTCGATCGCCTCGATCATGTCGGCGTAGAGGTCGGCACCCCTGGTGTAGACCGTCAGATCGCCGGCGTCGCCCAGCGAGACGGAGGCGGGAGGTCCGGTAGGGAACCGGGCGTCGACCCGGCGCTGGCGTCGGCGACGGTCCACCCACGACAGTCCGATGAGGCTGATGATCTGGGCCGACGCCAAGCCGATCCCTCCCCAGCGAAGCACCCCTCGGAGCCGGCCCAGATCCATGGCTCCACCCTACTCGGGCGGACGTCGGTCGCCGCCGATAGGCTTGGCCGGGAGATGACCGAACAGCTTCCTGACCTCTTCACCTTCGCCGAGCCGCCAGCTGCCCGCGAGGAGGGGACTCCACGACCGCGCCGTAAGGCGTCCCGCGGCGCCGATCCGACCGAGTTGCTCGAGGGGCTCAACGTGCCCCAGCGCGAGGCGGTCACCCATGAGGGCTCCCCGGTTCTGGTCGTCGCCGGTGCGGGATCGGGCAAGACGCGGGTGCTCACCCGCCGGATCGGCTGGATCATCGGCCAGCGGGGGGCACACCCCGGTTCCATCCTGGCGATCACCTTCACCAACAAGGCTGCCGCCGAGATGCGGGAGCGGGTCGAGGAACTGGTCGGGAACCGGGCCCGACTGATGTGGGTCTCGACCTTCCACTCCGCATGCGTGCGGATCCTCCGTGCCGAGATCGGCCGCTTCGGGCTGAACCGCACGTTCTCGATCTACGACGACACCGACTCCAAACGGTTGATGTCACTGGTGTGCAAGGAACTCGACCTGGATCCGAAGCGCTACCCGGTACGCGGCATCATGAACGCCGTCTCGAACTGGAAGAACGAACTCGTCGACCATGATGCGGCAGCCACGGCGGCCGCCACCCAGGCTGAGGAGGTGCAGGCCGCGGCCTACGCCGAGTACCAGCGGCGCCTCACCGCAGCGAACGCGTTGGATTTCGACGACCTCATCATGACGACGGTTCACCTGCTGCAGGCGTTCCCGGATGTTCGGGAGAGCTACCGTCGACGCTTCCGCCACGTGCTGGTCGACGAATACCAGGACACCAACCATGCCCAGTACGCGCTGGTGCGGGAGTTATGCGCCGCGACACCAGCAGGGGCCGAAGGGCTGGTGGCGGCGCCGGAACTGCTGGTGGTGGGCGATTCCGACCAGTCGATCTACGCCTTCCGAGGGGCGACCATCCGCAACATTCTCGACTTCGAGGCCGATTTTCCGGGAGCGCGCACCATCCTGCTGGAGCAGAACTACCGGTCGACGCAGACGATCCTCACCGCCGCCAATGCCGTCATCGAACGGAATCCGCACCGGCCGGCGAAGAACCTGTGGTCCGATGCCGGCGACGGTGCGCTGATCGTCGGCTACGTCGCCGACACCGAACACGAGGAGGCCCAGTTCGTCGCCGAGGAGGTCGACCGGCTGACCGATGCCGGAATCGCGGCCGCCGATGTGGCGGTCTTCTACCGCACCAACGCCCAGTCGCGCGCCTTCGAGGAGGTCTTCATCCGGGTCGGCCTGCCCTACAAGGTGGTCGGCGGAGTGCGCTTCTACGAACGTCGCGAGATCCGGGATGCCATCTCCTACCTACGCGCCATCGCGAACCGCGACGACGATGTCAGCCTCCGGAGGATCGTCAACGTGCCCAAACGCGGGATCGGGGACCGGGCCGAGGGGCTGGTGGCCGCCTTCGCTGCCGGCCAGCAGCTCTCGTTCGGGGCAGCGCTCGGTCGGTTGGGCGAGATCAACGGCCTGGCGCCGCGATCGCTGAAGCAGTTGCGGCTGTTCGCCGAGATGATGGCCAGACATCGGGCGATGGTGGCCGAGGGGGTCAGCGCCGACCGGATTCTGGTCAGCATCCTGGAGGAGTCCGGATACCTGGCCGAGTTGTCGGCCTCCACCGATCCCCAGGACCAGACCCGGTTGGAGAACCTCATCGAACTGGTCAGTGTGGCCGGTGAGTTCGTCGCCGCCGCCCACACCGTCGAGGTCGCGCCCGGAACGTCCGGGCTGCTGGACGCCCCTGAAGGCCGGGAAGACGCCGGGGCCACCGCCGATGCGGCCGACGGTGCCGGGCTCGCGGCCGGCTCCCCCGAACCCGATGACTCGTTGGCCGCCTTTCTGGAGCGGATCGCGCTGGTGGCCGATGCGGACCAGATACCCGACGCCGACGATTCCGGGGGCGTGGTCACGTTGATGACCCTCCACACCGCCAAGGGTCTGGAGTTCCCCGTCGTCTTCGTCACCGGCTTCGAGGACGGGATCTTCCCGCACCTGCGGGCGCTGTCGGATCCTGCCGAGTTAGAGGAGGAGCGACGGCTCGCGTATGTGGGTATCACCCGGGCGCGCGAGCGGCTGTACCTGACCCGCGCCGGGGTCCGGGTTCAGTGGGGCTCGCCGCAGTACAACCCGCCGAGTCGGTTCATCGAGGAGATCCCGGCCCGGTTGCTCGACTGGCGTCGGGTGGGCCAGGCGGCCAACTCGTGGGCCAGCGAGGCGAGCCGACGGACGGAACAGTCCTGGCGGTCGACGGTGGGGTTCGGTGGCAAACCTGCCGCGCTGAAGCCGCCGGTGGCGTTGGCGGCGGGGGACCGGGTGCTCCACACCACCTTCGGCATGGGTACGGTCACGGAGACCGCCGGCGCGGGGGACACGCTGAAAGCGGTGGTCGACTTCGGCTCGGCCGGTGTCAAGAAGCTCTCGGTGAAGCACGCACCGATGGAGAAGCTCTGAGTCCTGAGCGGCCTCAGGACTTCAGGTAGGGCTCAGGATCGGAATTCTGGCCGTTGACGTAGACCGAGAAGTGGAGATGCGAGGCGGTGGAGAGCCCGGTGTTGCCGACGTAGCCGATCAGCTCGCCCTTCTTGACGGTGTCGCCCTGCGCGACGATGTAGCTGTTCATGTGGAGGTAGGCCGACTCGATCGCCTCACCGTTGATCGTGCCGTGGTCGATGCGCACGTTGTTGCCGGAGCCACCGTTGTAGCCGGTGGCGGCCTTGGTGACGACGCCGTCTTGGACCGCGTAGATCGGAGCGCCGACCTTGCCGCCGATGTCAACGCCGCCGTGGAGGCGGGTGTAGCGGAGGATGGGGTGGAGCCGCATGCCCCAGGGGGAGGTGATGTTCCCGGCGGTCGGCCAGTAGAACTTGGCGGCTTCGAGACGCTCGACCTGGTCGTCGATCTTGGACCCGGTGTTCTTGAGCTGGGTGGAGCGGGCGTTCACGACCGCGGTCACCTGGGTCTGACTCACCTGCGCATCCTGCTGGGCGAGATCCTTCGCCCGGGCGTCGGCGGCAAGAGCGATGTCACCTTCGGAGAGCGGCGTCCGCTCCACGTCACGGTTGGCCGAGACGCTCCGGGTGACAAAAGAATCGGTGGTTCCCACCTCCACCTGCGTGGTCGTCACGACCAGCGGTGCGGTGCTGGGAGCACTCATCGCCAGACCGGGGGCCGTGAGGGCCAACGCGCCAGCTGCACCGGCGGAGCCGAGGGCGATCCCGACGCGGGTGGCGCGACCCGAACGGGCGCTGCGCCGGGGATGCGAGGTCGGGGCGAGGTAGGTGTCAGCGTTGTCAAGTGCTCGTCGCGGTTGGGGGGAGCGGGCCACACTGATCCTTCCTGGTGAGTGGTGGGAGGTCTTCGGGAGACCAACGGCAGCAACCTTAGCATTTCTTGGGCGATTCTCAGAAATTGGGGGTGCGGGTCTCACCGCCAGCCTCACACGGCTCCCGCGGAAAGGGCGATGGTCGCATTGTGATCCGGCCTCACGGTCACAGTAGGCTCGGCGGCGAGGACGTCGCATGGAGGCGAGGTCTGCCATGACGAGGACGGAGACATGGATCTATTCGAGTATCAGGCGCGTGACCTCTTTGAGCAGCACGGCGTCCCGGTCCTGAAGGGACTGGTGGCCACCACGCCCGAGCAGGCCAGGGAGGCCGCCGAACGGCTCGGCGGCGGTGTGGTGGTGGTCAAGGCGCAGGTGAAGGTCGGTGGCCGCGGCAAGGCTGGCGGGGTCAAGCTCGCCCACAGTCCTGAGGAGGCCGAGCAACACGCCCGCGCCATCCTGGGGATGGACATCAAGGGTCATCGGGTCAACACTGTCATGATCGCCGAAGGTGCCGACATCGCCGAGGAATTCTACTTCTCGCTGCTGCTGGACCGATCCGAGCGTTCCTATCTGGCGATGTTCAGCCTCGAGGGTGGCGTCGAGATCGAGACTCTCGCCGAGGAACGTCCCGAGGCCCTCGTGCGAGTCCCGGTCGATCCCCGCACCGGGCTCGACGCCGAGGTCGCGGCCCGGATTGCTGACGCGGCTGGTGTCGGCGACGACATCCGCGAGGCTCTCATCGAGACCCTGGCCCGGCTGGGCGTGGTCTACCGGGAGGCCGACGCGACGCTGGTCGAGGTCAACCCGCTGGTGCGGACCGGTGACGGTCGGATCATCGCGCTCGACGGCAAGGTCTCCCTCGACAACAATGCCGACTTCCGGCACCCCGACCGGTCCGCGCTGGTCGACGAGGCGGCCATCGATCCGCTCGAGCGCCGCGCCCAGGAGAAGGACCTCAACTACGTCAAGCTCGACGGGCAGGTGGGCATCATCGGCAACGGAGCTGGCCTGGTGATGAGCACCCTGGATGTCGTCGCCTACGCCGGGGAGGGCCTGCCGGGTCAACCCAAGCCGGCCAACTTCCTCGACATCGGCGGCGGCGCCTCCGCCCAGGTGATGGCCGACGGACTCGAGATCATTCTGTCCGACCCCAAGGTCGAGGTGGTCTTCGTCAACGTCTTCGGCGGTATCACCGCCTGCTCCGAAGTGGCCAAGGGCATCCGCGGCGCGCTGACGCAGTTGGGCAACCGGGCCAGCCGCCCGATCGTGGTCCGGCTCGACGGCAATGCGGT
>JBKEBV010000011.1:0-15963 GCA_047973315.1 Propioniciclava sp.
GCACTCGCACGACAGCGAGCCACTGCGGAATTTGGACCTCAAACCGGGAACGTCGGTTTGAACAACGACGATCTGGTGGGCGCAGAGGGACTTGAACCCCCGGCCGCCTCCTTGTAAGGGAGGAGCTCTACCAACTGAGCTATACGCCCCGGATCGGCACAGTGTACCCAGCCGTGGCAGTCCCCGGGTTCAGCGCCGCCCGCGTCCCGACCTGACGATCTTCTGGGCCTGCCACTGGCCGTCGACGGAGACCGGCTTGGCGAGTACCAGGCCGGCCGTGGCAGCGCCCTCACCGACATCGGCCGGATCGACGAAATCGGCCTCGCCCACCTTGGGCGTCATCAGCCACACGACGCCGTCATCGGACAGGTCACGCAAGGCGTCCATCAAACCGTCGGCAACGTCGCCGTCGCTGTCGCGCCACCACAACAGGACAGCGTCAACCGCTTCGACAGCATCCTCGATGAGGTCGGCGTCGACGGCATCCATGACCGCCTGACGGACCGCATCGTCGACATCGGTGTCCCACCCCAGCTCCTGGACCGTCATCCCGGTCTCAAGCCCGAAGGCCTCAATGTTCACGGGCTCGTCCTGCAGGTCGGCTGACCCAGTCACTGCGCTGACCTCCTGATCGCTCGGCGTGATCCCAAGCCTGCCAGAGACCACGCCCGAGCGCGAGAGCACGCCAGCCGGATCGAACGTGCCCCCGACCGTACGAGCACGGTCAGGACTCGCCACCGGCATTGCCGGAGGAACCGGCGTTGACATTGAGCAGGTCATACCTGGCGATTGCCTGACGGGGCCATTCAGGATCGACCTCGCCCCGCTGCACGAGCATCTGGAGCGCCTTGGTCGCCATCGACGGCCCGTCGAGGTGGAAGAAGCGTCGCGCCGCCGCCCGCGTGTCGGAGAAGCCGAATCCGTCGGCCCCCAGGCCGGCGAAGCGGCCCTCGAGCCAGGGAGCGAGCTGATCCTGGGTCTGCTTCATGTAGTCCGAGGTGGCGATGACCGGACCGGGCCGGTCGGCAAGCTTCTGCACCAGCCAGGCGTCCTCGACGGGCTCGTCCGGGTGGAGGAACCGGTGCTGGTCGACATCCATCGCCTCGCGGCGGAGCTCCGTCCATGAGGTGACACTCCACACATCAGCGACCACACCCCAGTCGTCCTTGAGGAGCTGCTGGGCCTCCAGCGCCCAGGAGACCCCGACCCCGGAGGCGAGCAGTTGAACCCGGCGAGCATCGGGATTGACCCCGTCGAAGCTGCCCTCGCTCACCAGGTGCATACCGCGCAGGATGCCCTCGACGTCGACGTTCTCCGGTTCGGCGGGCTGCACGACCGGCTCGTTGTAGACCGTCAGGTAGTAGATGACGTCCTCAGGATTCTCCCCGTACATCCGCTCAAGCCCACGCTGCATGATGTGGGCGATCTCGTAGGAATAGGCCGGGTCGTACTGCACCACGGCGGGGTTGGTCGCCGCCAGCACCGGGCTGTGCCCGTCCATGTGCTGGGTCCCCTCGCCTGTCAGCGTGGTGCGGCCGGCGGTAGCACCGATCCAGAAGCCGCGGCACAGCTGATCGGCTGCGGCCCACATGGCGTCCCCGGTGCGCTGGAACCCGAACATCGAGTAGAAGATGTACACCGGGACCATCGGGATGCCGTGCGTGGCATAGCTGCTGCCCACCGCGGTGAACGACGCCAGCGACCCGGCCTCGTTGATGCCGGTGTGGATGATCTGGCCCTTCTTGCTCTCCCGGTAGGACAGCATGAGGTCGTGGTCCACCGGGGT
This sequence comes from Propioniciclava sp., assembly GCA_047973315.1. Lineage (GTDB taxonomy): Bacteria > Actinomycetota > Actinomycetes > Propionibacteriales > Propionibacteriaceae > Propioniciclava. The sequence goes on from JBKEBV010000011.1 coordinate 1,787, forward strand.
GTAGTTCTGGCCGTGTGGGCTGTAGATCTTGATCGTCGGGAAGAGCGAGTCCATCCCGAAGGTCCGCGCCTCATCGGGGATGATCGGCACCACATGGGCGCCAAACTCCTTGTCCCGCAGCAGGTCCTTCAGCAGCCGCACCCAGGCCATCGTCGTCGCGATCGCCTGGTTGCCCGAACCCTTTTTGACCGAGGCGTAGGCCTTGTCGTCGGGCAACTTGAGGGCCGGCGCGGCCGTCCGGCGCTCGGGCACCGGACCGCCCAGGGCCCGACGATGCTCCTTCGCGTACTGGATACGCTCGTCGGAGTCGTCAGGACGGATATAGGGCGGCTGGTAGGGATCCTCCTCCAGCTGGGCGTCGGTGACCGGCATGTCGAGCCGGTCACGGAACTGCTTGAGGTCGTCGAGCGCCAACTTCTTCATCTGGTGGGTCGCATTGCGACCGGCGAAATGTTGACCGAGGAAGTAACCCTTGATGGTGTGCGCGAGGATCACCGTCGGCGCACCGGTGAACTTCCTGGCGGCGTCGTAGGCGGCGTACACCTTGCGGTAGTCGTGCCCGCCGCGGGTGAGCTGCCACACCTTGTCGCCGTCCCAGTCGGCCACCATCGCGGCCGTCCGCGGATCCCGACCGAAGAAGTGTTCCTTGACGTAATCGCCGTTGTTGGCCTTGAAGGTCTGGTAGTCACCATCGGAAGTGGTGTTCATCAGGTTGACCAAGGCACCGTCCTTGTCGGCGGCCAGGAGCGGATCCCACCCGTGGCCCCAGACCACCTTGATGACATTCCAGCCCGCACCGCGGAAGAACGACTCCAACTCCGACATGATTTTGCCGTTGCCCCGCACCGGGCCGTCGAGACGCTGCAGGTTGCAGTTGATGACGAAAGTGAGGTTGTCGAGTTCCTCATAGGCCGCCACCTGCAGGGCGCCGCGGCTCTCGACCTCGTCCATCTCCCCATCGCCTAGGAAGGCGTACACCGCCTGCTCGCTGGTGTCCTTGAGACCGCGATTGTGCAGGTACTTGTTGAACTGGGCCTGCCAAATGGCGTTGATCGGCCCCAGCCCCATCGAGACGGTCGGGAACTCCCAGAAGTCGGGCATCTGCCGCGGGTGCGGGTAACTGGGCAGCGCCCGGATCCTCCCATCGACGATGTGGCTCTTCTCCTGACGGAAGCCGTCCAGGTCGGCCTCCTGGAGGCGTCCCTCCAGGAAGGCACGCGCATACATGCCGGGGCTCGCGTGGCCCTGGAAGAACACCTGGTCGCCGCCACCGGGATGATCCTTGCCGCGGAAGAAATGGTTGAAGCCCACCTCGTACAAGGTCGCCGATGACGCGAAGGTGGAGATGTGGCCGCCGACGCCCACGCCCGGACGCTGCGCGCGGTGCACCATGGCCGCCGAGTTCCATCGCAGCAGGCGCCGGAACTTCCGCTCCAGGTCCTGGTCGCCGGGGTACCACGGCTCAGCCTCCGGCGGGATCGTGTTGACGTGATCGGTGCTGGTCAGCGACGGGACGCCCAGCTGGCGTTCTCGGGAGCGCTCCAGCAGCTTGAGCATGATGTACCGCGCGCGGTTTCGTCCCTCGGAGTCGATCATGAGATCGAGGGACTCCAGCCATTCGGCGGTCTCCTCGGCGTCGATGTCAGGGAGGTTGGTCGGCAGGCCGTTCAGGATGGGGCCGGCGTTGTCGCGCGTGGGCACTCGGGCGTTCCTCTCTCAGGTCCGTGCCACCCCGACCGTGGACAATTCCAGGGCGGCCTTCGGCGATCCTAGCTCTCCGGCCACCCTCGGCGCAGGTCTCAGCCTCGGGCGCGGGACAACCAGGCGCGAAGGTCCGCGATCGGCCAGGTGGTGATGACCCGGTCCGGGGCGATCCCGGCGGCATCGGCGCGAGCCGCCCCGAGGGCACAGAACTCCAACTGCCCGGGCGCGTGCGCATCGGTGTCGACACTGAACAGACAGCCGGTCTCGGCAGCCAGCGCGAGCAGATCGTCGGGAGGATCCTGCCGCTCGGGTCGACTGTTGATCTCGACAGCGACGCCGAACCGGCGGCAGGCCTCGAACACGACCGCGGCATCGAAGGCACTCTGCCCCCGGGTGCCGCGCTCGCCGCCGATGAGACGTCCGGTGACATGTCCCAGGATGTTCACCTGCGGGTTCGCGATGGCCGCCACCATCCGCATCGTCATGGCATCGGCGTTCATGGCGAGCTTGCTGTGCACCGAAGCGACCACGACGTCAAGCCGATCGAGGGTGGCAGCATCGGCATCCAGCCCGCCGTCGTCGAGGATGTCGACCTCGATGCCGGCCAGCACGGTGAACCCGTCGAGGGTGGCGTCCAGGGCGTGGAGGTGGTCGATCTGCGCGGCTCGACGTTCGGCGCTGAGCCCACGGGCGACGCGCAGCCGCGGGCTGTGATCGGTGACGGCGCAGTACTCGTGGCCGAGCCTGACCGATTCGAGCACCATCTCCTCGATGGGGCAGCACCCGTCCGACCACTCGGTGTGCAGATGCAGGTCCCCGCGCAGCGCACGGCGCACCGGCCCGGCCGACGCCAAGGGCTCCGCGGCCGCCTCCAGATCGGCGAGGTAATCCGGCACCCGGCCCCGGGTCGACTGCCCGATCGCGGTCGCGGTTGTGGTGCCAACCCCCGGCAGCGACGACCATGCGCGCGCGGCGTCGATCCGTGATCGCTCCCCGGCCGAGAGGCCGGCGAGGGTATCGGCCGCCTGCCGGAAGGCCTTGGCGCGGCGCGACTGGCCGCCACCGCGCTCGAGCATGCGGGCGATCGCCCGCAGATCAGCCACCGGGTCGCGGGTCATCCTCCTACGGTAGTGCTCAGGCGACGCCGTCGACGTCCGCGCGCGAGCCGATGGACCGCGGTTCAGTTGGCCGAGGCCAGCAGCTCGGCCTCGGCGGCCTTGGTCCAGCGGCCGTTCTCCATCAGTGCCCACACCGAGGGCATCGCCTCCGGAAGGTCCTCCAGCCGGGTGAGACCGAGCTCGTGGAGGTGCGGATAGACCATGATCTTCCCGCCCGAGGTCCGGTTCGTGACGGCGGCGAGGGCCTCGGTGACGCCCGCCATGCCGGTCACCGCCCACAGCGAGACGTTGGTGTCGAGGGTTTCCGCCTCGACCTTGGCCAGCATCGTCTTCATGTCCTCGATCCGTGAGCCCGAGGTGCCCACCAGGTACACGCCGCGACTCGCCACGGCATCGAGATCGAGATCGGCCAGGGTGCCGATCGCGAACCCGGCGAAGGCGTTGACGATTGCTCCTGGACCGGCGATCTCCACCGCCTGGGTGATCAGCGGCGGAGCAGGGACCATCACCGCTACATAGGAGTAGCCCTGCTCCAACGGGGCCGTGCTCGAGTTGCGGAACGACGCCGGCACCTGGTTCTCCTCGGCAATAGGAGCCACCACCGCTTCCAGATGGGCCAACCGGGCATCGTCGACATCGACGGCGTCCATGGTGATCCCCGGTACCCCCGAAACGGCGGTGCGGACGGTGTGCATCAGCCCCATCGGACCAGCCGCACCGACGATGGCCACCCGCTCATCGGGGCGCAATTCGCACTGGGCGGGGATCCGCGCGTAGCCGTCGACCGCCGAATCCCCGGTCGTCCCGACATACCGGATCAGGTCGTAGTGGACCCGCCCGACATCGACGGCCACCGCAGCACCGATCGGGGTGCCGCCGAGCACCAGATTGATAATGCCGCCCATCGCCAGCAGCGGCCCGAGGGTGGCGATGGTGGCAGCATCCGAGCCGAAGTAGCAGATGTCGTCGAACGTTGCCGCGTCCAGATCCGCCACGCTCGCCGACGTCACCTCGATGCCGAGTGCGGATGCCTCCACCTCGCCGACGACGGAGACGTGGGCCGGTCGGTGCGCGGCGATCAGCTCCGCCACCCCGACCGCCGTCCGTCCAGGTTCGACGATGACGAGCAATGAGCCGCCATCCCGCAGGTGCTGTCGCTCACCCCAGGCGTAGGCGGCCTCGACGCAGGCCCACGGTTCGATCAGGGCGACCGCCGACTTCGACGGACCGTCGCTGACGGGGATGAGGAAACGCTCCCCGGTGAGAGGATCGATGATGACCCGCTCATCGAGGACGACGTACTCCTGAAGCGCCCCCTCGAAGTTGTAGCCGAACGCGGCATTGGAACCGGCCGTGGGAAGGTGGCGGTAGTCGGTCTGGACCAGCACCCGCTCCCCCACCGTGTGGTGGCGCACGTCCGAGCCGACCGCGACAATGCGCCCCACGGGCTCGTGACCGGGAACCGCCGGAGCGTCGCCGGGTCGGTAGCTCGGAATGCTGGCGAGTTCCTCGGCCGACAGGCCGCCGAGCACCTCGCTCTTGCGCGGGTGGGAGGTGAAGGCCTTCAACAGTTTGGTGTCGGAGAAGCAGATGCCGACCGCCTCGGTCTCCAGCAGCAGCTGGCGGGGACCGAGCTCGTCCATCGGCTTGGCGGTGTTGTGGGCAACCTCGTCCACGCCGACGAACTGGATGGCGTGCTGGGTCTCGGGTAATCCCTGGGTCATGTCTCTCCTCGGTTGGTCGGTTGGCTGCACCCGCGCGGGTCAGCTGAGCATGTTCTGGCCGCCGGTCACCGGGACCGCCTGCCCGGTCTCGTAGGCCTGGTCGACGATGTAGTAGACGGCCTTGGCGATGTCGGCCGGCAGGCAGCCGCGCCCCAGCGGCACTTTCGCCTCGTAGAAGCGTCGAACGTCCTCGACGGTCTCCGCGCCGGGAACTTTGCCCGCCCGCAGATATTGCACGAAGAGCCCGCGTTCGGGGTCGGTCCACAGTGGCCCGTCGAGGTAGTTGCCCGGGCAGATCGCGTTCACCTTGACCCCGTATTCGACCATCTCGAGCGCAAAGCTCTGGGTGAGGCCGATACCGCCGAACTTGCTACCGGCATAGGCGAAATTACGTTTCGACCCCTCCAGTCCCGACTTCGAGTTGATCTCGATGATGTCGGACCAGAAACCCGGCTGCGCCGCGTGTTGGGCGGCGAGAATCGGCGCTACCGCGCGCACGCCGAGGAAATAGCCTTTGTAGTTGACATCGGTGACCAGATCGAAGTCGACCACGGGTTGGGTCATCACGCCCTCGGCCCGCAGGACGCCGGCGTTGGAGATGAAGACGTCGAGGCCTCCGAACAGGGCGGTCACCGCAGCGGCCGCGTCGCCTTGGGACTGTTCGTCGGCCACATTGACCCCGACCGCGACGGCCCGGTGGTTGCCGTGGACTCTGCTCAGCTCGGCCGCCTGCTGCTCGGCGAGGTCTAGGTTCAGATCGGCCAGGACGACCTGCCCGCCCTCGGCGAGCACCTCCGTGGCGAGCCCGAGTCCGAAGCCCTGGGCCGCCCCGGTGATGACGACCACCTTGCCGTCCATCCGCCCTGTCTGGGCGGATACGGCGATCTTCTGCCGGTAGCTCTCGGCCTCCCAAGTCTCGATGAAGGATCGTTCCTCCTCGGCCAGGGTGCGGACCTGACCCAGACGCTCAGCATCCCACGCCACCGCCAGTGCATCGGTGAAGGTGCCCAGCGCAGTGCGGGCCGCCGCCAGGTCCTTCCCGGCGCCGAAGGCCACCAGACCGGGAATGACGACGATGATGGGCGGGGTCCGGTGCGTCTCGATATGGGCGGCGACGGCGGCAGTGAGTTCCCCGGCGAGATCGGCACCCCGGGGGGTGAAGATCAGCGGGAAGGACCCCGCGTACACGATCTGGTCGGGGATCAGCGGCCCGCCGGTGGCGAGCGCAGCGCCGGCCGCGGTCAGGGTCACCGAGCGAACCAGATCCGAGGCATCACTGGTGACCACCGCGAGCCGCTCCGGGGTTCCCAGCAGTCCCCGCAGGGTCGGGCCGATCACCGCGACCGTCTGGCGCAGCTTCTCAGCGTCCAGGGGTTCGACCTCGGCGGCAGGACCGGCAGCCTCGAGCGCGGTGGCGACCGCACGCGTCAGCCGGTCGGTGCGCTCGATGAGTTGGGCCTCGGAATCGCCGGAGACGATGATCCCGTGGTTCCCCAGCAGGGTGATGCCGGGCGCCGGCCTCCCGGTGCGTTCGGTGTGGGCGGCACGGGCCCGCGCGACCTCCCGGGCGAGCGGAACGCCGGGGTCGGTGTAGGGGACGAAGACGGCCTCCTCACCCAGCAGGCTGGCGGTGAGCGCGGCCCCGTCGGCGTTGCAGGTCACCGCGTTGGCCACCAGTGGGTGGTAGTGGACCACCAGCGCATCGGGGATGAGGGCGTGGAAGAGAATCTCCACGCTGGGGCGCCGTCCCGCCGGATCCCCGACGCGGGCCCGCTCGGCTGCGACCCGGACCGGGTCGCCGTCCACCGGGTCGTCGGCGTGCAGAGCGTCCAGGAGCACGTCGATCCTCAGCGGGACCAGGTCCGCAGCGGTCAGGGTCGCCAGCGGTACTCCGCTGGGCTTGATGTGGAGCACACCGTCGACCTTGGCCGAGGCGTTTCCCCCGCCGGCGCGGGAGTAGGTGGGGTCGGCGCCGTAGCGGTTCGCCACCCTGATGAGTTCGTCGATCAGGCTCATCTCAGGCCTCCTCGCCGCGGATCAGCCGGGCACCGACCTCGACCAGCTCACGACGGCGCTCCTCGGGATCGTCGCTGGCGAGAGCACCGGTCGCGGTGACGTAGCCAGGTCGGCCGTGAGCGACCTCGTGCTGGTGAGCCGCCACCACACAGGTGGCCTCCCAGAAGGCCTCCATGCTTGCCTCCGAGACAGGACCGTCCACGCAGGACACCGCGAAGGGAATCCGGTCAGGTGTGTTGTGCTCGGTTCCGGCCATGACGATGATCCCGGCATCGGTGAACGCTCTCACGTAGGCATCGACACAGGCCACCGTGTTCCGGACCGGAATGAGCTCTGCGGCGTGGATCCCGCGGGCAAGGAGTTCGGCAGCGAGGTTGGTGGCGGAATCCTCGAAGGGGCAGACCGGGTCGACGCCGTCCCCGAGCGTCGGGTAGGTGGGGATTCCGGCGGATTCCAGAATGTAGTCGTAGGCCTCGTCGAAGCCCAGCGGAACCTCAGCCACGAAACCAGGCGTTCCGGCTTTGATGAGGCAGGAACGGATCTCACCCTGGAGCGCGGCAGCATCTGCGATGTCGACCGTTGAGGCCGTGCCGTAGGCCCGTTCCAGGAGTGCGGCACGTGGCCCGAGGGGGAGCTCGAACACCGCCTCCTGGACCGCACGGGCGATATGGCGCTCCTGCAAGGAGACCCAGGCGAGGGGGACCTCGGCCCGCTCCGCCACACTCTGAGCGACCCGGGTGGCGGTGAGTCCGGTGTCGAACCCGCAGGAAGCGAGGTGGTCGGCGATCCGGGCCACCATCAGTTCGGCTCGCTCATCGTTGCCCCGACGGATCGCAGAGGCGATCGCGGCAGCACGCTCGGACTTCTGCGCGAAGGGCGCGATGCCCTTGCCGCACAGGTACATCCGTCCCGGGTTCGCTGGGTCGTTGATCCGGGTGCCGGCCCGGGCCAGATCGTCGATCAGCGTGATGAACTCCAGACCGTAGAGCGGCACGATGCCGGCCGCCTCCGCCCGGCTCCGGAAGGTCGCATACACCTGCTGGTCGAAGAAGTTGGAGATCCCCAGGGCCCGCACCCCTTCGACCACCGCCTGGTCGACGGCATCAGTGACCGTGGTGAAGGCGCCGAAGTTCGGCGGGAAGTGGACGTGTGTGTTGATGACCGGACGGGTCATGATGCTCCTCACATCGGTGCTGGGAAACAGGCGCCGGGACCCGGCAGGGGTGCTCACCGGCTGGTTCGTTGATCGGCCGCCGCCCAGGCCGGCGTGTCGGGACCCTCCGCGCCGGGAACGTAGGCGACGACCTCGGTGGAACTGCTGACCACCTGACGCAGCGCAACGAGGTCGCCGTGCAGGGCGCCGACGGCGCGGGCCTGGACCAGCAGGTTGCCCAGCGCGGTGCCCTCGGCGGGGCCGGCGACCACCGGCAGCCCGGTGGCATTGGCGGTCAGCTGGCACAGCAGGGCGTTCTGGCATCCGCCGCCGACGATGTGCACCACATCGACGTCCCGCCCGGCCAGCTCACAGGCGGCGCGAAGGGCGCGGCGGTAGGCCAGGGCCAGGGAGTCGATGATGCAGCGGGTGATCGCGACGGGGTCCTCGGCCAGCGTCTGACCTGACTCTGCGGCGAGCGCGCGCAGGCGGGCCGGCATGTCGCCGGGCGGGAGCAGCCGCTCGTCGTTGATATCCACCACGCAGTCCAGCGGGCGGGCGGAAGCGGCTCGGCCGAGCAGCGAGGCCAGCTCGATCCGATGCCCGGCGTCCTGCCAGGTGCGCATCGACTCGCTCAGCACCCACAGACCCATGACATTCTTCAGATAGCGGACGGTGCCGTCGACGCCCAGTTCATTGGTGAAGTCCATCTCCTGGCTGGCATCTGACAGAACCGGCTGGTCAAGTTCGAGGCCGACCAACGACCAGGTACCCGAGGAGATGAAGGCGAACCGCGAGGTCTGCGCGGGCACCGAGACCACCGCCGAAGCGGTGTCATGCGAACCGACGGTGATCACAGGGACCGGCTCGGCGAGGACCCCCGGGGCCGTGTCACCCAGCACCGTCCCCGGTTCCACCAGTTCGGGCAGGACACCCGGCAGCGGGACCTGATGGACCCGGCTCAGGTGCGCACACGTCGAGTTCGACCACTGGCGGGCGGCGACATCGAGCAGCCCGGTCGTCGAGGCGATGGTCACCTCCGCGGCACGGCGTCCACTCAACCAGTAGTTGAACAGGTCCGGGGTCAGCAGGATCGTCTCGACCCCGTCGAGGGCGTCGCGGCGCGCGTCGTCGATGAGCTGGAAGATGGTGTTGAACGGCATCACCTGCAGGCCGGCCGCCCGATAGAGCTCGAGCGCCGGCAGTGTGCGGAACAGGACCTCGGGAATCCCCTTGGTCCGCTCGTCGCGGTAGTGGACCGGGAGATCGATCAGGGTGCCGTCGGGCGCGATCCGTCCGTAGTCGACACCCCAGGTGTCGACCGCGACCCCGGCCAGCGACCCGAACCGCTGAATCCCGGCGTTGAGCCCGGCACGCACCTGCGCCCACAGTGTGGGGGCATCTGTGTGAATCATGGTGCCCTGCGGCACCGGACCGTTGGAGAACCGCGCCAGCTCGGTCAGCGTGAAGCGGCCCTCAGCAAGAGTGCCAGCGATGACCCGGCCGCTGGTGGCGCCGAGATCGGCGGCCGCGAGGGTGACGGGTGAACTCATCGGACCCACCTGCGGCTCCGATGAGGAAAACCTGCGACGTTCATACGGCGAACACGCTTCCTTGCGATGGATTGAATCGTCTCAATAAGCCTAGGCCGGACCGTACGGAGCGTCAAGGCCCCGGCGGACCCGCCTCACTGGACAGAGGCTAGCAGGGGCACTACCCTCATGTGAAATCGATTTCTTCGGAAAGGGCGACGATGCTCCACAACCTTGATCCTCTCCTCACCGGACGGCTCCTGCTCGCCCTTGACGAGATGGGACACGGGGACGCGGTCGTCATAGCCGACGCCCACTTCACAGCCGCCAAGCTGGCCAGGAAGCACCTCATCGATCTGCCCGGCCTGTCCGCGCCCCGCGTGCTGGCGGCGATCCGCACCGTGCTGGTCCCGGACACCTTCGCCACCCCACTCGACCTGATGGAGGCACCCGACGGGATTCTCCCGGTGCAGGAGGAGTTGATGGCCGCCGCCCGGCTCACCCGGGCCGAGACCGCCCTGGTCGAACGCTTCGCCTTCTACGAGAAGGCGGCCGAGGCCGAGGTGATCATCCGGACCGGCGAGACCCGGATCTATGGAAACGCACTCTTCCGCAAAGGCGTCACCCCGGCGCCACCGGCCACCTCCTGACCCGCACCACCCACCCAGCATCCCGGGCGAGGAGAATCACCATGGCCACGATCTACGATGTCGCCGCGCGGGCAGGGGTGTCCCCTGCCACCGTGTCGCGGGTGTTCAACGGCATCAGGGTCACTCCGGCCTTGGCCGAATCCGTTCGTCACGCGGCGACAGAACTCGGCTTCGTGCCGAATCGGAACGCCCGGCGGCTGCGTACCAACTCCTCCGAGATCATCGCCATGATGGTCCCCGACAGCGAGACCCCCTTTTTCACCGCGATGACCCGGGCGGTGGAGGACATCGCCCGCGCGGACGGCTACTCAGTGATGCTGTGCAATACCGACGAGGATCCCGAGCGCGAACAGGAGTACCTCCGCGTCGCGGTGAGTGATCCGGTGGCCGGGGTGATCATGGTCCCCAGCAGTTCCACGACCTCCCTGGAACTCCCCCTCGCGCGCGGCGTCCCGGTGGTGTGCGTCGATCGCCGCGCTCCCCACTACCCCGTCGACGCCGTGGTGGCCGACAACGTCGGCGCATCCGAGGCCGCGACCCGGCGCCTGTTCACGCTCGGCCACCGCCGCGTCGCCTGCATCAGCGGACCGCTCGGCATCGAGACCGCCGACGACCGAGCGCTGGGCTGGTCCCGGGCGGTCAGGGCCCAGCTCGGACAGGATCCGCACCGATCCCTCCTGGCGCGGGCGCCCTACACCATCGCTGGCGGCGAGAGTGCCACCCGGACACTGCTCGACCTGCCCGCTCCGCCGGATGCGATCTTTGCGGCCAACAACCGGTTGGCGGCTGGTGCCGCGCGAGTGTTGGCCGAGCGGGACCAGCTTCCGCCGGCGGTGGGCCTGATGTCCTTCGGCGGACTTCCCCTGGTGCTGCTGAGCCCGCTCGGGGTCCAGGTGGCCCACCTGCCCGCGCGTGACCTCGGCCTTCAGGCCGCCACAATGATGCTCCAGCGGATCCGCGGGCTCGACACCCCGGCACGCGAGGTCGTGCTCCCGGTAATTCTCGGCGACACCGACGCTTCGCCCTCGGCTCCCGCCGCGGCAATTCCAGGCCCGGGCACTGACCCGGCGCGCGCAGCCTCTCCAGCACGCGCGCCGACCCTGTCCACGGGCGGGCAACCTTGACCGTGAAATCGATTGCTGGAAGGATGGAATCCGAGCTCATCCTGCCCGTTCAGCGACGCACCCGCGGCACCGAGCGATGAGCGCCGATTTCCGACCAAGGAGCCATCAGTGAGCACCTACCTCGTGCCCGATATCCCAGCGACCCCCACCGCCGAGCCGAACACCGTCTATGTCGTGGCGAGCGGCGATCTGCGCCCCACCGCCAACGAGACCGGGTGGCCTACCCAGCAGCAGGTCGAGGCCGAGTTCGGCACGGCCGTGGAGGCACTCGGCTGGACGATCAAGCGGGCCCACGGCGTCGACCCGGCGAAGGGGCACGGATTCATCGACAGTCAGCGCGCCGGGATGGACGTCTTCGCAACCATCCCCGCCGACGCGCCCCTCGCCGTGGTCGAGGCTGTGTGGCAGTACAGCCACCATGTACTGGCCGGGCTGCGCGACCACCAGGGCCCGATTCTGCTCGCCGCCAACTTCGCCGGAGACTTCCCCGGGCTGGTCGGCATGGCGAACCTGCACGGATCGCTCACCAAGGCCAACATCGACCACTCGACCATCTGGAGCAAGGACTTCACCGACGCCTGGGCGCGCGAGAAGCTCGGCGAGTGGCTGGACACCGGCGCGATCGTCCACGACCTGTCACACGTCCGTGACCTTCCCGCGCTGCCCGATTCGGCGGAGAAGAACCTCGGGGAGGCGCTCGCCGCCCAGCTCAAGGCGAAGAAAGCCATCTTGGCGGTCTTTGACGAGGGATGCATGGGCATGTACAACGCCATCATCGAGGACGAACTCCTCAACCCGGCCGGTATCTACAAGGAGCGACTCAGCCAGAGCGCCCTGGTCGCCGAGATGAACCGGGTCACCGACGAGGAGGCCAACGCGGTGCGGTCCTGGCTCGACGACGCGGGCATGACCTTTCATGTCGACAACGACGGCGACTGGAAGGAGTGCCTCACCGACGAGCAACTGCACAGCCAGTTCAAGATGTACATCGCCGCTGCCCGGATCGCCGACGATTTCGGCGCCGACGCCATCGGGATCCAGTACCAGCAGGGCCTCAAGGACATGGTGCCCGCCTCCGATCTGGCCGAAGGCCTGCTCAACAATGTCGAGCGCCCGCCGATCAGCTCGCGCGATGGCCAGCGAATCCTGTTCGAGGACCAGGCCATCCCCCACTTCAACGAGGTCGACGAAGGCGTCGCCGTCGATGCCCTGGTGACGAACCGCATCTGGACCGCCATGGGCCTGGACCCCGCGACCACCCTGCACGATGTCCGGTGGGGCGACGACTGGGACGACGACTTCGTCTGGGTGCTGGAGATCTCCGGGTCGGTCCCGGCCTCCCATCTGGGCGGATATGCGCAGGCGCACGCCTACCGGCAGAGCTACTACTACTTCCCGCTGGGCGGCGGCACGCTCGCCGGCGTCTCCAAGCCGGGCGAGATCGTCTGGTCGCGGGTGTTCATCATGAACGGCGAGCTTCACGTCGACCTCGGCCGCGGAACCTGTATCGAGATGCCCGCCGAGGAGGTCCAGCGTCGGCTCGACTCGACCAATCCGGAATGGCCGATCATGAACGCCATCCTGCACGGGGTCGACCGCAACCAGCTGATGGCCCGCCATCAGTCCAACCACATGAATGTCGCCTACGCACCCGACGCCGCCACCGCCGACAAGGCACTGGTCGCCAAAGCGGCGATGTTCACTGCGATGGGGTACCAGGTCCATCTCGCCGGCGACGTCCTGACCGGGTCGTGACACCCGTCCCCTGCCAGGGGTGAGGCCGGGTCCCCGGGGCCCGGCCTCACCGTCTCCTCAGGTCGACCCGCGGCGCTACAGTGCCCGGTGAGGAGGCTCGATGGACGTCGATCACCGGGGGCGACCCGACGGCGAGGCGCGCGCGCTGCTCGCCGACCAGCTCGCCGCCGCGGCGGCATCGATGACGACCGCTGCACTCGCCGAGATCACCCGCCGCTACCCGTGGTTCTCCTCCCTTGACGCCGACAACCGTGCCTCGGTGACGCTGGTCGTCCGCGCCGGTGTCGACGGATTCGTCGCATCGCTGCGATCCGGGGCCTCCAGTATCCCTCCGAATATTTTCGCCGCCGCGCCGCGGGACCTGATGCGCAGCCTGTCGTTGCAGCAGACCGTCGACCTCATCCGGGCCACCGTCGAGACGGTGGAGGAACAGATCGCGGTTCAACTCCCCCGCGAGGACCAGGCCCAGCTCACCGCTGCCGTCCTGCGTCACAGTCGCGAGATCGCCTTCGACGCCGCCGAGGTCTATGCCCGTGCTGCCGAGATCCGCGGAGCGTGGGACGCTCGCCTGGAAGCCCTGGTGATGGATGCCGTCGTCCGCGGCGACGCTGACGAATCGCTGATCTCGCGGGCCTCGACGCTGGGATGGCAGGACGTGGACGGCCTGTGTGTGGTCATCGGCGATCCCCCCGACGATGACACCTCGCTGCGTCGCCTGCGCAGCGCCGCGGCCCGCCACGGGTTGGACCTGCTCGCCGCCATCCAGGGGCCGCGACTCGTCGCCCTCCTGGGCGGCGATTTCGCCGATGAGCTCCACGCACTCGACCAGATCGCCCACCTCACCGAGGCGTTCGGCCCGGGACCAGTCGTGGTCGGCCCGGTCGTCGACGACCTGGTGGATGCGGTGGTGAGCGCCCGAGCCGCCACCTCCGGCCGCCGAGCGGCACCCGCATGGCCGGACGCACCCCGCCCGGTGCTGGCCCGATCCCTGCTGCCGGAACGTGCCCTGGCCGGCGACGGCCACGCGCGTCGGGAACTGGCCCAGACGATCTACGCCCCGCTGGTGGACTACGGCGGCGACCTCACCGGCACCCTGGAGGCCTTCTGGGCGTGCGGCACCTCCATCGAGGCGACCGCACGGCAGCTGTTCATCCACGCCAACACCGTCCGCTACCGGCTGGGTCGGATCGAGGAGCTCACCGGGTATGCCCCCTCAGACCCACGCGATGCGTATCTGCTGCGCCTCGCGGGGACCCTGTACCGCCTCTTGGCCTGACCAGATTTGTAGAGAACCCCCAAACACCACGCCGCAAGATTGGCTCAGCGCGGGCGGCGCCTTGTGCGTTCCCTCCGAAAAGATGGTCGGGTGCTCGCGATTGTCGCGCCCGGGCAGGGCGCCCA
>JBKEBV010000103.1:0-2664 GCA_047973315.1 Propioniciclava sp.
CATCGGCCGGATCACTGGCGGTGTCTCCCCCAATGTGGTCGCCGACACCTGTGAGCTCGAGGTGGACACCCGGGTGCCCATCGGGATTGCCCGCCAAGCGGTCCTCGACCGGGTGGCTGAAGTGCTCGACGAGGAGGGGATTGCGGCGACGATCACGCCGTTGGGCTTCACGTCCGAGCCGAATTACACCCTGCCCTCGGAGCCGGTCGTGGCGACCCTGGTCGACGCTATCCGCGAGCTCACCGGCGACGCGGAGGCCGAGGGCGTGCTCCAATGGGCCTCCTCGGACGCCCGGGCTTTCCGGGCGCACCACATTCCCGTCCTGCAGTACGGCCCGGCGGTGCTGCACACGATCCACGGCATCGACGAGCGGGTCAAGGTCGACGACGTCGTCTTGGCCGCCAAGGTCTACGCGCTGTCGGTGCTGCGCTATCTCGGAATCGCGGAACAGGAGTGAACCATGGCTGAGCCGTTGGTGGTCGTCGACGACCTGTCGGTGCAGATTGAGACCTCGCGCGGCGTCATCGATCCGGTCCGCAACGTCAGCTTCAGCATTGCGCCCGGCCAGACGGTCGGCCTGGTGGGGGAGTCGGGCTCGGGCAAGTCGGTGACGGCGATGACACTGACCCGGCTGTTGCCGCGCCGCAATGTGCATGTCACCGGCGGTAGCATCACCTTCGACGGGCGGGATCTGACCCATCTGGACGAGAAGGCGATGCGCTCCATCCGCGGCAAGGACATCGCCACCATCTTCCAGGAGCCGATGACCGCGCTGAACCCGGTCTTCACCGTGTTCAACCAGATGCGGGAGCCGCTGAGGCTGCACCTGCGGATGAACAAGCGCCAGGCGCTGGAACGCTGTCAGGATCTGCTCCGGATGGTCGGCATCCGTGAGCCTGACCGGGTGCTGCAGTCCTACCCGCACGAACTCTCCGGCGGCATGCGTCAGCGCGTGATGATCGCGATGGCGATGGCCTGCGAACCCAAGCTGCTCATCGCCGACGAGCCGACCACCGCCCTCGATGTGACCACTCAGCTGCAGATTCTCGACCTGATGGTGGACCTGCAGCGTGACCATGGCACCGCCATCCTGCTCATCACCCACGACCTGGGGGTGGTCGCCCAGACCTGCGACGACGTCGTGGTCATGTTCAACGGCGAGGTGCAGGAGTCCGCCGACGTGGTGAGCATCTTCAGCAACCCGCAGGCCGATTACACCAAGCGACTGTTGTCCTTCCTGCCGGAGGGACGCAAGACGATTGCCGAACTCGATGTTGACGCACTGGCCGACACCACCACTGCGGCCGACACCCCGACCGGCGAGGCTGCCGTCGCGGCCCCGGAGGCGGCCGGCGATGCCCTCGTCCGGGTCGATGACCTTACCAAGACGTTCCATGCCAAGGGGGCCCGCGGCAAGCACGGACCCGTCCACGCGGTCCGCGGTGTCTCTTTCCAGGTGGCCAAGGGCACCACCATTGCGATCGTCGGTGAGTCCGGATCGGGCAAGTCGACCACCGGTCGGGCCATCCTCCGCCTGCACGAGCCGACCTCGGGCAATGTGTGGTTCGACGGATCGGATCTGCTCCAGCTCGATGAGGCCGCCATGCGCCGGATGCGGGCGAAGATGCAGATCGTCTTCCAGGACACCTATGCCTCGCTCGACCCGCGCTGGATGATCGGCCGGACGCTCGCCGAACCGCTCAAGCTGCACACCGCTCTCAGCTCGAGTGAGATCGAGGCCAAGATCGCCACGACGCTGGAGTTGGTGGGTCTGGATCCGGACTCGGTCTCCCGGTTCCCGCACGAGTTCTCCGGCGGCCAGCGCCAGCGGATCGGGATCGCCCGGGCGCTGCTGCTCGATCCCGAACTTGTCGTTTGTGATGAGCCGGTCTCTGCGCTCGACGTCTCGGTCCAGGCCCAGGTGCTGGACCTGATGAAGGACCTGCAGCAGCAGCTCGGTCTCACCTACATCTTCATCTCCCATGACCTCTCGGTGGTGGAGATGATGGCCGACTACGTCGTCGTGATGAGCCATGGACGCATTGTCGAGCAGGGGACGACCGAGGAGATTTTCACCCGTCCCGAGCACCCCTACACCAGGGCGCTCCTCGCGGCGGTGCCGGTGACCGATCCGTCGGTGCGCAACACCCGCGAGCAGCGCCGCGAGATTGTCGAGCGGGGTATCCGTGCCGCCGATGAGGAGCTCACCGCGTTGTGATCTCCCCCTGATCGACCCGGCAGGGAGGCGTTGGTGGCCTTGGCGCGTGGCGGTGCCGGAGGTCCCGCCTGCGATCGTCCGGATGCATGTGCCAGACTGCAGCCGCGATGCCGTTTCAGGACCCGTTCGTCATCGAATCCGTGAGCAGATGGTACGAAAGTACCAATATCGACCGACCTGGGCCTGAGGATGTATCGATTCTCCATCGCCTGGACCCGGATCTTCCCCCACGGCGACGATGCCGAACTCAACGAGGCGGGCCTGCGGTACTACGACCGGCTGATCGCCGGTCTCCGTCGCCACGGGATCGAGCCCTTGGTGACGATCTCTCACCATGAGCTGCCGCTCCGTCTGGCGCAGAAGTTCGACGGGTGGGCCTCCCGGGAGATGATCGACTGCTACCTGCGGCTCTGCCGGGTGCTCTTCGAACGCTATCGCGACGATGT
>JBKEBV010000114.1:0-5824 GCA_047973315.1 Propioniciclava sp.
GATGCGCGGAACGGACGAGGCGAGCGGGTCGCTGTTCAGCTATGTCGATCTTGAGGAGCGCATCCCTGCGCGGCATCCGTTGCGCAAGATCAGGCAGGTGCTGAACGAGGCGCTGGCCAGCTGCTGGAGTCGATCCCCTACTCCTATGTGGAGCGTCCCACCCTGGAACTGCCCGATCGGCCGGCCAGTACCGGATACGTTCGTACCGACAAGAGCCTCCTCCTCGAGGTCCCCGACCACGCCCGGACCCTGAATCCAGACGCCCCGTCGGACAGCTACGCCGACCCCGAGGACAGCTGAGAGACCACCGACGGGTGGCGGACCAGCCCTCCGAGGTCCGCCACCGCCCTAGGCGAAAGCGGCCGGATCCCCGGCACCCACCCGCTCCACCACCGGAAAATCACCGGACAGATCAACAACGGTGGTGGGGAGCAGTCCGGCGTCGCCGGAATCGAGGACCGCGTCAATCTGATGGTCGAGTTTCTCCTTGACCGTCCACCCGTCGGTGAGGGGATCCTCCGCCCCGGGAAGAATGAGCGTGCTCGACATCAGCGCTTCCTCAAGGATGTCCAGCAGCGCGAGAGCGGTGACATGGTCGGGAACCCTGACCCCCACCGTGCGCTTCTTCTCCTGGAGCATCACCTTGGGCACCTCGCGGGTGCCCTTGAGAATGAAGGTGTACGGCCCGGGCGTGTGAGCCTTGACCGCGCGGAAAACGTCATTCCCCATCTCCACGTACTGCCCCAGGTGAGCGAAGCGGCTGCAGACCAGGGTGAAGTGGTGGCGCCGGTCGAGACCCCGGATCAGTCGGATCCGGTCGAGCCCTTCCCGATTCCCCAGGGTGCATCCCAGGGCGAAACCCGAGTCGGTGGGATAGGCCACCAGTCCCCCGTCGCGCAGCAGGGTGGCCACCGCCGTCACCGAACGCGGCTGCGGATTGTCAGGATGGACATCGAAGTAGCGGGCCATGGCCGCAGCGTAGTCCCGCAGCGCCGGACACGGACAGGCCCGGGTCATCGATCCGAGGGTGGCAGAATCGCGCCCATGGCCCTGCTGAGTCTCACCGAGTCCGAACTTCGGGGACGCACCTCGATGAAGTGGCGGGCGTTCCCCAGCGATGTGCTGCCCCTGTGGGTGGCCGAGATGGACGTCCACCAGCACCCGGCGGTCACCGAGGCCCTGGTCTCAGCCATCGAGCACGGCGACACCGGATACCCCTGGGGAGCCGACTACGCCGAGGCCTATGCCGCGATGGCCGCCTCCCGCTGGGGCTGGCGGCCCGCCGCGGAGCAGCTACGCCGGTCCGGCGATGTGATGAACGCCATGCTCTCCCTGCTTCTGGGCAACACCTCCGAGGGCGACCACATCGTCATCAACCCGCCGATCTATCCCCCCTTCCGCCAGATCGTCACCGGCTACCGTCGTCGGCTGACTGAAGTTCATCTGACGGCGGCGGGTCGGCTTGACCTGCCAGCCGTCGCTGCGGCCCTGGACGGCCCGGACCGGCCGAGGGCCTACCTGCTCTGCTCTCCGCACAATCCCACCGGAACACTGCACACCGCCGACGAACTCGCTGCGCTGGCGACGCTGTGCGCCGACCGTGATGTCCTGCTGGTGGCCGACGAGATCCATGCGCCCCTGGTCGACCCCGGAGCAGGCTTCGTCCCGTTGCTCTCCCTCCCCGAGGCCCAACGGGCGGTCGTGGCATTCTCTGCCGGCAAGGGATGGAATCTGGCCGCACTCAAGGGCGGCGTCCTGGTGCGCGGCACTGCAGCCGCCGCCATCTTCGCCAACCTGCCGCCCCTGGCCAACCAGTCCACCGGCCACCTCGCCACCATCGCCCACACTGCAGCCCTTCAGCATGCGCAGGACTGGGTGGACGCCCTCATGGTCGAGGTCGCCGCGAACAAGGACCTGCTCGCCGACCTCCTCGCCCGCCACCTTCCCCAGGTCAGCTGGGCGCGCGGTGTCTCGACCTACCTTGGCTGGCTCGACTGTTCTGGTCTCGGGCTGCCCGACCCGCGTCAGGCCTTCCTTGAGCGCGGACGGGTGGCGCTGAACCCCGGCCGGGACTTCGGTGCGGAGTACCAGCAGTTCGTCCGCATCAACCTGGCCACCTCGCCGGAGCTCGTTACCGAGGCCGTGCACCGGATGGCAGCGAGTCTCGACTGAGCTCAGCCGCCGAAGAGCTCCGCCCGGGCCTCGCCGCGCGCGCTGAGCGTGGTGATGCCGATCAGCCCCAGGAACAGGGTGTCCACACTGGTGGTGGTGGTGACCTGCACCGTGCCCCCGGTGATCACGATGGTCCCGGTAACCCCCCGTTCGGCCAGGAGCTGACGCCCGGCAGCCGTCGCCTGCCCGACGTCGATGGTGCCGCCCGCGGCCTGGGAGGCGGCGCTGGCGTCCACTGCGGCGCGGGCCGCTTCGCGCGCCGCGGTGTGGGCGTCGCGCGAGGCCGCCGACTGCGCTCCCCCGTCGATGACCAGACCGGCGGTCAGGAAAAGGGCGGCGAGAACGACGGCGATGAAGCTCGACAGGGCCTGGCCGCGTTCATCGTCGCGGCTGTGAAGGATGGCCATCGCGCAACTCCTGGGGTGAGGATGAGGCCGATTGTGCCAGAGCCCGCAGGCTGGCGCGCGGAACTATCCACAGGCGCCGAACCGGTCGCCGCCGCGGGTGGGACGCCGTAGGCTGGCGTCCGGTGTTCTGCCGCTGTTTACCGCTGACATGAGAGGTTCTTCCATGACGAACAAGGTCGCACTCCTCACGGCCGGAGGTTTCGCGCCGTGCCTGTCCACCGCCGTCGGTGGCCTGATCGAGCGCTACACCGCGGTTGCTCCACAGGTGGAGATCATCGCCTATCGGCACGGCTACCAGGGCCTGCTGACCGGCGACGCCCTCACCGTCACGCCCGAGGTCAGGGAACACGCCGGCGAACTCAAGAACTTCGGCGGCTCGCCGATCGGCAACAGCCGGGTCAAGCTGACCAACTCGACAGACCTCGTCAAGCGCGGCCTGGTGGCCGAAGGCGTCGATCCGCTGAAGTTCGCCGCCGATCGCCTGGTCGCCGACGGGGTGACCATTCTGCACACCATCGGTGGCGATGACACCAACACCACCGCCGCCGACCTGGCCGCCTATCTGGCCCAGAACGACTATCAGCTCACCGTGGTGGGCCTGCCCAAGACGATCGACAACGATGTCGTCCCGATCCGCCAGTCCTTGGGTGCCGACACCGCCGCAGACATGGGGGCCCGCTTCGCCCGTAACGTCCTGGCCGAGCACAACGCCAACGCCCGCACGCTCATCATCCATGAGGTGATGGGTCGCAACTGCGGCTGGCTCACCGCGGCGACAGCCCGGAAGTACCGCAGCTGGCTAACCGAGCAGCAGTGGGTGCCGGGGATCGGCCTTGACCAGCGCGCCTGGGACGTGCACGCCGTGTTCGTTCCCGAAGCGGTCATCGACCTCCAGGCTGAGGCCACCCGGCTCAAGGCCGTGATGGACGAGGTCGGCTGCGTGAACATCTTCCTGTCCGAAGGGGCCGGGGTGGAGAGCATCGTCGCCGAGATGGAGGCCTCAGGCCAGGAGGTGCCCCGGGACGCGTTCGGCCATATCCGCCTTGACAAGGTGAATCCGGGCGCGTGGTTCGGCGAGCAGTTCTCCCAGATGCTGGGTGCGGAGAAGACCCTCGTGCAGAAGTCGGGGTACTACTCCCGCTCAGCGGCCTCCAACCAGGCCGACCGCGAGCTCATCGCCACCATGGTCGACCTGGCCGTCGACGCCGCTCTGCGCGGCGAGGCCGGCGTGATCGGTCATGACGAGGAGAACGGAGAGGTGCTGTCGGTCATCGACTTCGCCCGCATCGCCGGCGGCAAGCCCTTCGACATCACCGAGCCCTGGTACGCCGACCTGCTGAGCGCGATCGGCCAGCCGGCCGCGGTCAGTGCGCCCCCGGCGTCGCACTGACGACTCAGATCACCTCGAGCCCGCGGTGCTGGGCCCAGTCCCGCACCTCGGGTGAGAGGTCGTCGTCGGACACGATCCCGGTGAACTCGCTCAGCGCGGCGATCCGGGCCAGCCCGGTGGTCCCGAACTTGCTGCTGTCGCACACCAGATAGCGCCGCGGGGCCATCGCGAGCATCATCTGGTTCGGCCGGACCTCCTCCAGGGCCGGATGGGTCCACCCCTGGGTGAGGTCGACCGCACTCGCCCCGAGGAAGACCAGATCGGCGCGCAACCCCTCAAGCATGGTCGCCGCCGCATCCCCCACGAAGGACTCCGAGCGCGCCCGGTAGACGCCGCCAGCGAGCATCAGTGTGGACCGGGTCAGGCTGGTCAGCGTTGCCGCCACATTGAGCGAGAGGGTCACGAACGTACACCCCTCGATGTCGGCGGGTATCCGTCGCGCGAGCATCTCGACGGTGCTGCCGGAGTTCAGCGCGATCGTTGATCCTGGCTCAACCAGGGCAGCCGCCTTGGCGGCGATGATCTCCTTCGCCTGCAGGTTGGTCACCTTTTTGGTCTGCAGATCAATCTCATGGACCAGCGGTCCGGTGCCCCGTCGGCGCCGCGCTCCCCCATGGACGAGGTCCACCAGACCTTCATCGGCCAGCCGCTTGAGGTCGCGCCGGATGGTCGCCTGGTTCACGGCCAGCTCCTCGGCGAGATCGCTGGAGGCGACCGAGCCCCGCTCCTGCACCTTCGTCAGAATGACCTGCTGTCGATCCTCGGGGAAGACCACCGGACCGACACCCATGCCCGACCCACTGACACCGGCCACCTGGGATGTGTGACTCATGCGCTGAGCGTAGCGACTCCGCGACAAATCGACAGCTCTCCCCGGTGCAGGTCACATTTCACGACAGCTATTGACACAATCCGACACGAGTGGACAGAATGTGACTGCCGGGAGGTGCACAGCCGCGCTTCCCTGACAGAACCCGGGTGCACCCGGGGAAACGGAGGCTCACCAGTGCTCAGCAAACGGAAGCTCGTAGCCGGCGCCGCCCTGACGGCGGCTCTCGGCCTGACTCTCACCGCCTGCGGCCCCTCGGGCGGGTCGACCGGCGGCGCCGGCGCAGGCGATGAACCCGTCACGATCACCTTCTGGGACCACGAACAGTCCTCCAAGGAGATGGACGCCGCCTACCGCGAAGCGGCCGACGCGTTCGAGGACTCCCACCCGAACGTCACCGTGCAGATCGAGACGTTCCCCTTTGAGCAGTACCAGGAGAAGTTGCTGATTGCCGTCAAGGGCAGGACCGGTCCGGACATCATGTCTCTCGACCAGCCCTGGATCCCCCAGTTCGCCGAGTCGGGTCTGACCCTGGCGGTCGACGACCTGGTCGCCGCCTCGGACAAGGTCTCCGCCGACGACTTCTACCCGGCGGCCTGGGACAGCACCCTGTGGAAGGAGCAGCAGTGGGCGGTGCCGCTCGGATTCGACGTCTGGGAACAGTTGGTCTGGAACCCGGAACTCTTCGAGGCCGCCGGCCTAGACCCGGACTCGCCCCCGCAGACCTGGGATGAACTGCTCGAGTACGCCGAGAAGCTCACCGGTGACGGGCAGTACGGCATCGTGCTCCCCTCGGCCAAGTCTGAGGTCATCCCGGTGTTCAACAACTCCTTCATCTACTCCAACGGCGGGTCGATCATCGATGATGCCGGGAGCGTGGTGATCGACAGCCCCGAAAACCTCAAGACCTACACCTACCTCTACAAGGATCTGGTGAAGTTCGCCCCCGAGGGGATGACGAACATGGATCAGGGGGCCGCCGAGGCGCTGTTCACCTCCGGCAAGGTCGCCATGATGTTCGACGGC
>JBKEBV010000141.1:0-2485 GCA_047973315.1 Propioniciclava sp.
CTGATCGGCCTGCTGAAGGCCTACCGCGTCGTCATCAGCCCCCTGTACGGCGATGTCTGCAAGTTCCACCCCACGTGTTCGGCCTACGCGCTCGATGCTGTCACCCAGCATGGCGCGATCAAGGGCTCGTGGTTGTCCGTGAAGCGCCTGGTGCGCTGCCATCCCTGGTCCCTGGGCGGGTATGACCCCGTCCCAGAGGCAAACTCAGCAGAGGTTCATCGTGTTTGAAGCCATCGGCGGGTTCTTCGACCTGATCATGCAGCCTATCTACTGGGCGATCTCCGGCCTGCTGGTCGGTTTCCATTGGCTGTACAGCCAGCTGATGGACCCGACCTCGGGTGTGGTCTGGGTGCTGAGCATCGTCTCGCTGACGGTGGTCATCCGGTCGCTGATGATCCCGCTGTTCGTCCGCCAGATCAACAGCTCGCGCAAGATGCAGCTGGTGGCGCCGAAGACCAAAGCGCTTCAGGAGAAGTACGGCCACGACCGTGAGCGGTACGGCCAGGAAGTGATGAAGCTGTACCAAGAGGAGGGCGTCAACCCGGCCGCCTCCTGCCTGCCGCTGATCCTGCAGATGCCGATCTTCATCGGGCTTTTCACGGTGTTGAACGGCGCCTCGCGGGGGAATGCGGTAGGTCAGTTCTTCCAGGACGATCCGTCCTTGGTGAGTTCGCTGCAGAACGCCACCATTTTCGGGGCGAAAATCTCGGGCACCTTCCTACCGATCAACGGCTGGGGAGCGACGCAGTGGGTGGCATTGGTGCTGATCCTGGCGATGACGGCCACGCTGTTCATCACCCAGCTGCAGTTGATGCGCAAGAACATGCCGCCCGAGGCGCTGGAAGGGCCGATGGCCCAGCAGCAGAAGATGATGATCTACATCTTCCCGGTGATGTACCTGTTCATGGGCGTCAACATTCCCATCGGCGTCATGCTCTACTGGCTGGCCTCCAACGTGTGGACCTTGGCTCAGCAGTACATCCTGATCCACAACAATCCGACGCCGAACACCCCGGCCTTTATTGACTGGGAGGAGCGGATGCGGGCGAAGGGCAAGGACCCGGACGAGATCATCCGCCAGCGTCAGGCGAAGATGCGCGGCGGACGCAAGCCCACAGGATCGGCCGCGAGCGATCCGACGAAGGTCGCGCGCCAGGGCAAGGCTGCGCCGACCTCGCGGCCCGCTGACCAGGTGGATGAGTCTGACAAGAAGCGTGTGCAGCGCCAGCAACCGACCCGGACATCGCGGGCGTCGCGGAAGCAGGGCCGACCTGCGCCCCGTCCCGACAGCACGAAGGAGTGAGATGAGCGATCAAGATCTGAGCACGGTGGACAACAGCGGCGAGCCGGCACCGCCCGCCGCCGATGCCTCGTTGGGGGTCGAGGAGGAGGGCGTGGCGCTCGCGACGGTGGACGAGGCCGGGGGTGGTGTGGAATCACCCGCCGAGGCGCCGCGGATGAGTAAGCGGGTGGAACTGCTGACCACCGAGGGTGAGATCGCGGCGGACTATCTTGAAGAGCTATTGGACATCGCGGACCTCGACGGCGACATCGACACCTACAACGAGGGTGGCCGGGCGCACGTGTCGGTGCTGACTGAGTCGAACGTTCTCGTCGGCAGGGACGGGGCGGTGCTGGAGGCGCTCCAGGAGCTCTGTCGGCTGGCAGTGATGACTGAGACCGGTCACCGGAGCCGACTGATGCTCGATATTGCGGGGCATCGCGATCGTCAGCGGGCGACCCTGCGTGATCTTGCGGGCGACGCCGTCGAGGAGGTCAAGGCGAGTGGTGAGCCGGTGCGGCTCGCGCCGATGAACCCGTACCAGCGCAAGATTGTGCATGACGCGATCGCCGCTGCTGGCCTGGTGAGCGAGTCCGAAGGCGAAGAGCCACAGCGCAGGGTTGTCGTGCTCGCGAAGTCGTGAGGTGGGTAGCACGGACTTTTCGGAGGAGCCGGCGAGGCAGATCTTCGGTGAGCGGTTCGACCTGGCTCTCAGGTATGCCGAGAGGCTCTGCAGTGACGGGGTCTCTCGGGGCTTGATCGGTCCGCGGGAGGTGGACCGGATCTGGGAGCGGCATCTGCTCAACAGTGTTGTGGTCTCGGGAATGTCATCCGACGGTGCGTCGGTGGTCGATGTCGGCAGCGGTGCCGGGCTTCCGGGAATCCCGCTCGCTATTGCGCGCCCGGATCTCTCGGTCACTCTCCTGGAGCCGCTGCTGCGGCGGAGCAGATTTCTGGCCGAAGTGGTGGACGAACTGGGTCTGGCCCCGCAGGTCGAGGTGGTGCGAGCCCGGGCTGAGGAACACCGGCACCGGTACGGGGTGGTGACCGCGCGAGCCGTCGCACCGCTCTCCCGGCTCGTTGAGTGGTGCGCTCCGCTGCTTGTCCCGGGCGGGTCCATGGTGGCGTTGAAGGGTCAGTCGGCTGCAGACGAGATCAGCGCTGCCGGCAAACAGCTTGCGGTGGCGGGCCTGGAGGCGACCG
>JBKEBV010000172.1:0-2680 GCA_047973315.1 Propioniciclava sp.
GCGACCTGCTCGAGCGCTATCAGTACACGATCAATCAGATGGTGAAGCTCGACATGCTCACGGAGGCCGAGAAGGCCGAGATCTACACCACCCTCCCCGATTTTCCGAAGTTCTCCGACCCGGAGGGACGCTACGGCGGCACCAAGGGCTATCTGCTGGTCAAGGTCGAGAAGGAACTCGCCGACGCCGGGCTCACTGAGGCGGAGATCCGCGGCGGGGGGCTCACCATAATGACTACCATCGACCCCACCATGCAGAAGGCAGCGGTCAAGGAGGCCGAGGACGCCGCCTACCGCGCCGCGAACCCCCGCGGTCTCGATCCGACCACGCTGCACCCGGCCATCGCCTCGGTCGACGTCGAGACCGGCGGCATCCTCGCCCTCTACGGTGGACCCGACTATGTCGCCGACAACCGCAACTGGGCCGAGACCCCGCGCCCGACAGGCTCGACCTTCAAGCCGTGGGCGCTGGTGGCCGGCCTGCGCGACGGCGCCACCCTGGGTGACTACTTCAACGGCAACACCTGGACGCCTCCGGGCGACGCTTCTCCGGTGACCAACGCGGGCCACAACTACGGCCAGGTCACGCTCAAGAAGGCGACCACCAGCTCGATCAACACCGCCTACGTCGACCTCGTCTCCCAGATGACCGATGGGCCCGAGAAGGTCATCAAGGCGGCCAACGATGTCGGCATCCCTGACGGCACCGACTGGCGCCCCGACGGGGTGGCCAACGACCGCATCGCGCTGGGAACCGCGCAGGTGTCACCGCTCGACGCCGCCCACGGGCTGTCCACGCTCACCAACGGCGGCGCCCGCACCACCCTCCATATCGTCACCGAGGTGACCGACCTCCAGGGCGAGACCGTCTTCAAGACCCCGCTGGACACCGAGCGGACCGTCGAGGCTGACGTCGCCCAGAATGCCGTCTACGCTCTCAACGGCGTGACGGAGGAAGGCACCGGCCGTACGGTGCGCGCGCTCGGTGCTCCGGTGGCCGGCAAGACCGGCACCTACTACATCGCCAAGCTGCGCGAGACCCGGGCCTCCTGGTTCCTCGGTTCCACCGCCCAGATCTCAACGGCGGTCATGTTCGTCGCCGGCGAGGACGGATCCGGCGACCTTGAGCAGTACTCCAGCGGCTTCTACGGATCCGGATTCCCGGCCGAGACGTGGCTTGCCTACATGAAGGTCGCCCAGAAGGGGCTTCCCCGGGTCGAGTTCCCCGGGCCAACCACCCTGGAGCGCAGCGGCAAGTTCGGAAGCACCCCGACGCCGACCCCCACCCCGACGAGAACAGCGACCCCGACACCGGAGCCGACACCGGAGCCGACCGAGGAGCCGACGCCCGAACCCACACCGGAGCCGCCGGTCGAGCCGACGCCCGAACCCACGATCGAACCCCCGACCGAACCCACGATTGAACCCCCGGCACGGCCGCGTCTCCCGGGCGGACGGACCCCCCCGGGCACCGGTGACGGCGCCGGGGGGTGAGGTGAGTCCGGTGGGACGGACGGCGGTGGGGTGAGTCGCGGCCCCCGCAGCGACGCCCTCATCGTCGTCCAGGTGTGGCTGGCGACCCGGTTGTCCTTCGCCGTCCTCGCCGTGGCGCTGGCCATCACCGGCGGACAGAACCTCGACGCGGTCGTCGCCCAGTGGGATGTCGCCCACTATCTCGCCATCGCCACCGGCGGCTATACCGACCCGCAGCAGATGGCCTTCTTCCCCGGATGGCCACTGATCCTGGGGGCCTTCGACGCGGTCGGCCTTCCCCCGGTCCTGCTCGGCTCTGTGGTTGCGCTGGGGTGTTCGCTGGCGGCCGCCTTCGCCCTGCAGCGGCTGGGGGGCCGCTGGGCGGCGGTCGCCTGGCTGTTGGCGCCGACGGCGATCTTCACCGCTGTCCCCTACACCGAGGCGGCATTCTGTGCGGCAGCCTTCTGGTCCTGGGAGCGGGCCCGGAAGGACCGCTGGGGTCAGGCGGCGCTGCTGGCTGCCCTCGCCTGCACCCTGCGGGTCTCCGGGCTGTTCCTCGTCGGCGCGCTGGTGATCCTGGCCATCACCCAGAAGCGGCGCCGCAGCGACCGTCTCGGCACCCGGCTGGCGTGGCTGATCCTGCCGGCGGCCGTGCTGGTCGCCTACACCGCCTACCTCTATGGCCTCACCGGGTCGTGGACGGCGTGGTACAGCGCCCAGCAGGCCGGATGGCAGCGCGAGTTTCACTGGCCCTGGGAAGCGGTGGCCCAGCACTGGTCGCAACTGTGGGTGCCCAACGCCGATCACCCCGAATGGGTGTGGGTCTTCCGGGCAGAACTGGTCGCTTGGGCCGTCGGCATCCTAGTGGCCGCCATCGCCCTGATCCGCAAACAGATCGCCGAGGCCGCCTGGGTGGGCGTCCAGGTGCTCGCCTTCTCGCTGTCGTACTGGCTGATGAGCGTCAACCGTGCGGTGCTGTTGTGGTTCCCGCTGTGGGAGCAGATCGGATCGTTCGTCGAATCGCGTCCGGCGAGTCGCGGGTGGATCGTCCTCGGCTGGGGGGCCGGCCTCGTCGCGTTCGCCCTGCAGATGGTCTGGGCCTGGCTCTACCTCACCGGCCGCTGGGCCAGTTGAGGCCGTCCACGATCAGGGCTGCGGGCGGATGAGGGCCCGCAGCGTCCGGCCGAGGACCGTCTCGACGGAGTTGG
>JBKEBV010000191.1:0-21590 GCA_047973315.1 Propioniciclava sp.
GAAGATGAACCGCTTCATCTTGGGGTTCCACCGGCGGGTCTGGTGTCCGAAGTGGACACCACTCTCGAGCAACTGGCGCGTGGTGACGACGGCCATGGCCGTTCCTTTCTGCGCGGGCGCGTGCCCGCTGTTTCGGTTCTGGGCCGAACCGCTCGGCCCGCCTGATGCGACCGCCCCTCCCCCACCCGAAGGCACCCGGAGCAGAGACCGGATCGATACATCCGTCTGATCGCATGCGAAGTCGACCCGGATCTGCCGAGTCGCTGGGGATGAGTGTAGTCCCGCGCCGGGAAGCGCCGCAAAATCCGGGAGATGCCCCGGACAGCCTCTTTATGCAAGGCTGACGTTTGGTAAATTCCCCACGCCACCGCACCCAACATCAGGAGTCAATCCATGGTCGGGACCACGATCCCCCACGAGCTGCATGCGCGCAGCGCGACGGTCCGCCACGTCGAGAACCTGTCCACCACCTATCGGCGACTCACCCTCGCGCTCGTGCCCGGCGAAGCCGCGGTTCCCTGGGTGCCGATGGCGGTAGGCGCCCACTGCAAGGTGGTTCTGCCCGACCCTGCCACCGGCGAGGTGCGTTTCCCGGCGTGGGGACCCGGATCTGGACGGCCGTCGGGCGGCTCGCCGCTGCGTGACTACACCATCCGCGCCGTACCTGAGGCCGGCAGTGTCGTGATCGAGGCGGTGCTGCACGGCGACGGCCCGGGCAGCGCCTGGGCAGCCGGTGCCACCGAGGGGACCACGGCCGGGATCCTCGGGCCGCGCGGCTCGAAGGTGATGCCGGCCGACCGGCCCCGTTACCTGTGTCTGGTGGACGGCTCCGCCCTCGCCACCGCGGCCCGGCTGCTTGAGGAGGCCCCGGCGGAGGCGATCGTCGACGTCGCCGTCGAGGGCATCGACCCGACCGGCATCCTCCCCGACCGGGCAGGCGCGAACGTGACCATGGTCGAGGACACCGACGGCACCGGTCTAGCCGCCCACCTGGCCCGGATGATGCCCGGGCCGGACGATCTGGTCTGGGGCGCCGGCGAGGCCTCGTCCATGCTCCGCGTCCGTCATGCGGCCCGCGCGCTCGGGGTGACCTCCGATGATCTGGTCATCCACGGCTACTACAAACACGGCGTGTCCGGTCGCGACCACCACGCCCCCCTGGACGCCTGAGCCCGAAGCAGTCGACATCTTTCCCCTGCACGGCGGCCTCGCGGCGAGTTCGTGACGCGTCCGGCCCAAGGTGGGGGCATGAGAGCGCTTGTCGTCGCCGCGGCTGCGGCGCTGGCCCTGGTCGCAGGACTGACGGCTCCCGCACCGGCGTGGGCGTCGCCAACCACGCAGCCACCGCTGCCCGGGCCGGTGGTGCGCGAGTTCAACCCGCCAGCCCAGCGGTGGGCGGCCGGCCACCGCGGCGTGGACATCGCCGGTCAGCCCGGGGAGGCGGTGATGGCGCCGGCGGCGGGCACGGTGACCTTCGCCGGCGACGTCGCCGGGCGACCGGTGGTGGTGATCAGCCACGGGGAGCGCCGCAGCACCCTCGAGCCGGTGCGCGCGAGCGTGCGCGTCGGCCAGCGGGTTGCGGCCGGTGACGTGGTGGGACTTCTGGCGCCCGGACACGGCTGTCCGGCGCCATCGTGTGTGCACTGGGGTGTGCGGGCCGGCGACACCTACCTCGACCCGCTGAGCTTCCTGGGGGTGAGCGAGGTACGGCTCCTTCCCGCCGACGCCGCAGCCGCCGTCGAGGCCCGGGCCCGGACCCGGGCGCTGGCCGGCACCCCGCCGGTAGCCGTCAACGGGAACGGAGTGCTGGGCAGCCCGGCCCACGGGCGTCTGACGTCGGGCTTCGGCCCACGATTCCACCCGATCTTCCACGAATGGCGACCCCATCAGGGCGTCGACATCTCAGCACCGTGCGGGACGCCCATCCGTGCCGCAGCCGACGGCGTCGTGAGCCACGCAGCCTGGGACTCCTCGGGGGGATGGCGGCTCATCGTCGACCACGGACGGGTCCGCGGCGTCGCGCTTCAGACCGGCTATCTGCACGCCCAGGGCTACACCGTGCGACCCGGGCAGCGGGTTCATCGCGGCGAGCAGGTGGGAACGGTCGGATCCACCGGGTGGTCCACCGGATGCCATCTGCACTTCAGTGTGAAGGTCAATGGGAGCCACGTTGACCCCGAGACCTGGTGGTGACGGGTGACCCGACCTCAGGCGCGGGGGTGCGCCTGCCAGACGAGCATGTGCAGCCGGTCACTCGACGACCCGACCTCAGGCGCGGGGGTGCGCCTGACGGAAGGCCGCCCGCAGGCGTTCATTGGTGACATGGGTGTAGATCTGCGTGGTTCCCAGCGATGCGTGACCGAGCATCTCCTGGACGCTGCGCAGGTCGGCTCCCCCCTCCAGCAGATGGGTGGCCATCGCGTGCCGCAGACCGTGCGGGCCGAGGTCGGGGGCATCCGGCACCGCAGCAAGGGCACCATGGACGACCCGCCGAACCACGCGCGGGTTGATCCGGCCACCGCGCTCCCCGACGAACACCGCCGACCCCGCCGGTGGTCCCGCGAGCAGTCCGCGGACCTCGAGCCACTGGTCCAGCGCGGTGACGGCGGGGGCACCCAGGGGGGTCGAACGCTCCTTGTTCCCCTTGCCGAGGACCCGGAGCAACTGGCGGTCGGCATCGATCCCGGCGAGGTCCAGCCCGCAGAGCTCGCTGACCCGCAGGCCGGCGGAGTAGAGCACCTCGATCATCGCCCGGTCCCTGAGCGCGAGGGCGCTGGCCACCTCATCGGGAGCATTGTCGACCCGGCGCTCCAGATGCTCGAACAGGGCACCAACCACGCCCCGGTCGAGGGTCGGCGGCAAGGTTCTGCTGGCCCGGGGAGAGGTGAGCCCGCTGGCCGGGTTGCCGGAGGTGTTTCTGGCCGCGGAACGCCATCCGAAGAAGACCCGGGCTGCGGTGGCGCGCCGGGCGATGGTGGTTCGCTCGGCCCCTGCGCGATGCAGACCGGCCAGCCACGCGCGCAGATCGCGGGGGGCGACGGCGTCCCAGTCGGAGGCACCCCGCTCGGCCAAGAACTCGGCCAGAGCGCTGAGGTCGCCGAGATAGGCACGCCGGGTGTTCTCGGAGAGATTGCGCTCCAGGCGCAGGTGGTCGCCCCAGTCCGCGAGCGCCCCCATCAGACCCGCCGGGGGTCCGGCGCCGCCCGCTGGCACAGCGTCGGGAACCCCGGGCACAGCGTCGGCTCCCATGGCACCAGCGTGCCAGACTGGGAACGTTGCGCCCGGAGCCGACACGGGCCGGAGAGGGACGGATGGCGATCGAGGAGCTCATGACCGGCGGCACCGTGCTGCCGATCACCCGCTGGGGTACCCCGGTGATGCACGAACCCACCGAGCCGATCACCGAATTCACCGATGAGCTGCGCGACCTCGTCCGCGACATGTTCGCGACGATGCAGGCTGCCGACGGTGTCGGCCTGGCGGCGACCCAGGTGGGCCGCAACCTCAGCCTTTTCGTCTACTCGTGCCCCGATGAGGACGACACCCTGCGCCACGGCGCGGTGTGCAATCCGCTCGTCACCACACCAACCGGAAAGGACCGACACCTGGAGTCAGCCGATGAGGGTTGTCTGTCCTACCCCGGCGGCTACCAGCCCCTGTCCCGCCCCGATCACGCCACCTGTGTCGGTCAGGATCCGTGGGGCGTCGAGGTGACGGTCGAGGGAACCGGGCTGCTGGCGCGCTGCCTCCAGCATGAGACCGACCACCTCAACGGCATGGTTTTCGGTGACCGACTGTCGGCACGCACCTACCGCAAGCTGAGCGAGCAGGTGGAATCCCTCGCCGACCGCTACCCGGACGACTGGCCGGTCAGTCCGAAGATCCGCTAGCAGGCTGACGCGGCCACGATCCCTCAGCGTGGCGGCGCGCGAGGGTCAGTCCGTGGGGGGACTGAAGGTGGCGTTCACACCAGCGGCGACCATCTCCTGCCGGAAATCCTCCACGTCCGGCTCATGCAGGGTCGGAACGCCGTCGAAGGCATAGTCCCAGCCCAGGAGCTCGTATTTGCGCTCGCCGTACTGGTGGAACGGCAGCAGTTGCGCTGAGCCGAACCCTCGCCGTTGCAGGAGGTCGGCGAAGGCGCGGGCATCCTCACGCGAGTCGTTGACCCCGGGAATCACCGGGATCCGCACCCACACCTGCGCTGCGGCCGCTGCAGCAACCTCCAGGTTGGCCAACGGCAGTTCGTTCCCACGCCCGGTCCAGCGCTTGTGGAGCGCCTTGTCGTGGTGTTTCACATCGATGATCACCAGATCGCAGTGGGCGATGGCCTTGCCGAAGATGGGCGTCGCCACATACCCGGTGGTCTCGATCGCGGTGTGGACCCCCTCGGCCCGCAGCGCCTTCAGCAGCCGGGTCGCGAACTCGTGCTGGACGAGCGCCTCACCACCCGAGAGCGTCACCCCGCCACCGGACTCGTCGTAGAAGGGCCGGTCCTGAAGGCAGATCCGCACCACCTCCTCCAGCGGATACTCCCGGCTGTCCTCGGAGAACACCGCCGGATCGTTCGGATCGGCCATCATCACCGGCTGGAGCTTGCGGCTGTTGGGGTTGGAGCACCACGCGCAGCCGAGCGGGCAACCCTTGAGGAAGACCACGGTCCGGATTCCCGGGCCGTCGTGGATCGAGAACTTCTGGATGTTGAAGACGCGCCCCAGCCTGTCCGCCACCTCGGCCCCTTCGTTAGGGTTCTTTTTCGGTTTCGCTTGAAACCTTCCTGAGTTTCACTATAGAGTCTTCGTACGACGAAAGAAACCCTTTCATCCGAAGGTGGAGTGATGGCGGGCAGGCAGGACAGGATCCTCGAGTACGTCACGGAGAACCGGCGGGTGGATGTCACCGATCTGGCGGCGATGATGGCCGTCTCCACGGTGACCATCCGCAAGGATCTCGATCGACTGGAGAAGAACGGTCTTCTCCGGCGCGAGCATGGCTATGCGGTGGCCGCGCACGAGGACAACATGTTGTCCCGGCTCGCCTACCACCACGAGCTGAAACGGACGATCGCGAGCCGGGTGGCCGACACCGTCGCCGACGGCGAGACGGTGATGATCGAGTCCGGCTCCACCTGCGCGATACTCGCCGAGGAGCTCAGCCGGTCCCACCGCGGCATCACCATCATCACCAACTCCGCCTTCATCGCCGACTTCACCCGCCGCAACAACGGCGCCCGCGTCGTCCTCCTCGGCGGTGACTACCAACCCGAGTCCCAGGTGTGCGTGGGGCCGCTCACCTCCGCCGGCGCGGCCGGCTTCTTCGTCAAGCGCCTGTTCATCGGCGTGGACGGGTTCACCGCCGAAGCCGGTTTCACCGGCAAGAACCACCTCCGCGCCGAGACGGTCCGGGCGATGGCGAAGCAGGCCGAGGAACTCGTCGTGATGACCGAGTCCATCAAGTTCCCGCGCAAGGGTGCCGTCCGGCTCGTTCCGGCCAGCGCCGTCACAACCGTCTACACCGATGACCGGCTGCCGGCCCCGATCCAGTCGCAGTTGACCTCAGCCGGCGTTCGCGTCATCAAAGTTCCCGCCGACGTGCCGCGCTCGGCCCACTGACGACGACAACCCCAACGAAGGAGATCCACCATGACCCTGACCAGCGAACGACCTGTCACGACCGCGGAGCCTCACTTCGGCACATTGACCCCGCGGATGGCCCAGTGGCGCGAGGAACTCATGGAGACCCAACCCTCGGTGTGCGTGGAACGGGCAGTGCTGACCACCGAGGCCTACCGAGCCCACCAGCACGAGCCCATGGTGATCCGTCGAGCGCTCATGGTGGCGAATGTGCTGGAAAACATGAGCATCTACATCGAACCCGCCACCCTGATCGCCGGCAACCAGGGCTCGGCGAACCGCGCCGCGCCAATCATGCCCGAGTACGCCATGGACTGGGTGATCGCCGAACTCGATGAGTTCGACAAGCGTCCCGGCGACCGGTTCACCATCACCGAGGAGGCGAAGCAGCAACTCCGCGACATCGCCCCGTACTGGGAGAACAACACCCTCAAGGACCGCGGCTTGGCCCTGATGCCACCCTCCAGCCGCGTCTTCTACGATCTCGGCCTCATCCATCCCGAAGGGAATATCACCTCCGGAGACGCCCACATCGCCGTCTCCTACGAGCGCGTGCTCGCCGAGGGACTCGCCGGCTACCGCGCCCGCGCCCAGGAGCAGCTCGACGCGCTCGACCTGAGCCAGCCCGGCGCGCTGAAGAAGTCCTTCTTCTATCGCGCCATTCTGATCACCCTCGACGCGGTCGTCGCCTTCGCCCATCGCTACGCCGACCTTGCCGAGGAGATGGCCACCTCCGAACCGGATCCCGCCCGCCGGGCCGAGCTCGAAGCGATGGCCGCGGTGTTGCGCCACGTGCCCGAACATCCGGCCCGCACCTTCCACGAGGCCGTCCAGTCGGTCTGGTTGGTGCAACTGGTGCTGCAGATCGAGTCGAACGGTCATTCGCTGAGCTACGGGCGCTTCGACCAGTTCATCAACCCGTTCTATGTGGCCGACCTCGAGGCCGGTCGGATCACCGAGGAATCGGCCGTCGAACTGCTCACCAACCTGTGGCTCAAGACGATCACCGTCGCCAAGATCCGCGGCTGGTCGCACACCCGCTTCTCCGCGGGCGGACCGCTCTACCAGAACGTGACGGTCGGCGGACAGCACCCCGACGGCACCGATGCGGTCAACCCTGCCTCCTGGATCATCCTCAAGGCCGTGGCGCAGACCAAACTTCCGCAGCCCAACCTGACCGTCCGCTACCACCGCGGACTCTCCGATGCGTTCATGCTCGAGTGTGTGGAGGTGATGCGGCTCGGCTTCGGGATGCCCGCTCTCAACTCCGACGAGGTCATCATCAACTCCCTGATCGAGAAGGGCGTCTCCCGCGAGGACGCCTACAACTTCTCCGCGATCGGTTGTGTCGAGGTGGCCGTCCCCGGCAAGTGGGGGTACCGCTGCACCGGGATGAGCTTCCTCAACTTCATGAAGACGCTGCTCATCGCCATGAACAACGGCGCCGACCCCAAGACGGGCACGCAGCTGACCACCGCGACCAAGCACTTCACCCAGATGACCAGCTTCGATGAGGTTCTGGCCGCCTGGGATGTCACCGTCCGCGAACTCCAGCGCCAGTGCGTCATCCTCGACGCCGCTGCCGACACCGCCCTGGAGGAGAACGTGGCCGACATCCTGTGCTCGGCCCTCACCGATGACTGCATCGGGCGCGGCAAGCCGATCAAGGAGGGCGGCGCCGTCTACGACTTCGTCTCCGGCCTGCAGGTCGGCATCGCCAACCTCGGCGACTCCCTCGCAGCCATCAAGAAGTGCGTCTTCGAGGACGGCACCATCACCACCGAGGAACTGTGGGAGGCCCTGCAGAACGACTTCGCGGGAAGCCGTGGTGCCGAGATCCAAGCGCTGCTGCAGGCTGCGCCGAAGTACGGCAACGATGACGACTACGTCGACTCGCTGCTGGTCGAGGCCTATGACGTCGCGATCGACGAGATCCTGCAGGGACGGAGCACCCGCTACGGTCGCGGACCGGTCGGCGGCACCTACTACGCCGGCACCTCATCCATCTCGGCCAACGTCCCCCAGGGTGCCTCCACACCGGCCACCCCCGACGGCCGCAACGCCGGCGTCCCGCTCGCCGAGGGCTGCTCCCCGGCGCACGGCTCCGACGTCAACGGACCGACGGCGGTGTTCAAGAGTGTCGGCAAGCTACCCACGCACGACATCACCGGAGGCGTCCTGCTCAACCAGAAGGTCAACCCGCAGATGCTGGTGCACGAGGAGGACCGGCTCAAGCTCGTCATGCTGCTGCGCGCCTTCTTCAACCGGCTGGAGGGTTTCCACGTCCAGTACAACGTGGTGAGCCGCGAAACCCTGCTGGACGCCCAGACCCATCCGGAGAAGTACCGCGACCTCATCGTGCGGGTCGCCGGCTACAGCGCCTTCTTCAACGTGCTCTCCAAGGCCACCCAGGACGACATCATCGCCCGTACTGAACAGACCCTGTGAGGGCCGTCCACCCCTGAACGGGAGGTGGGCCGACCCGCCGGCCCACCTCCCACCCGAGCACCCCCCGCACGACCCCACACCCATCGCATCACCTTCACCGTGGAAGGAACTTCCAGATGTCCTCGCTCACTCTGGTGGCGCCGGTCAGCGGCGTCATGACCCCCCTCGACACCGTTCCCGACCAGGCGTTCGCCCTGAAAATGGTCGGCGACGGGGTGTCCATCGATCCGCTCGATGAGACCGTCGTCGCCCCGTGCGACGGCACGGTCACCTTCATCCACCCGGCCCTGCACGCCCTCACGCTGACCACCGCGGCCGGGGTCGAGGTGCTCATCCACGTCGGTCTGGACACCGTGGTCCTCAAAGGTGCGGGTTTCGAGCTCGACGTCGCCCAGGGCGATCAGGTGAGCGCCGGTGAGCAGCTGCTGCGCTTCGACACCGACGCGGTGATCGAGGGTGCGCAGAGCCTGCTCACCCAGATGGTCATCTCCAACATGGAGGCCGTCCGGAACCTCGTCCCCGCCGACGGGGTTGTCACCGCTGGATCCGACGTGGTGCTCACCTACGAACTCGCCGCCCCGGGGCTGGCCGCGGCCGCCGTCGCCACCGGGCCGACGACGAACTCCGGCCCGATCCAGGTGCTCAACCCCACCGGGCTGCACGCCCGCCCGGCCGCCGTCCTCACCGGGCAGGCCAAGGCCTACCTCAGCGATGTGCGGCTCATCCGGGGCGAGGAGACCGCCAATGCAAAAAGCCTCACCTCGGTGATGTCCCTCGGTGTCGCCCACGGCGACAGCGTCACACTGGAGGCCAGCGGACCCGACGCCGAGGAAGCAGTGGCTCGCCTCACCCAGTCGATCCGCGACGGTCTCGGAGAGGAGGTGGTGCCCCTCGACGAGGCTCCGGCCCGCTCAGCTGCCCCGGTACCGAAACGCCCCGCCCCGACCAGTGACGACCCCGATCTGATCATCGGAGTCGCCGCCTCGCCCGGTCTCGCGCTGGGAACGGTGGTGCGTCTGGAGCCGCACGATGTCGCCGTCAGCCAACAGCCCTCCGGAACACCCACCGACGAGGATCAGCGCCTGGACACTGCCCTGGCCGCCTCCAAGGCCGATCTCGCTGCCATGGAACAGGCCACCGCGAGCAGGGTCGGTCGCGACAAGGCCGAGATCTTCGCCGCCCAGCGAGAACTGCTCGACGATCCCGAGCTGATCGATGCCGCAAGGGCGGCGATCAGGGCCGGCCAGAGTGCGGGCTACGCCTGGAAGTCCGCCTACACCGCCCAGGCCGACGCGCTCGCCAGGCTGAACAATGAACTCCTGGCCGCCCGCGCCACCGACATCCGTGATGTCGGGATCCGCGTTCTCACCGCTATCACCGGCAAGGCCCGCCGCGAGGTGGCACTGCCACCGGAGGCGGTGGTGGTGGCCCGGGACCTGACCGCCAGCGATACCGCCTCTCTGGATCCCGAGCGCGTCGCCGGTTTCGTGGTCGTGGACGGTGGCGCCACCTCCCACAGCGCGATCCTCGCCCAGTCGATGGGCATCCCGGCGATCGCGGGCGCCGAGGAGCGGGTCCTCGATCTGAAGGACGGCGTGCGCGTCATCCTCGACGGCGAGGCCGGCACCCTCCGGACCAGGATCAGCGAGCAGGAGATGATCCGGACCCGCGAACGCCAGGTCGAGCAGACCCGACGACGCCGGGAGAACCTCGCCGACGCCGCCAGGCCTGCCCGGACCCTCGACGGGACCACCATCGAGGTGGTCGCCAATATCGGTAGCAGCGCCGATGCGCGCGCAGCAGTGGAGCACGGCGCCGAAGGCGTCGGCCTACTGCGCTCGGAGTTCGTGTTCCTGAACAGGAGTTCGTTGCCCACCGAGGATGAGCAGGCCGAGTTGTACGCCGACGTCGCGGCCGCCCTGGGCCCAGGCCGCAAGCTGATCATCCGCACCCTCGATGTCGGCGGCGACAAGCCGCTGCCCTACCTGCCGATCCCAGCCGAGGAGAACCCCTTCCTCGGGCAACGCGGCATCCGGGTCGGGCTCGCTGATGAAACCGTGCTGCGGCCCCAGATTCGAGCGATTCTGAAGGCCGCCGGTCGGGGAGGCGCCGCGATCCACGTGATGTTCCCCATGATCGCCACCCTCGACGAGTTCCGCGCAGCCAGGGCCATCGTCACCGAGGAGCAGTCTGCGCTCGGCGCCCCTGAGATCCCGGTCGGCATCATGGTGGAGATTCCCAGCGTCGCCACGATGGCCCGCCAGTTCGCCCGCGAGGCCGACTTCTTCAGCATCGGCACCAATGACCTCACCCAGTACACCCTGGCCATGGACCGGGGTCACCCGGTCCTCGCGCCCCACTGCGACGCCCTCAACCCCGGGGTTCTGGGGCTGATCAAGCAGACCGTCGAGGGCGCCCACGCCGAGGGGATCTGGGTCGGCGTCTGCGGCGGTCTGGCCTCCAACCCCCAGGCGGCGGCCATCCTCATCGGGCTCGGCGTGGACGAACTGAGCGCCGTGGTGACGGCCGTCCCCGAGGTCAAGGCGGCCATCCGCACCCTCACCCTGACTGAGTCCCGGGAGTTGGCGGCCCGGGCCCTCCGCGAGGACAACGCCACGGCGGTCCGGACGCTGATGTCCGGCACCGCGACCCCTTGAGAACCGAAAGGAACACAACCTCCATGTCAACGTCGACTGCGATCCCCGCTGAGGAGAAGGCTCCCCTGCACACGCGGGCCTTCGGCTTCCTCCAGCAGCTGGGCAAGTCCCTGATGCTCCCTGTCGCCATCCTCCCCGCCGCAGGCATCCTGCTCGGTGTCGGTGGCGCGATTCTGAGCGGTGCCGCCGAGAACGGCTGGGTTCTCCCCACCTGGCTGCGTGTTCTCCTCGAAGTGATGTCCGCCTCCGGCAGCCCGATCTTCGCCGCGATGCCGCTCCTGTTCGCCATCGGCGTCGCGCTGGGCATGTCGAAGAACGACGGCGTGGCCGCCCTGGCCGCGACGGTCGGCCTGCTGGTGATGACCACCACTATGGGGGTCGTCGGACGCGAGCTGGGCAGCATCGTCCCGCTCGACCCGTCCATCCCGGCCGCCGAACAGTCCGCCCCGTTCACCTTCCTCGGCATGGAGACCATCTCCACCGGGGTGTTCGGCGGCATCATCATGGGTATCGTCGCCGGCTACCTGTTCAACCGGTTCTACCGGATCCAGCTGCCGCCCTACCTCGGCTTCTTCTCCGGCAAGCGGTTCGTCCCGATCGTCACCTCGTTCGCCGCCATCGGCGTGGGCATCATCCTGTCCTTCGTCTGGCCGCCCATCGGTGAGGCGATCCGCGCCTTCGGCGAGTGGGCTTCCGGGACCGCCATCGGTGGTGCGGTGTTCCTCTACGGCGCGGTGGAGCGCGCCCTGCTCCCGGTCGGCCTGCACCATATCTGGAACGCCCCGTTCTACTACGAGGTCGGCACCTGCATCGATCCGGCGACCGGCGCGGAACTGCACGGGTGGACCACCTGCTTCTTCGCCGGCGTCCCCTCCATGGGTCACCTCGGTGGCGGCTACCTGTTCAAGATGTTCGGCCTGC
This sequence comes from Propioniciclava sp., assembly GCA_047973315.1. Classification (GTDB taxonomy): domain Bacteria; phylum Actinomycetota; class Actinomycetes; order Propionibacteriales; family Propionibacteriaceae; genus Propioniciclava. The sequence continues at coordinate 11,660 of JBKEBV010000191.1, forward strand.
CCGCCGCCGCGCTCGCCATCTGGCTGGCCGCCAAGCCGAAGAACCGGGTCAAGGTCGGCTCCATCATGATCTCGGCCGCCCTCACCTCCTTCCTCACCGGCATCACCGAACCGATCGAGTTCGCCTTCCTCTTCGTCGCACCGGTGCTGTACGTCATCCACGTGATTCTCGCCGGTTCGGCCTTCACCGTGATGGAGTTCGCCGGTGGTCATCTGGGGCACACCTTCAGTCACGGGGCCATCGACTACGCCCTCTTCTACTCGATGGCGGACCGGCCCTGGCTGGTGCTGGTGCTGGGACCCCTCTACGGCCTCATCTACTTCGTCGTGTTCTATTTCGCGATCACCCGGTTCAACCTGAAGACACCCGGGCGTGAGGACGGCGACATGGATGCACCGCCCGACCTGGCGATGGGTTCGTCCGGCGCTTCCAGCGGTGCCGGGGCACTGAGCGATCCCCGCGACGAGTTCGCCCGTCAGCTGGCGGTCGCCTTTGGCGGGCGCTCGAACATCACCGCACTGGACGCCTGCATCACCCGCCTGCGGGTGTCGGTGGCCGACAAGGGCAAGGTGAATCAGGCCCGGCTCAAGGAACTGGGCGCTAGCGGGGTCGTCGTGGTCGGCAACAGTATGCAGGCGATCTTCGGTACCCGCTCGGAGAACCTCAAGACCGACATGGAGGACTATCTGCCGCGGTCGGGTACGGAGGCCGAACCGGGCGAGGACGAGTTGCCCACCGCGGACTCCGCAACGACCGACGCTGCGATGGTCGTCGATCCGCGCGCTGCGGAGAAGGCTGACCTGTTCCTGGCCGGCCTCGGCGGCCCGGGGAACATCGTCAGCCTCGACGCCCAGGCGAAGACCCGGGTCAAGGCCGTCGTGGCCGATGCCGCGCAGGTGCGGACCGATGACCTGACCGATGCCGGCGTCACCGTCCTGACACCGAGCGAGGGCACCGTCACCTTGATGGTGGGACCGGGGGCGGACGACATTGTCGATCTCATGCGTGCGCTCGTAGGTGCCGCCTGAGGTCAACGGCGGGAGGGGCGACCATGCCCGCCCCTCCCGCACGAGGAGGCGCAACCCGGGTGGCTGCCCACGGCGACGTCGGGGGACGTCGGGCGAGGCCATCGACCGCCTCGTGCGGCGGCCCAGGACTGCGGTCCGGACGTCTGCTCCGGGGTCTCCTCAGCGGTACCGACGCCGAGAACACCTGCCCTGACCTGCCGGGTCGGGCGGCATGCCTTCGCGTCCGGCGGGGCAGGCGCGGCAGGATGGGAGGGTAGCCGGCCGGCACCCGACCCGGCGGCGTCCAGGAAGGGGAAGCATGGCGAAGCCGGACACCACCTCGACACGGGACGACCGGCAGAGCCGACTGCTCGGGTTGGTGATGGAACAGCAACGTGTTGAGGTGCAGGAACTCGCAGCGGTCCTCGCGGTCTCCCAGGTGACGGTCCGCAAGGACCTCGATGAACTCGCCGAACGAGGCCTCCTCCGGCGCGAGCACGGGTTCGCTGTGGCCGGGTCCGCCAGTGACATGCGCGCCCACCTGGCCTACCACTTCGACGCGAAGCAGCGGATCGCCACCGCCGCAGCCGCCACCGTCAGTGATGGCGAGACCGTCCTGATCGAATCCGGTTCGGTGTGCGCCCTTCTGGCGGAGGCGCTGTGCGCCGAGCCACGCGGCATCACCATCGTGACGAACTCGGCCTTCATCGCCGACTACGTCCGGCGCTCACCTCACGGCGAGGTCGTCCTGCTCGGCGGCGCCTACCAGCGCGAATCGCAGGTTCTCGTCGGGCCGATCGTCGGTCTGAGCGTCGCCTCGTTCCTGGTGAACCAACTGTTCATCGGCATCGACGGCTACGCCCCCGAGGCGGGGTTCCTCGGTGCCGACGTGATGCGCGCCGAGGCGGTCCGCACGATGAGCGCCCAGGCGCATCGCACCATCGTGCTCAGCGAGTCCCAGAAGTTCCCCCGCCGCGCCAGCGTGAAGCTCCTCCCGGCCTCGGCGGTCTCGACGGTGTTCACCGATCCCGATCTGGATGAAGCGATGCACACCAGCCTCATCGAGGCCGGTATCACGGTGGTGCCGGTACCGGCACCGGCGGGTTGAGGGGCGCGCCCGGCTCACCGGAGCGCCCAGCACCCGACCGCCGTCGCCGCGGCCACATTGAGCGAGTCCACTCCGTGGCTCATCGGGATCGACACCACCTGGTCGGCCTGTCCCAGCCAGGTGGGTGACAGACCGTCGCCCTCGGTACCGACGACCAGCGCGATCTTGTCGGAAACCCCGGCGGCGACACAGTCGTCCAAGGAGATGGCTTCCGGCGTCAGGGCCAGGGCAACCACCCTGAATCCGGCCCGCTGCAACCTCGGCAGTGTGGCGGCCCAGTCGTCGGCTCGGGCCCAGGGGAGCGAGAAGACCGTTCCCATGCTGACCTTGATGGCACGCCGGTACAGCGGATCGGCGGCCCGGGGAGCCAGCACCACCCCGTCCCAGCCGAGCCCGGCAGCGCACCGGATGATCGCGCCCACATTGGCATGGTCGACGATGTCCTCGGTGATGACGAGGCGACGCAGGCCGAGCAGATCCTCCAGCGAGGCAGGCTCAGCCCGGTGCAACGAGGCGAGAGCACCGCGATGGACATGGAAGCCGGTCACCTGCTCGGCGAGAGCCTCGGAGACCACGTACACCGGGGTCTGGGGATGCCGGGCCAGAACGTCAGCGAGGCCGGGCAGCCAACGCTCAGCCAGCAGGAAGCTGCGGGGTCGGTGGCCGGCCTCGACGGCGCGGCGGATGACCTTCTCCCCCTCCGCGATGAACAGCCCGCGCTCGGACTCCAGGCTACGGCGCAGCGCGGTGTCGCGCAGCCGGACGTAGTCGCTGAGCCGCGGATCGGCAGGATCGTCGGTGTCAATCCGGATCATGTCAGACCCGGACCTGCTCCCGCCAGGCCGCGAGCACGGCAGGATCGCTCGCGGTCACCTCGCCCCGATTCCACAGACCGGCGTAGAGGTCGCTGGCCGTCCCGGTGAACCGTGCCGGAGCCCGGCGGGCTTCCTCGGCACTCCCCACGCGCACCTCACCGGCGCCGGGGCCGAGGATCCACGCTGGCCCGGTATCGGTGACCACGCCGACCGGCGGGAGACCCGTGGTGGCCAACCGGACCCACCAGCCGGTGAGGAACTCATCGACACCGTCGACGGCGAGAGCCTCGGAGAACCACAGCTCTCCGGCCGCGGGCCGGCGTCCCAGCCGGGCCGCCATCGCGTCGATGGCATGGATAGTCGATTCGTGCGCCTGCCGTCGGGCCCACGCGAGTCGAGGTGCGGGGGCGTTCGGCAGAAAGAAGGGTACGTCGAGATCCTCCGGCGCATTGCCCAGCGCATTGAGGACGTCGATCAGGCCGTCGTCGAACCAGTCGAGGAGGTCGGCGCTGGCCCGGGCCTGCTCAGCGAGACGATCGCCAGCCGGAACCTCCTCGCCGCGCACCTGTGCGGCGGCCCACCGATACCCGCCACCGACGTGCGCGACCAGATCCCGCACCGTCCAGCCGTCGCAGGTCCAGACGACGGCTCCGAGCCCGGCCGAGGCCGCGTTGCTGCGGATGACCGCCGCCGCATTTCCGAGAGCCTCGCCGTAGTGGGCGTACTCGAGCAGATGGTTCACATGCCGGACCCTAGCAACCCCCCAGCCACCGCACCGGCACCGGACCACCATCGATGCTTCAATAACGGACTATGATCTGGTGCCCCGATGGCGTTGAATAGCCCCATGGGGGGAGACCAGCGCGCTGCGGTGCGCCGTGATGTCCAAGGAATCCGCGCGATCGCGGTGCTGTCGGTGATCATCTGCCATGCCGGGTTGCCGCTGCCCGGCGGATTCGTCGGCGTGGACATCTTCTTCGTCGTGTCCGGATTCGTGATCACGCTCATGCTCGGGCGGGAACACCAGCGCACCGGAGGCATCAGCCTGTCGGCGTTCTACCGCCGTCGGATCCGACGGCTCCTCCCCGCAGCCGCCGTCGTCACCGCCGTCACCTCGCTGGCTGCACTGTTCATCCTTCCCCCGGACGGCACCAGTCAGGCGGCTGCTGCCACCGGGCTCGGGGCCACCCTCTTCGTCGCGAACTACGTCATTGCCACCCAGGCGGCCGACTACTTCGGTCCCGTGGCCCAGTCGAATCCCCTGCTCCACCTGTGGTCGCTCTCCGTCGAGGAGCAGTTCTACCTCGTCTTCCCCACCGTCCTCATCGCCGCGCTGGCCATCGGCACCCGCCTGCGTCGGCCTCGCCTGACGGCCGGCCTCGCGGTCATCGGGCTCGGACTGGCCTCGCTGGCGATGATCCGCGGACACCATCTTCCTCTGCCCGCGTGGCTCTTCGGCTACTACAGCCCGCTCAACCGGGCTTGGGAGTTCGCCGCCGGCGCGGCCGTCGCCCTCACCACCCCCTACTGGTCGCGGCTTCCCCGCGTGCTGGCTGGCAGCGGCCAGATCCTCGGACTCGCCGGGATCGCGGCCTCGTTCGTTCTCATCAACGACACCACCCCGTTCCCCGGCAAGGCCACCCTCCTCCCGGTCATCAGCACCGCCGTCCTCATCGCCGCGGGTAGCATCACCACCCCGATCACCCGCGCCCTGTCCCACCGGGTTCCGGTCGCCATCGGCGACCGCTCCTACTCGCTCTACCTGTGGCACTGGCCGCTCATCGTCTTCGCCGCCACCCTGTGGCCAGCCAGTCTCGCCGCCACCACCATCGCGGCCGCGCTGGCCACCCTCCCCGCCTGGTGGAGCTACCGCACCGTGGAAGAACGCCACCGTCACGGTGGGATCCTCTCCTGGCCGGTCATGGTGCGCCGCTACGCCGGCCACCTCCTCGCCCCCGTCGGGATCAGCACCGCGGCGATGCTGCTCGCCACCGGCTGGCTCAGCCCCCTCCTGGTGGCGCACCCCGCCCACACCACTCCTGCGTTCGTCGCGACCGCTCCCAGCCTGGAGGACCTCGACGGTGACTGCCCCTATCCCGATCTGGCCGCCCATTCCTCGACCAACGCGCCCTGCCTGCAGACACGCCCGGGCGAACCGCTCCGGGTGGTCGTGGTGGGTGACAGCCACGCACAGTCGGTCTTCCCGGGGTTCGTCGCCGGCATGCCGAACACCAATGTGGGCCTGGTCAGCCGTCTGGGGCCCCGGGCGCTGGGCAACCCCGACGTGTTGGCCGCCACCGCAGCCGACGTCGCCGCCGACCCGCAGGTGGAGGTCGTGGTGCTCACCTTCTTCTGGAGGGCCAAGGACCTGCGCCGCGACGCCGAGAACCGGGCCAGCATCACCGCTGCGGTCGCGACACTGCGGCAGGCCGGCAAGACCGTCCTGCTGCCTGATGACGTCCCCGATTTCGCCTTCAACGCCTTCCAGTGCGGGTACCGCATCGCCCCGGTGGTGCCGGTGCCCCGGTGCGAGCAGCCGGCAGCCACGTCAGCCCGGGAGCGGGCTGAGGATCGCGCCATCCTGACCGCGATCGCCGATGAGTACGGTGCGGCGACCGTGCCCACCTGGGAGCATCTGTGCCCGGGAGCAACCTGCTCCATGCTGCGCGACGGATACCTCATCTACTCCGATGACAACCACGTCAACCCGGCCGGGGCCCGGGCCGTCTTCGAGGTCTATGCCGCCGAACCCGCACTGCGCGCCTACACCGGGCCCAGCTGATCGGGTTCGAGGTGGTCAGACGGAGCTGACCGGAGCCCAGGCGGGCCCGGTCTGCCCCAGCTTCTCGTCCAGCTTGGCGAAGATCGGGGTCGGCTTGGCCAACGGCGTCCCGACAGCCACCGGGCGCGACTCCCAGACCGCCTGCTCGGCGGCGTAGTCTCCGGTGAGAACTGGGTAGCTGGGCGCCCCCTCCTCCTCGACGAGGAGAATCTCAGGCTGGGCGGCCCATACCCCCTGACCGCCGAGCGCGGCGAAGACCTTCTGGGCGGCGTGCGGCAGGAACGGCGTCAGCAGCGTATTGGCGTCGCTGACCACCTGCAGGGCGACATGGAGGATGGTGTCCCGGCGCTGCGGATCGTCCTTCTTCTTCCACGGCTCCGACTCGGAGAGGTATTTGTTCGCTAGGCCGACGATGCGCATCGCCTCGGTGATCGCCTGCTTGAACCGGGCCCGCTCCAGCAGGTCTCCCACGGTGGTGAAGGCCTGCCGCGAGGCGGCCAGCAGGTCGGTGTCGGTGGCGGTCAGGTCCGTCGCCGCCGGGATCGACCCGACATTCTTGTGTGCCATAGCGACGGACCGGTTGACCAGGTTGCCCCACTCGTTCGCCAGCTCGAAGTTGATCCGGCGGACGAATTCTTCCCAGGTGAAGTCGGTGTCCTGGTTCTCGGGTCCGGCGACGGCGATGTAGTAGCGCAGCGCGTCCGGACCGAACTCGGCGAGGAAATCGCGCACGTAGATGACCTGGTTGCGGGAGCTGGAGAACTTCGATCCCGACATGGTGAGGAACTCCGAGCTGACGATCTCGGTGGGAAGATCGAGCACCCCGAACTCGCTCGGTGTCCCGCCGCGGGAGCCCTCCCCGTTGGCGCCGGTCAGCATGCCGGGCCAGATGACGGTGTGGTAGGTGATGTTGTCCTTGCCCCTGAAGTAGTAGGAGCGGGCCTGCCCGCCGGTCCACCAGTCGCGCCGCGAGTCCGGACGCCCGACCCGCGCAGCCCACTCCACCGACGCCGAGAGGTAACCGGTCACCGCATCGAACCACACATAGATCCGCTTCATGTCGGCGTCCTCCCAGCCCTCGACGGGGATGGTGACTCCCCAGTCGAGGTCCCGGGTGACCGCGCGCGGCTTCAGCTCCTTGGCGAACTCACGGCTGAACCGGATGACATTGGGCCGCCAGTCCTCCCGGGTCTCCAGCCAGGCCTGGAGCGCCTCGGCCAGCGCAGGGAGATCCAGGAAGAAGTGCTCGGTCTCGACGAACTCGGGCACCTCGCCGTTGATCCGGCTGCGAGGGTTGATCAGGTCGATCGGGTCAAGCTGGTTGCCACAGTTGTCGCACTGATCGCCACGGGCGCCCTCGTAGCCACAGATCGGGCAGGTCCCCTCGATGTAGCGGTCGGCCAGCGTCCGGCCGGTGGAGGGGGACAACGCGCCCATCTGCTTCTTTGTCACCACGTAGCCGTTGCGATACAGCGACCGGAACAGTTCCTGCACCACCCGGGCGTGGTTCGCCGTCGTCGTACGGGTGTAGAGGTCGTAGGACAAACCCAGACCTTGGAGATCCTCCACGATCACCTGGTGGTACTTGTCGGCGGTCTCGCGGGCGGTGAGCCCCTCGGACTCGGCCTTCACCTGGATCGCGGTGCCGTGCTCGTCGGTGCCCGACACCATCAGCACCTCGTTGCCCCGCATCCGCTGATAGCGGGAGAAGACGTCGGCCGGAACCGCGAAGCCGGAGACGTGCCCGATGTGCCGGGGACCGTTCGCGTACGGCCACGCGGCACAGGTGAGGATGCGAGAACTCATGGCTGGGAGTCTATTGCAGGACGACCGGCTGCTGACGCCCCGGCACCGGACCGGTCACGGCCTCAGCCAGCGACGAATCACCCGGTCGCGGTGGGGTGGCCGAGCGCGACCGACCGGGCGAAAAGCAACTTTCTGACACGCGGGTGAACGAAGGGGGTCAACACCGCTACCATCGCATCGTGACCCCAGAGCTGGTCCTGCTTATTCTCGCGGTCGGAACCGCGCTGTTGTTCGACTTCACGAACGGTTTTCATGACACGGCCAACGCCATGGCGACGTCCATCGCGACCCGTGCCCTGACACCGAGGGTGGCAGTCGGGTTGTCGGCGATCCTCAACCTGGTCGGCGCCTTTCTCTCGGTCGAGGTCGCCCTGACCGTGACCAATGCGATCATCAGGATCCAGAATCCCGACGGCTCGCCGCGGGCGGATCTCCTCGACAACGGTGGTCACGATCTCCTCATGGTGCTGCTCGCGGGACTCGCCGGCGCGATCACCTGGAACCTGTTCACCTGGCTCAAGGGTCTGCCCTCGAGTTCGTCCCACGCCCTGTTCGGCGGCCTCATCGGTGCCACCATCGCCGGGCTCGGGCCGAGCGCGGTGAAATGGGTGGGTGAGGGCGCCAAGCTCGACGGCGTCGTCGGCAAGGTCGTCCTGCCCGGGCTGGCCTCCCCAGTCATCGCCGGACTGATCGCCATGGCCGGCACCTGGCTGGTCTTCCGGATCTCCCGCGGGGTGGCGAAGAACGCCATGGACGCGGGCTTCCGCTGGGGGCAGGTCGGCACTGCCTCCCTGGTCTCCCTCGCCCACGGCGCCAATGACGCCCAGAAGACGATGGGTGTCGTCACGCTCGCCCTGATCGGTGCGGGCGTGTGGACCGATACCCACGCGATCCCGTTCTGGGTGAAGGTTGTCTGCGCGATCGCCATCGCCCTGGGAACCTGGCTCGGCGGTTGGCGGATCATCCGCACGATGGGCAAGGGACTCACCGAGCTCTCCCCGCCCCAGGGAATGGCCGCCGAAGCCGCCTCCGCCGCGGTGATCCTGTCCAGTTCCCAGCTCGGGTTCGCGCTGTCCACCACCCACGTGGCGACCGGTTCGATCCTCGGCTCCGGCGTGGGCCGTCGGGCCGAGGTCCGCTGGGGCGTGGCCGGGCGGATGGCGATGGCTTGGCTGATCACGCTCCCCAGCGCCGGTCTGGTCGGAGCGGCCATGTGGTTCATCGGGCATGCCTTGGGTGCCATCATCGGCCCGGCCACCATCGTGGCCATCATGGCGGCGATGGGTCTGTGGATGTGGGTGGCATCGCGCCGGGCCCGCGTTGACTTCCGCAATGTGAACGCCGACTGGAATCCTGAGGCCGGCATTGCTGAGAACGAGCACCTCACCGACGAGAGCGTGAAGGCGGCATGACCCAGGTGATGGCGGCCATCGACGCCGTGTGGAAAGTTCTCCTGATTGGGCTGGTCCTGGGTGCCGGGCTGCCGGCGCTGTTCAGCCTGGGGGTCCGTCAGCAGGCCCAGGGTCGCCGGGTGCTCGCCTATGCGGCCTACGCGGTGGTCGGCTCGGCCGTCGGCCTCGGCATCGCCGGGATCGTCGCCCACGGGCTCGGCGTCAAGCTCTTCACCTGACCGATCCTCAGTTCAGCGCGGCGAAGCGGCGGCGATCCGGTCCAGGAGGTCGCCCCGCTCGTCGAGGTGCAGGAACGCCCCGCGTGCGGCGTTGCGGGTGAACCCGAGCAGATCGTCGACGTCGTAGCCGAAGGCCTCACTCAGCAGGTGCATCTCCCGGCTCATCGTGGTCCGGCTCATCAGCCGATTGTCGCAGTTCACCGTGACGGCGAACCCGAGGTCGGCCAGCCGACCGAACGGATGGTCGGCCATCGTCGCCGCGATCCCGGTCTGCAGGTTCGAACTCGGGCTGAGTTCCAGCGGGATCTGGCGGTCGCGCACCCAGGTGGCGACCGCACCCAGACGGACCTCGTCGGCCTCACCGGCGATGTCCTCGACCAGTCGGGCACCGTGGCCCAGGCGCAGAGCACCCTGCTGCAGGGCTCCGGCGATGGAGTCGGTGCCAGCCGCCTCCCCGGCATGGATGGTGATCGGAACCCAGCGGTCGCGCAGATATCCGAGCGTCGCGGCGTGCAGGCTGGCCGGGAAGCCGTCTTCCGGACCGGCGATGTCGAAACCGCACACCAGGTGCGGTTCGCCGGCCGCGGCCAGCGCGGCGAGTTCCGCGTTCGGCGGCTGGTGCCGCAGGGCGGTCAGCAGCTGCCGGGCCACGATCGGCGTCCCCAGGCTCGCCGCCTCTGCCATCCCCTGCCGCAGCCCGTCCCCCACCGCGGCGACCGCCTCGGCCAGGGTGAGCCCGCCCTGCTGGTGCTGTTCGGGTGCCCACCGGGTCTCACCGTGGAG
>JBKEBV010000195.1:0-2324 GCA_047973315.1 Propioniciclava sp.
CTCGTCGGTTCTGGTGGGTTGAGGCACCGAACCAGACTACGCGGCTACGGTCACCTCGTCAGGAATGTTCTTGGTACTGATCCGTTTCCGGAAGATCCAGATCGTCCAGGCCTGGTAGGCGAGCACGACTGGAACGAAGATCGCCGCGGCCCAGGTCATGATCGTCAGCGTCATGTCGGTGGATGCTGCGGTGACCCTGTCCAGCGGGACAGCGACGGCGGTGTTGTCGAAGCCGAGGTTCGGCCACATCCGGGCGAAGATCCAGACCGCCACCGCGAGGATCGCAGCGGTGGTGGCCACGAACGCCCAGCCGTCCCGCCGGGCGCGGATGGCCAGCCAGCTGCCGACCAGGCCGACGGCGGCGACGCCGCCGAGGAGCCAGCCGAGTGCCGGGCTCAGGGCCACCGGGTAGGCGAGGTTGGACCACAGCACGAAGATGGCACCCAGCCCGATGGACACCAGACCGGCCCTGGTGGCGAATCGCACCGCGTTGTCGTGCACGCTGCCGCGGGTCTTGAGGGCGAGGAAGTTGGCGCCGTGGAACAGGAAAAGCGCGACCAGACAGACACCGGTGAGGAGCGCGAACGGGCTGAACAGGTGCCAGAACCCGCCGGTGTAGACGTACAACGACTCCGATCCCTCGGCCAGACCCACCGGCATGCCGATGATGAAGTTGCCGAAACCGACGCCGAACACGAGAGGGACGATGAGGGAACCGGTGGCCGCCATCGTGTCGAAACGGTGGCGCCAGCTCGCCTCGGGATGCTTGGCCCGGTACTCGAAGGCGACGCCGCGGATGATCAGGCCGACCAGGATGAGGAACAACGGGAGGTAGAGGCCCGAGAACAAGGTGGCGTACCACCCGGGGAAGGCGGCAAACATGGCGCCGCCGGCGGTCAGCAGCCACACCTCGTTGCCGTCCCACAGCGGGCCGATGGTGTTGACGATCACGCGCCGTTCCTTCTCGGACCTGCCGAGGACGGGGATGAGCATGCCGACGCCGTAGTCGAAGCCTTCCAGAATGAGGTAGCCGATCCAGAGGACGGCGATGAGGGCGAACCAGACGATCTGGAGGGTGCTGGGATCTGCTGCGAGCAACATCAGAACAGTGCTCCTGCTCAGTAGGCGAAGGAGAGGACGTCGTCCTCACCCTTGATCTCGACGGGGGGAACCTCAGCGGGCATGCCGAGCTTGACGTACTTGATCATAAGTCCGACCTCGACCACGGCGAGGGCGCCGTAGAGGACGGTGTAGCCGATCATGGTGAACAGCATCGGCCCGGCGCCCACGCCTGGCGAGACCGCGGTGGCGGTCGGCAGCACCCCGGCGACGATCCACGGTTGGCGTCCCATCTCGGTGAAGATCCAGCCGACCGACTTGCCGAACAGTGGTGCGAGGAAGGCGATGAGCATGCCCGCCTTCCACCACCAGGTGTCGCGCGGGAGCCGGTCCTTGCGCAGCATCCACAAGGCGACGGCGGCGATGGCGATGGCGATGAAGCCCAGGGTCATCATGATCCGGAAGCTCCAGTAGCTGATCGGGATGTTGGGCACGAAATCGGTGATGCCGACGGTGGCGAGCTTGTCGGCGTAGGCCTGCTGCAGCTCGTTGTCGGGGTTGACCAGCCCACCGGCGGCGTACTCCGCCTGGAGGTTGTTGATGCCCTGCACCTCGGCGCCGGGGTCGCCCTCGGCGAGGAATCCGAGGATTCCGGGAACGGTGATCTCGAACAGCGGCTCACTGCCGTCGAGGCTGCCGATGGTGAGGATCGAGAAACGTGCCATCGGTTCGCCCTCACCGCCGGCGGTCTCGTAGAGGGCCTCGGCGGCGGCCATCTTCATCGGCTGGACGTCGTACATCACCTTGCCCTGGTGGTCGCCGCTGACGATGATGCCGACGCCGGCCACCAGCAGCACCCAGGCGCCGAACTTGGCCGCCCAGCGGTAGGCGCCCAGATCCTTCTCCTCCTGCTCGGAGCGGTCGGCCTTGTTCAGCTTGGCCAGGTGGTAGCCAGCAACCAGCAGGACGAACCCGCCTGCGGTCATGTAGGAGGCCGCGATCTGGTGCGGGAAGCTGGCCAGGAACACCGGATTGGTCATCACCGCGACGAAGTCGGTCATCTCCGCGCGGTCGGTGACCGGGTTGTAGGTGGCGCCGACCGGGTTCTGCATGAAGCTGTTCGCGGCGAGGATGAAGATCGCCGAGAGCATCGTCCCGATCGCGGCCAGCCAGATGCACGCCAGGTGGACGCCGCGGCGCAGTTTGTCCCAGCCGAAGATCCACAGACCGAGGAACGTGGACTCGAGGAAGAACGCCAGCAGCGC
>JBKEBV010000218.1:0-3473 GCA_047973315.1 Propioniciclava sp.
ACTCACGGGAAGGAGTCACCATGGCCCGGTCGTTGGTGACATCAGCACACGCGAACACGGCCATCCTGAATCGGCGCGTCTCGGCGGTCTGGGCCCACCCCGCGACGCTCGCCGGCGCCGCCGCCCCAGCGATGGCGGCCTCGACCCCGTCGGCGACCCCGGAGGGCCGGTTCCACGTCAGTTGCTTCTCCGGAGACGGGGGTTTGCCCGCGCTCGTCTTCGGGCTGCCGACCACCTCCCGCGTCGAGGCGAGCTCTGGCACCTTCTGGCGGTTAACGCCGACCGACGCCGTCGGCGCGCCCGGCGACCATGGCAACCCGTTCCCCACCGACGCGCGCTACACCGTCTGGCTCCCCCGTTCCCATGGGATACCCACCGTCTTTCTGGCGGACACGAGGGCCCGCTGCGCCTGGTCGACGCCGGAGCACATCGCCGCCCGGGACACCCGCACCCATCTGGCCTTCCTCACTTGCGCCGAGGCGCAGCACCCGATGCAGTGGGACACCGTCAACCACCGCTGGTGGCTGGCGCCGGCATCGACCGGCATGTGGCTGGCCGAGTATCCCGACGGCGTACGCGCCGATCCGCTGGATCCGGCGGTGATCATCGAGCGGACAATTGAGTGGAAGGGTCTGTCCTACACCGACGTGGGGGCCGCCGCGCCCGGGTGCGGCCCCCACTCCCCCGCTCTGGTCTGATCGCACCCGCGCGCCGCCGCTGCGGGCCGGCCCAGGACGGGTTCGAGCTGCGGTGACTGCGCCGCCCCTGCAGCTACCGTGCGGCCACCAGCGCGTCCGCGCGCACCGTCCTGGCGCGATGAACCGCCACCAGCGAGCCGACGAAGGCCACCAGCGACCACCCGACCAGAGTCAGGATCGCGATCGTCGGCGATGCCCCGAGAGTCACCGCCCGGGCGAGCTGATCGGCGCCGGCCGCGAGTTCCTGCCCGCCGGCGGTGAGCTGCTGCCCGCCGGCGATGAGCTGCGACAAGAGCGCCTCGGCCTTGGTCGCCGGGGTCTCACCGGGTGGCAGTTCGGCGGCCAGCACGTCGTAGGCCTCCTGCAGTTGCGGTGCCCAGGCAGCCAGCTGGGCAAGATTGCCCTCCAGCACACCGATCATGCCGAGCAGTTCGGGCGCCCCGGCGTCGAGGGCCGTCAGGGTCGCATCGACGGTCATCGCCGCAGCGACGGTGTCGGCGTCCAAGCTGGCCGCGACCGCCCCTCCGGCCTCCTGGGCGCCAGCGCGGTAGGCCTCACACAGCGCCGGGTCGTCGGCGTACGGTGCGGGGCAACACGCCCCACCATCGGCATAGGTTCCGGCCGTCTCGGCCGCTGCGGTGACCGCGGTCGCCGTGGTGTGGGCGGGCGCCTGGAGCCCCTGGACGGTCTCGAAGAAGGTCCGGATGCCGGCGACCGCCTGTGCGGCCTGGTCGACCAGCGCGGGGATGTCGGGAGCATCACCGATCGCCGCCCCGATGCCGGCCGCCAGTCACCCCATTCGGGCAGCACCTGGATCGCGTGGAGGACGGGGGTCACGGTGGCGTTGATCCCGCCGGCGTACTCCCCGACGCCGTCGGCGTAGGTCCCCGCACCGGAGGCGAACGTGTGCGCACCGTCGGCGTAGTCGGTCATGCCGGAGGCGAAGGTGTCGGCACCGGTGCCATAGGCGCGGGCGCCGGACACCCAGGAGTTGGCGCCGTCGGCGAGCGCCGTCGCGCCGGTGGTCAGTTCACGAGCGCCGGACGCCGACGCCTGCGACCCCGACCGAAGCTCGGTCCCCCCAAGGGAGGCGGTCTGCAGGCCGTCGGCCAGCTCCCGGGCGCCCGAGGCGGAGGCCGCGCTGCCATCGGCCAGCTCGATGGCGCCGTCGGCGAGTTCACGGGTGCCCGAGACGAGGTCTGCCATCGCGACGCTCTGGTCGTTGAAGGCTAGGTAGACGTTGGTGAGGTACTCCTGGGCGAGGAATTCGTTGAGCGAGTTGACCGCAGCAAAGGTGATGGCCTGACCCAGGGCGGTCTCGTTGATCCCGATGATGGCCGAGGTCTCGACGGTGAGGGTGGCCTGTCCGGCCTCAGCCACCGGCTTGGCGAACGAGGTGGCGGCCGTAGAGAGGTTCTCCGGGATGGTCACAACCGCGGCATAGGTGCCATCGCCCAGACCGGTGCTGGCCGCGTCGGTGTTGGCGAGCACCCAGGTGATGTTCTGCTCACGCTCGGTGTCGACGATGCCGGCGGCGAGCTGGCGGCCCAACGGCATGGGTTGCCCGTTGATGGTCACCCCCTCGTCGCCGTTCACGATGCCGGCCCGGACCTCGCCGAGCCGGTCGTCGCTTCGCCAGGTTCCCCACAGGAAACCGCCGGCGAGCAGCGCCGGGACCAGCAGCAGGGCCAGGACCGTCGCCCAGCCGGGACGGTGCGTGGATGCGTTCATCAGACACCTCCGAGGGTGAGTGCGTCCCCGTCGGGCACGCGGGATGGGAGCAATCATCGGCGGCCCGCGGATCGGACACCCCCAGCACGACGGTGGGCCGGCCACCAGGGTCGCCGCCGGGGCGCGCGAGAGTGCGGGCGGCGTCGGAGCTGACCGCTTTCCTGCGGTTGGACCACTCCGAGGAGCTTGAGCCTCCCGCTGGTGAGGGCGAGCCGCCTGGTGAGGGCGAGCCGCAGGGCGCGGCGTCCGGCCTCCTCACCGGTGATCACCAGCGGGTTGCCGGGCTGGACGTCGAGGGGGACCCGGCGAAGAGCTCGGTGCCTGCAGATGTGGTCACGCCGAGGCCCTCGCCATAGATCAGCTGGGTCGCCCCGGGTGCCGGCCAGTCAGCGAGGGCGAGTTCCTGGGTGATGCCTCGCCCTCGGCATCGAGCACCGGAAGGCGCCGTTCCAACCACCGTGGCAGGTGCCAGGCCCGCGCACCCAGCAGCTTCATCGCCGCCGGTCCCAACGTCATCCGGACGATGAAGGCGTCGATGGCCACACCGATGGCCAGGCCGAAGGCGATCGGCTTCAGGGTCGTGTCCCCCTCGGGGATGAAGAAGCCGAACACCGAGACCATGATCAGGGCGGCGGCGACGACCACCTTGGCGGAGTGGACGAAGCCCTCCTCGACGGGGGTGTCGTGGTTTCCGTGAACGTACTCCTCGCGCATCCGCGTGGTCAGGAACACCTCGTAGTCCATGGCCAGGCCGAAGAGGATGCCCATCAGCATGATCGGCAGGAACGAGATGACCGGTTGCAGCTCGTGGAGGTTGATGAGCTGACGGCCGATACCGTCGTTGAAGACGAGGGCGACCAGACCGAAGGCAGCGCAGACGCTGAGGACGTATCCGAGCGCCGCCTTGAGCGGAACCCACAACGATCGGAAGACCATGGTGAGCAGCACCAGTGACAGGCCCACCACGAAGATACCGAAGGGCAGCAGCGCCCGCCCGAGTTGGGTCGAGACGTCGATGCCGACGGCGGTGAAGCCGGTGACGGC
>JBKEBV010000200.1:0-5556 GCA_047973315.1 Propioniciclava sp.
GCGGAGGATACGAGATTCGAACTCGTGAGGGCGTGAACCCAACCCGGTTTCCAACCGAGCGCCATAGGCCTCTAGGCGAATCCTCCGCCGGTCATCGTAGCCGAGAGTCAGCCTCGGTCTCCAATCGGCCCTGAGCCTTGCCGGCCGCCGGTGCACCGCTTGGCGCGAGCGCAGACAGTGGTCATGGCTGCTGAGCGCGCAGAACCCCGCGAGCGACGACGTCGGCTGAGGTGACCAATGGCGCGTCGCGCGAGGACCCCCCGTGCTCGGCGTTGTGGCCTTTGGCTGAACCTCAGGATCAGAGCAGGTCGGTGCGAGGTCAGCCCAGCAGCTTGGCGGCGAGATCCTTGGCGTCGCGGGAGTTGCGGGCACCGACGACCTGGGTGGCCGCCTGTTGGCACTGCTCCAAGGTGACCTTGCCCAGCTGAACCCCGACACCGGGAATCGCGGTGACCGCCATCGACAGTGAGGTGATGCCCAACCCGATGAGGACGCAGGCGAGCAGCGGATCGGCGGCGGCTTCACCGCACACGCCGACAGGCTTGTCGGCCCGCTTGCCGGCATCGGCCGCATTCTGGATGAGCCGAAGCACACCCGGCTGCCACGGATCGGTCAGCATCGCCAACTCGCTGGCCATCCGGTCGGCCGCCATCGTGTACTGGGTCAGGTCATTGGTGCCGATGGAGAAGAACTCAACTTCGGCGAGGAACGCGTCCGGCAGCATCGCGACCGCGGGAACCTCGACCATGATGCCCGGCTTGAGGTTCCGCTCACGGCACTTCTCGGCGAACTCGTAGGCCTCGTCGACCGTGGCGACCATGGGAGCCATCACCCAGGCCTCCTTCACGCCGTTGTCCTCGGCAGCCTTCTCGATCGCGTCGAGCTGGCGGTCGATCAGCCCCGGATTGGTCCAGCCGAGCCGGATGCCGCGAACCCCCAGAGCCGGGTTCTCCTCGTCGGTGTGGTTGGCGAAGGGGACCGGCTTGTCCGAACCGGCGTCGAGGGTACGGACGACGACCTTCTTGCCCTCGAAAGCCGCGAAGACCTCACCGTAGATACCGGCCTGCTCGTTCACCGACGGTTCGGTCTGCGCGCTGAGGAAGCACAGCTCGGTCCGGAACAGGCCCACTCCCTCGGCCTCGCTGCCCGAGGCGTTGCGGGCCGCATTGCCGTCCTGCACGTTGGCCAGCAGTTGCACGCTGACACCGTCGGCGGTGACCGCAGGGCCGCGCCAGGCCCGGATCTGTTCGCGCAGTTCGGCGTCCTCCTTGACCAGCTTCTCGGCCTCGGCCGGATCCGGATTCGGGGTGATCACCCCGCTGGTCCCGTCGATGAGGATCGGTGTTCCGTCCTCGACGGTGTCCAGCGCGGCCGCGGCGACGATGCACGGAATGCCGAGCTGGCGGGAGATGATCGCGGTGTGGCTCGTCGGGCCGCCGAGACGGGTCACCAGGGCGCGCACCAGGGTCGGGTCGAGGCCAGCGGTGTCGGCCGGCGCCAGGTCCTCCGCGCAGAGCACCACCGGCGAAGTCGGCTGAGGGACACCCGGCTCGGGCAGTCCCATCAGCTCAGCCACGACCCGATTGCGGATATCGCGTAGATCGGTGGTGCGCTCGGCCATCAGCCCGCCGAGCTTCTCGAACTGCGCCACGAACTGGTCGATCGCCTGGGTGGTGGCCTTCTCCGCAGCGCTGCCGGAGTTGATGAGCTTGACCGCCGCCCGGTTCCAGCCGCGGTCCCGGGCCAGGGCGGCCGTGGCGCCCAGCACGTTCGCGGCCACACCTGTCGCGGCGCTGGCCCGCTCGGTGAACCGGTCAGCCACGGTGGCCGAAGCGGCCTTGAACCGCTCCACCTCCGTCGGACGCTCGTTCTCGGCGACGTCCTGGGTGGACTGGGGCGGGACGGGAGCGGGCTGGGTCCACGCGGCAGGGGCGTAGGCGAAACCTGCGACGACGCCGGTTCCCCGGACAGGTGTGTTCTGCATAAGGGGTCCTCCACAACGAGGTAAATGGTCTGCAGCAGCCTAGCGGGTTCGCTACTTGCCCGGGCAAGACAAAGTCGCTATACCCATGAGTGCTTGCGTGGCGAACGCCCGGGTTCGCGACGTCCTTGCACAGGGGGCCCCGATGTACGCAGAGGAACGGCAGCACGAGATCGTCACCCGTGCCCGCGAGTTGGGGCGGGTCTCGGTGGCCGAGCTTTCCCAGCGGTTTGAGGTGACCCCCGAGACCATCCGGCGCGACCTGGACACCCTTGCCGAGCGCGGCCTGCTGAGTCGGGTCCACGGCGGCGCGGTGCCCTCGGAGAAGTTGCATCTCACCGAGGCACCTATCGGGATGCGCGAGGTGTCCCACCGGGAGGAGAAACTCGCCATCGCCCACCGCGCGGTCACCCTCCTCCCGCGCCGCGAACGCCTGACGGTCCTCGTCGACGCGGGGACGACCACCGCGCGGCTGTGTTCGCTGCTGCCCAGTTGGGTCCACCTCGTCGTGACCAACTCGGTGCCGGTCGCGGCCGCCCTGTCCTCCCGCGCCGACATCGACGTGCTGCTGCTCGGCGGGCAGGTCCGTGGTATCGCCCAGGCGACCGTTGGCGCGGAAACCTTCCGGGCCCTGGACCGGCTCCACGTCGATGTCGCCCTCCTCGGCGCCAACGGCTTCTCGGTCGGCCACGGCTTCTCCACCCCCGACCCGAGTGAGGCGTCGATCAAGCAGGCGATGGCGAGCAGCGCCCACCAGGTGCTCGTCCTGGCCGACTCGAGCAAGTTCGACGCCGACCACCTGGTCCAGTTCGCCGCCGTCGACGAGGTGGACGTCCTGGTCACCGACGGCGGCCTCGCCGCCTCCGCTGCCGCTGCGATCCGCGGTGCCGGCCCGCGGGTTGAACTGGCCTGAATTATGCGCGTCGCCCTCGCCCAGATCCTCGCCGCGACCGACCCGCGGGAGAACCTCGGCCTGGTGCGCTCCCAGGCGCAGCGCGCCGCTGACGCCGGGGCTGAGGTGGTGCTCTTCCCGGAGGCGACCATGGCCTCCTTCCGACGGCGTTCCACCGAGGTCGCCGAACCGCTGGACGGCCCGTTCGCCACCGGGATCCGCGCGATCGCCCACGGGCTGGATCTCACCGTCGTCGTCGGAATGTTCACCCCGGGTTCTTCGATCACCGAGCCGGACGGACGTCGACGTCGGCGGGCCCGCAACACGGTGCTGGTCGCCGGCGCCGGTGCCGACACGAGCTACGACAAGATCCACCTGTTCGACGCCTGGGGTTTCGTCGAGTCACGGCACGTCGAGGAGGGATCGCGCCCGGTCATCACCCGGATCGCCGACGCTGACGTCGGCCTGGCCATCTGCTACGACCTCCGGTTCCCGGCCCTGTTCACCCTGCTCGCCGGTCAGGGTGCCGCCGTCATCGTCGTGCCCGCCTCCTGGGCGAACGGGCCGGGCAAGGTCGAGCAGTGGCGCCAACTCTGCATCGCCCGCGCTCTCGACACCACCTGCTATGTGGTCGGTGTCGGCCAGGCCGATCCGCGGTCGGTCGGCGTGGACGTCGGTGAGGGTTCGCCGACCGGGGTCGGCCACAGTCTGATCGTCGGACCGCTGGGGGAGGTGATCGCCGAGGCAGGCCCTGAGCCCGCCCTGGTGGTGGCCGACCTCGACCTCGCGGCCGTGAGCGCCGCGCGGGCCGCGCTCCCGGTCCTCGACAACGCCCGTTTCGCGCCAGCGGTCCTGCAGCACCCGCCTGGTGACGAGGCTCGGCCAGGATCCGCTAGCATGGATGACGGTCCCCGCGCGGTGGTACCTCGCCCAACTCCCCCAGGGCCGGAAGGCAGCAAGGGTAAGTGAGCTCTTCCAGGTGCGCGGGGGCCTTCTCACGCCCGTGGTGGACCGTCGGCCCGGGCACGTAAGGTGTCGCACGTGGCAGAGGATCAATGGGGGCGCGACGCAGCAGAGCCCGAGAATGAAGGGCTCCTGGCCTTCGAGCAGGACGGCCCCGACCTCTTCGGCACCCAGCCTGACGAGTTGATCCTGCCCACCGAGCCCGTCGCCGCCAACGATCCCGACACGGGCGTCGATCTCGGCAGCATGGACGAGATCCCGCTGGAGGAACCCGAGGATCCCGACGACGTCGTGCTGGCGCAACCGGTCGATCCCGACGGGTCGGCTGGCCTCGAACCGTCGGCCTTCGAAGCCCCGACGCCCGAACCAGCAGATCCGGCCGCCGAACCGCCCGAGATCGCACCACCGACGCCAGAGCGGCCGGTCGCCGAATCGGCGGCCTCTGAGCCGTCGGCATCCGATCGCCCGGAGGCGCCGCTCGCGCTGTACCGCCGCTACCGGCCCGAGACCTTCGACCAGATCATCGGGCAGGACCATGTCACCGAACCTCTCCGGCGGGCGCTGCTCAACAACCGGGTCAACCACGCCTACCTGTTCAGCGGGCCACGTGGGTGTGGCAAGACCTCATCGGCCCGGATCCTGGCGCGCTGCCTGAACTGCGTCGACGGGCCCACGCCCACGCCGTGCGGCGTGTGCCAGAGCTGTCGGGATCTCGCCCGTGGCGGAGCGGGCAGCATCGATGTCATCGAGATCGACGCCGCTTCTCATGGCGGCGTCGACGAGGCGAGGGACCTGCGTGAGCGCGCGTTCTTCGCTCCGGTGCACAGTCGCTACAAGATCTACATCATCGACGAGGCCCATCTGGTCACCACTGCCGGGTTCAACGCCCTGCTCAAGGTGGTCGAGGAGCCGCCGCCCCATGTGAAGTTCATCTTCGCCACCACCGAGCCGGAGAAGGTGATCGGGACGATCCGGTCGCGCACCCACCACTATCCCTTCCGGCTGGTCCCGCCCCGGATCCTGTCGGGCTACCTGGGGCAGGTGTGCGTCGACGAGGGGGTGAGCGTCGACCCGACCGTGCTCCCGCTCGTGGTGCGGGCCGGCGCCGGTTCGGTGCGCGACTCGCTGTCGGTCCTGGACCAGCTGCTGGGTGGTGCCGGTCCGGACGGGGTCGCCTACACCCAGGCGACCGGGTTGCTCGGTTACACCCCCGACAGCTTGCTGGACCAGATGGTGGACGCCTTCGCCGCCGGTGACGCCGAGGGGGTGTTCGCCGCCATCGACCGGGTCATGGAGGTGGGGCAGGACCCCCGACGTTTCGCCGAGGACCTGCTGCGCCGGTTGCGTGACCTGATCATCGTCGCCGCCGTCCCTGACGCCCTGGAGACCGGACTGGTCGACGTCGCCGGTGACCAGGGCGAGCGGCTCACCACGCAGGCTGCCGGGATGGGAGCCGGCGAGCTGACCCGGGCCGCCGAGGTGATGGCCGAAGGCCTGAGCGGCATGCGGGGGACGACGGCGCCGCGACTCCACCTCGAACTCATGTGCGCGCGAGTGCTGCTTCCCGGCGCCGACACCGACGAGCGTGGGGTCCATGCCCGCCTCGACCGGATCGAACGGCGCCTCCACATGGCCGAGCAGGGCGGGATCACGCCCGGTGCTCCCACCCCCGGATCCCCCCCGCCAGCAGCGGCGGCGGCTCGGGTCGGGCCGTCGGCTG
>JBKEBV010000205.1:0-5087 GCA_047973315.1 Propioniciclava sp.
CCGGTTCACACGGTGTAGGCGTTGAAGTCAGCGACGGGCTCGTCGAAGCCCTCGGGCATCTGCCCTCTGAGGTCACCCCAGATGGTGCGCTGGCCCCTGACGGCAGGGAATCCGCTGAGAATGGCCACCCGCATGTCGCCGCGTCGGATCACGATGATCTCTCCGCCTTCGACCCGACGGAGAAGGCGCGACAGATGCGTCTTCGCTTCGTGCACATGCGCTCGATCATGCAAGACCAAGTCGACTAAGGCAAGTTCGGGGTGGAGGCGAACACCCCGGCCAAGCTCGACGAGGAGCGAAGCGCTGCCCTCCCTTCCCGCAGAGGATCAGGAGATCATCTCGGTCTGGCGCACCCGCGTCTCCAGCGCCCGGACGGCGGCGCGGGTCGCCTGATCGGCGTCGATCCCGGCAGCCTGGGCGCGCGCCACCACTGCGAGGATCTCCTGGCCGGTCGCCTCAGCAGAGATCGGCTCCTCAGGAAGCTCGACCGCCACCTGGTGCAGGCGCGATCGGCTCACCACCTTGGTGGCGCGAGCGAGGGTGTCGAGCGCCCCCGGGATGCCGTCCAGCGCGGAGGTCCGACCCTTCTCGGCGCGTTTACGCGCCTCCCAGGTTCGGTGCAGATCCTCCGGTACCGCCGCGGTGCCGAAAACGTAGGGGTGACGCTGGATGAGCTTGTCGGCGACCTGATCGGCCACGTCATCGAGGGTGAACCGATCCTCCTCGGCAGCAATCTCGGCGTGGAAGACCACCTGCAGCAGCAGGTCGCCGAGTTCCTCACGCAGGTGCGTATCGTCGCCGGCCTCGATCGCCTCGACGACCTCGGCGGCTTCCTCGACCAAGTAGGTCACGAGACTCTCGTGAGTCTGCTGGGCATCCCAGGGGCACTCCCGCCGCAGCGTGTGCATCACCTCCGCGAGCCGCTGCACCCCCGTCGCCACGTCAGCTGGCAGCGTCGACAGCCAGGCTGGAGCTGGCGATGGTGTAGTTCTCGGCGTCCCAGACGCCGTAGCGCGGGTTGATCTCGATATCGAGCTGCTGCAACTCCTCGATGAAGGCCTCCCGGCCGACATCCTCCAGCACCACGTTGGTGTAGGCGATGCTGCGGGCCCAGGCCGAACCGCCCTCGACGGAGGCAGCCGCAGCAAGCATCTGCGAGCCGTCGAGCACCTGTTGGACCTCGCCGTCGGTCACGCGCAGGTTGTTCTCATCAGCAATGACCAGCGCAGCCTCGTGGAGCGTCAGATCATAGGTCGCCTGCGTCGTCGCGAGGGCGGGATTGGTTCCTACGACGCCGGTCAGCACGGTCGCGGTCTGACGGACAAGCTCGTCGGGAACACGCACTCCCTCGACGACGGCTGCAGCGGCGGGCGGCCTCGTGCACCCGGTGAGGGTGACGGCCGTCAAGGCGACTCCCGCGACTACGCCGCGCGCGAGCTTGTTCATGAGGGTTCTCCGACCTGTGTTGCGTGACTCACTCCACCAGTGATCCTAGCCGGATCGCCCCGATCGGGCGCGCAGATCCGCACGACGATCCCGCCGGCGGGTATCTGTGGGATGCCGCGACCGCGATCAGGCGGCCAACGGCACCAGCACGATGAGGGCGAGGACCACCGAACCGAGACCCAGCGAGAGAACTGACGCCGTCGCGAGCCGTAGACGTCCGGCCGCGATCCCTTGCACGGCGCGGTCGTGACGCCGGGTCTGCTCGGCGACCACCACGGTGATGACGACAGCGACCACGACGAGCGCCGGGGCCACCGGCATCCGGTAGACCGTCAGCATCCGGGCCATGATGATCGCCACCACCAGCAGCGCCAGCGTGGTCCGGGTCCAGGCGAGCGAGGTGCGCTCAGGCTGCAGCCCGGGATCGTCATGGACCGGCACCGCGCTCACGCGCCCAACCCCACCAGAAGGATCACGACCAGGATCGTGCAGAGGATCAGTCCGAATGCCACCACCAGCAGCACCGCGGGAACCGGCAGCGGCACACCGTGACGCACCGCCCGCTCCACGACGAACCAACGCCACGAGGCGAACGCCGAGACCAGCAGTGAGGTGGCGATCAGCGCCAACGCGGTCCAGAACCGGAGGTGGAGGGGGAAGGCCTGCTGCCCGAAGGCCTCCAGGGCCACCCCACCGCCCAGCAGCGCCAAGGACGTCCGGATCCAGGCCAGAAACGTCCGTTCATTGGCGAGCGAGAAACGCGGATCCGGATCCTCGCCGTCGGGGAACAGCCTGCGCGTGAGCCAGCCCCGATCCGGGTCCGTGGGAGTGGCCATTGTCCTCCTCACTCGAGTGCGCCAGGTCCAGCGTAATCCACCAGCCGGGATCACCTCTGCGCGCCGTCGGCCGGGTTCCACCGCTCGGGCGGCCGAGGCGAGTGCCCTCGACCCGACATCACCAAGGAGGGCCGCGAAGCGTCGGGGTGGCGCCATCATTGGGCGGCTGCCCGCCCGGGCCCATTGAGCCCGGGCGGCGCCCCTCGCCCCCGTCAGCGCACCCCGGGTGTCACGGCGGTCCCCACCGAGGGCCGTCGGGGCGTATCGTGAGCGCGGCCGGCTGGCCTCCTCCTCCACCTGCGCCCAGCCCCGGAAGGCAGTATGAAGATCCTGCTCGCGGTCCTCGGTTCAACCGGCGACATCGCTCCTTTCACCGGGGTGGCGCATGTCCTGCGCTCCCGTGGCCACCAGGTGACCATGACCGCCCAGGCCGACGTGGCACCGGTGGTGCGCCGGGCGGGGATCCCCTGCGCGGTTCTCCCCGGCCGGGCGCGGATGGTCGCCGGGATCACGCCGCGACCGGGTCTGCGTGGGCAACTGAAGATGTTGTCCTGGTTGGGTGACCAGGCCGTCGAGACCGCCGGCCTGCTGCTCCGCGCGTTGCACCCGCTGATCGCCGACCAGGATGCGGTGGTTTTCAGCCCCTTGACCCTCGTCGCCCTCTCGGTGGCCGAGCGCTATCAGGTGCCCAGCCTCGGCGTTCACCTGCAGCCGTTGGTCGCGACCCGGGCCTTCCCGCCGGCAATGCTCCCGATCCGCAGTCTGGGTGGCGCGCTCAACCACGCCCTGGGCGAGCTGTTCCTGGATGTCACCCCGCGGCGGCAGTGGCCCGCAGTCCGGCGGCTGCGAGCCGACCTGGGGTTGCCGCCACTGGGGAATCCGCGCCAGTACCGGTTGGACTACATGCGAGGAACCTGGCCCCTTCTGCAGGCCTACAGCCGCCATGTGGTGCCTCCCCCGCCCGACAATCCTCCCAGTACCCGCACCGTCGGCTACTGCTGGCCCGCACCCGCCACCGGGTGGACGCCCCCCTCCGATCTGGTCGCCTTCCTCGAGGCCGGGCCAGCGCCGATCGTGGTGAGTTTCGGCAGTGCACCGGTCGGGGACACCAACCAGATGCGAACCCTCCTCGAGTCCGCTGGACGGCGAACCTCCGAACGCCTGGTGATCCAGGCCGGATGGGCTGGACTCGGCGATCCGGGCCCGCTGAGTGACAGCGTCTACCGGGCGGGGAGCCTTCCCCACGCCTGGCTCTTCCCGCGTGCGGGGGCAGTAGTCCACGCCTGCGGTGCCGGGACGACCGCAGCGGTCCTGCGCGCCGGCGTCCCGGCCATTCCGGTCCCGGTGATGATGGATCAACCGTTCTGGGCCCGCCGCCAACACCAGCTGGGAATCGCGCCAGCGCCCATGCCGGTCACCCAGCTGACCGAGGCGCGGCTGGTGGAGGCCATCCGGTCCGTGCGCGCCGATCCCTCGATGGCAGTCCGTGCCCAGGCAATGGCCGCCGCCATTGCCGACGAGGACGGTAACGGTGCGGTGGCCGACGCCGTCGAGGCGCTCACCAGCTGACCCGAGCGACCGGCTCGTCCCCGCCGGGGGCCACCGCGGTAGGGCCTCCGCCTGAGCAGGCATCCCGGCCGACCGGCGGCACCGGGAATGTCCCGCCGAGCCTCCCTCGCGCCGCTACGCCCCGACGGTCGACTCCTGAGGAGCGATCAGCGCCCGGACCGCCTCGCTGGCCCAATCGAGGAGGGCGGCGTCCTGCACCGGCTCGCCGCCGATGGCGCGGGTCATCGGACGCGGCAGGAAGAGTTGACTGCTGGCCTTGTTGGCCCGCGACCCGGGGTAGAGCCGCTGACGGCGGGCGTCGCGGCTGTCCGGCAGATCGACCGGCCCGAACCGGATCATGGTTCCCGCTGTGATGACCTCGGTGAGTCCCGCCGCCCGGGCGAGCATGCGGAACTGGGCCACGGCAAGCAGGTTCTCGACAGGTTCGGGGAGCGGTCCGTAGCGGTCGCGCAGCTCCTCGCGGACCTCGCCCAACTCGTCTGGAGTCTTCACCCCGGCGATCCGTTTGTACATCTCCAGGCGCAGCCGCTCGGTCTCGACGTAGTCGGTCGGCAGGTGCGCCGCCACCGGCAGTTCGATCTTCATCTCCGGCTCGGGCTCCACCGTCTCCCCACGGAAGTCGGCGACCGCCTCCCCCACCAGACGCAGGTAGAGGTCGAATCCGACATCACCGATGTGGCCGGACTGCTGTTCGCCGAGCAGATTGCCTGCACCGCGAATCTCCAGGTCCTTCATCGCAATGGCCATGCCGGCGCCGAGGTCGGTGTGGGCCGACATCGTGGCGAGCCGGTCGTGCGCGGTCTCGGTCAGGGGTTTGTCCGGCGGGTAGAGGAAGTAGGCGTAGCCTCGCTCACGCCCGCGACCCACGCGGCCGCGAAGCTGGTGCAACTGCGAAAGGCCCATGACGTCGGCGCGCTCGATGAGCAGGGTGTTGGCGGTGGCGATGTCGAGTCCGGCCTCGACAATCGTGGTGCAGACCAGGACGTCGGCCTCCCGCTCCCAGAACTGCACCATCACCTGCTCGAGGGCCTTCTCGTTCATCTGGCCGTGGGCGACCAGCACCCGCGCCTCGGGGACGAGTTCGCGGATGCTGGCAGCGGTCTTCTCGATGGACTGCACCCGGTTGTGGATGTAGAACACCTGACCCTCGCGGGCGAGTTCCCGGCGGATGGCGGCGCGGATCTGCGCCTGGTCGTAGGGACCGGCGAAGGTGAGGACCGGGTGCCGCTCCTCCGG
>JBKEBV010000207.1:0-6420 GCA_047973315.1 Propioniciclava sp.
AGAGCATCGTCCCGATCGCGGCCAGCCAGATGCACGCCAGGTGGACGCCGCGGCGCAGTTTGTCCCAGCCGAAGATCCACAGACCGAGGAACGTGGACTCGAGGAAGAACGCCAGCAGCGCCTCCAGGGCCAAGGGTGCGCCGAAGATGTCGCCGACGAAGCGGCTGTACTCCGACCAGTTCATGCCGAACTGGAACTCCTGGACGATTCCGGTGACCACGCCCATGGCGAAGTTGATGAGGAACAGTTTCCCGTAGAACTTGGTGAGCCGCAGGTAGCGATCGCGCCCGGTGCGGTACCACATGGTCTGCATGACGGCCACGAGTAACGACAAGGCGATCGTCACGGGCACGAAGAAGAAGTGGTAGACGGTGGTGATGCCGAACTGCCACCGTGCGATGGTCACGGGAGTCATAACAACGGAATGTACTACTTCGCGTCGTAGCTAGCCAAAGTGGGGCTAGTATGACGCCGTGTCCGTCCTGGGAGAACTCGAGCTCGCCGTCATGAATGTGCTGTGGCGCAGCGACTCTCCCCTGTCGGTCCGTGCGGTCCACGACAGCCTCCGCGACGTCCGGGGTGGGGCCTACACCACCGTGATGACCGTGCTGGACCGGCTGGCCAAGAAGGGAATCGTCGAACGCCAGCTGGAGGGTCGCGCGTGGCGCTACCAGCCTGCCCGGTCCCGCGTCGACCTCTACGTTGCCGCGGTGCAGGAGATTCTGAACGAACTCGGCGCCGAGGACCGGCGCGCGGTCGAAGCCGCCCTGCGCTGACCAGGTGACGCCTCCTCGGCCGCGCTCGGGGTGTCCGTGAGCGCTATCCATCCCTCAATGTCGGCGCCTCCCGAGGGTTGTTCGCCCGGAAAAGCCGCGACGCTCCGCGGTCTGAGGGCAGCCTTGCCTTCGTTGTCAGGCGGACGGACACGAGGGACCATGCTGGTATGAGTGACCAGACCTCGAGCCTCTCGGCGGCCGCTGCGCACGCCGCCGCGGAGACGTCGAGCCACAGCCCCCTTCTCAACAAGTTGCGGGCGGCCGTGCTGGGGGCCAATGACGGCATTATCTCCACCGCCGGCATGGTGATGGGGGTGGCCGGTGCCACCACAGACTCGATGGCGCTGCTCGTCGCCGGGATCGCTGCGATGAGCGCGGGCGCGTTGTCGATGGCGGTCGGCGAGTACGTCTCGGTGAGCGCCCAACGCGACACCGAACGGGCGCTGCTCACCAAGGAACGCTGGGAACTGGAGAACCTTCCCGAGGAGGAACTCGCCGAGCTGGCCTCCCTCTACGAGGCGAAGGGTCTCACCCCCGACCTGGCGCGGGAGGTTGCGGCCCAACTCACCGAGCATGACGCGCTCGGCGCTCATGCCGAGGCCGAACTCGGCATCGATCCCGACGAGCTCGTCAGCCCGTGGGCCGCAGCGTGGGCGTCGATGGGGGCCTTCACCCTCGGGGCGCTCATTCCATTGCTCGCCATCGTGATGAGCCCGCCAGAGGTGCGGGTCACCGCGACGGTCGCCGCCGTGGTGGTGGCCCTGATCCTCACCGGCTACATCAGTGCCCGCGTCGGGGGTTCTCGTCCGCTCACCGCGGTGGTCCGGGTCGTGTCCGGCGGACTGGTGGCCATGGGCGTCACGTACGCCATCGGGTCGCTGGTGGGAATGAACCTCGGCTGAGGGCTGCGCGCTGCGCTCAGGCCTGGTGGTCGGTGGGTGCGGCGCTCAGATTTCCACGGTGTCGCACAGGGGTTCCATCGTCGCGGTCAGGTCCGGCTGCTGCTCGCACGCCTCCCAGCCGACCCGGTTCGGGACCACCTGGAGGCCGATGCAGGTATGGGCCCGGAAGGGCTCGCCCTCGGATGTCCGTCCTTCGAGCCAGGCGCCCCGGGCGGATCCGGCCTCCGACCCGGTCAGCTGGAGAGCGAAGCGGGCAGTGGCGCCGCGGCCGACCGGCAGCCGGGTCGGTTCGAATCCGGGCCTGTCGCCGTCCAAACCGCTGTGGACACCCTCGTCGGCGCTGTCCTCGACGAGGCTCGCCCCGTACAGCTGGAGGCCCGAGGGTTCATCCAGGCTGACCCCGGTGATCTCGACAGGACCGTCCGGGTCGGTGCCGATGACCATATCGAAAGCGATCACGGCGACGGCGTCCTCGCCAGCCGGCACGCACACGCTGCTGGGGGCACTGTTGATGGCGATCGGCGGCGGCCCGGACTGACAGGCGCTGAGCAGCAGGGAGCATCCGCTCAGCGCGATGCAGGCAGCCCAGGGGCCCGGGTGGATCACCGGGTTCCCGCGGAGATCTCGTCCAGCATCGCGACGCGCTCCGCGTGGCGGCCCCCTTCGACCGGCGCGGTGAGCCAGGCCCGGACGATCTGGCGTCCGAGGCCCGCCGCCACCACGCGGGCGCCGAGCGCGAGGACGTTGGTGTTGTTGTGGCGGCGGGCGTACTCGGCGGTGAAGGTGTCGGAGCAGACGACGGCGCGGATGCCCGGAACCCTGTTCGCGGCCAAAGAGATGCCGACACCGGTCCCGCAGACGATGATCCCGAGGTCGGCCTCACCGGAGGCGACCAGCCGCCCCACCCGGGCGCCCTCGTCGGGGTAATCGGACCGGACGCTGTCGGCTGGGCCGACGTCGGTCACCTCGTACCCCAGTTCCCGTGCTTCCTCGGCAAGCTCGTGACGGAGCTCGAAGCCGGTGTGGTCGGACGAGATGGTGATCTTCACAGGGGCCTCCGTGTCGCGCGAACCCGGGGCTGACGGTTCCGGGCGGGTCAAGCGCCATTCTCTCATGGTCCGGGGAGCCACACGGAAGAGCCCTGCCGGACCCGTGCTGGCACCGCCGGTCAGGCAGCCTCGGTGCCGTCGGTAACCGGCCCTCGGAACTGGCTGGTGTAGAGGTCGTAGTAGGCACCCCGCTGTTCGACGAGTTCGTCATGGGATCCCTGTTCGACGATGCCGCCGTTCTCCATGACGAGGATGACGTCGGCATCGCGAATCGTGGAGAGTCGGTGGGCGATGACGAAGCTCGTCCGGTCACTGCGCAGCGCTGCCATGGCCCGCTGGAGCAACAGTTCGGTCCGGGTGTCGACCGAACTGGTCGCCTCGTCGAGGATGAGCAGGGCGGGATTGGCGAGGAAGGCCCGCGCGATCGTGATGAGCTGTTTCTCGCCGGCGGAGACGTTGGAGCCCTCCTCGTCGATGACGGTGTCGTAGCCGTCCGGCAGGGAGTGCACGAAGCGGTCGACATAGGTGGCGGTCGCCGCGGCGAGCATCTCCTCCTCGGTGGCATCGGGACGCCCGTACATGATGTTCTCCCGGATGGTTCCGTGGAAGAGCCAGGTGTCCTGGAGCACCATGCCGATCCGACGGCGAAGGTCGGCCCGAGGAACAGAGGTGACGGCGGTCCCGTCGATGGCGATGGTGCCTGCGTCGACATCGTAGAAACGCATCAGGAGGTTCACCAAGGTTGTCTTGCCGGCGCCGGTCGGTCCGACGATGGCGACGGTCGAGCCCGGCTCGGCCGTCAGGGACAGATCGGTGATGAGTGGCGCGGCCGGGTCATAGCTGAAGGCCACCTGGTCGAAGGTCACCCGTCCCCGGAGCGGGGAGGGGAGGGACCCGTCGGCGTCCGGGCTCTGCTCGTCGGCGTCAAGCACCTGGAAGACACGCTCGGCGGAGGCGACCCCCGACTGGAGCAGATTCGCCATCGACGCCAGCTGGGTGATCGGCTGGGTGAACATCCGCGAGTACTGGATGAACGCCTGCACGTCGCCCAGACTCATCTGGCCCGAGGCGACCCGTAGCCCCCCGACCACGGCGACGGCCACGTAGGTGAGGTTCCCGATGAAGAACATCACCGGCATCATCAGACCGGAGATGAACTGGGCGCCGAACGCCGACGAGTACAGCGACTCGTTCTCCTTGGCGAAGGCCGCCTCCACCTCCTTGCTGCGGCCGAAGACCTTGACCAGGGCGTGGCCGGTGTAGGCCTCCTCCACCTGGGCGTTCACGTCACCGGTCGAGGCCCACATCTGCGCGAAGCGACCTTGGGCGCGCTTGCCGATGAAGATCGCCGCAGCCATAGAGATCGGCACGGCGATGAGCGCGACCACCGACAGCACCGGGGAGACCCACAGCATCATGGCCAGCACGCCGATGAGGGTCAGCAGGTTCGTCAACAACTGGCTGAGAGTCTGCTGGAGGGACTGGGCGATGTTGTCGATGTCATTGGTGACCCGGCTGAGGATCTCACCGCGCGGCTGGCGGTCGAAGTAGGACAGCGGCAGCCGGTCGAGCTTGGCCTGGACATCCTCGCGCATCCGGTAGACCGACCGCTGGACCACATCATTGAGCACCCATCCCGACCCCCACATGAGGATCCCGCCGATCACCGCGAGGACGAGGGCCACCAGCGCGATCTGCCCGACGGCGGTCCAGTCGACGCCGACGCCGGGGGTGACCTGCATGCCGGCGAGCATGTCGGCGAAGGTGTCCTGACCGCGTGCCCGGAGGCCCTCGATCACCTGCTCCAGAGGGACGCCGGTCGGCAGATTGGCGCCGATCAGCCCCGAGAACAGCTGGTCGGTCATCATGCCGAGCACCTTGGGGCCGGCCACATTGGCCGCGACCGCGAGCGTCGACATGAACACCACGAAGCCGATGCGGGCGCGTTCGGGCCGGAGCCGTTGGAGCAGGCGGCGCAGGGAGGGACCGAAATTGATGGCCTTCTGGGCCATCCCCTGGCCGGCCATCGGACCGTGTCCGCGGACCTGCGGGCCGTGCTTGGGTCGTTCGGAGGCGTCGGTGATCCGGCTCGGGTTCTTGTCGGGGGCGCTCATGCTGCCTCCTCCGCCTTGAACTGGGACTCGACGATCTCGACGTAGGTCGGGCAGGTCGCGAGCAGTTGGTCGTGGGTGCCGACGCCGTCGATGCGGCCGTTGTCGAGCACGATGATCTGGTCCGCATTGCGGATGGTGGCGACTCGTTGACCGACGATGACGACGGCGGCGCCGGTGGTCTCAGCGGCCAGGGCGGCGCGCAGCCGAGCGTCGGTGGTGACGTCGAGGGCGGAGAAGCTGTCGTCGAACAGGTACACATCCGGGCGCCGGACCAGCGCGCGGGCGATGGCGAGACGCTGCCGCTGGCCACCGGAGACGTTCGTGCCTGCTTGGGCGATGGGGGATTCCAGTCCCGCGGGCATCGCCTCCACGAAGTCCTTGGCCTGAGCAACCTCAAGGGCGTGCCACAGTTCCTCATCGGTGGCATCCGGGTTGCCGTAGCGCAGGTTGGAGGCGACCGTGCCGGTGAACAGGTAGGCCCGCTGTGGCACGAGGCCGATGGACTGCCACAGCACCTCGGGATCGAGCTCGGTGACGTCGACTCCGTCGACGCGGACCGTGCCGGCGGTGGCGTCGAAGAGCCGCGGGATCAGGTTGAGCAGCGTTGACTTTCCCGAACCGGTCGACCCGATGACGGCCGTGGTTGTTCCCGGCGCGACGCTGAAGGAGAGGCCGCACAGCACCGGCTCCTCGGCGCCCGGGTAGGCGAAGTCGACCTGGTCGAACGTGACCGCTCCGTGGGTCTGGACGGTGGTGATGCCATCGGCGGGCGGGACGACCGAGGACTCGGTGTCCAGCACCTCGTTGATCCGGGTGGCGCAGACCTGGGCGCGGGGGGCGATCATCAGCATCATCGTCGACATCATGACGCTCATCAGGATCTGGATCAGGTACTGCAGGAAGGCTGTCAGCTGCCCGATCTGCATCTCTCCGGCCTCGACGCGGAGACCACCGAACCACATCACGCCGACGCTGGAGGCGGCAATGGCCAGCTGCACCATCGGGAAGAAGGTGACCATCCGGCGTCCCACCGCGAGCTGGGCTGAGGTGACGTCGGCGTTGGCCTCGGCGAACCGCGCGGCCTCACGGGGCTCCCGCACGAAGGCGCGGATCACCCGCAAGCCGCTGATCTGCTCACGCAGCACCCGGTTGAGCGCGTCGATGCGGGTCTGCATCGCCCGGAACAGGGGGAGCGTCTGAGCGAGGATGATCCCGATGACCAGGGCCATCGCGCCCACGGCAACGGCGATGAGCCAGGTGAGGCCGACATCCTCCCGCAGCGCCATGAAGACACCGCCGACCATCATGATGGGCGCCTGGACGATCATGAAGGCGGTCATCATCACCAGCTGCTGCACCTGCTGGACGTCATTGGTCGAGCGGGTGATCAGCGAGGGCGCGCCGAAGTGATTGACCTCGCGGGTCGAGAAGGAGAGGACCTTGGCGAACACGGCGGCGCGCACGTCCCGTCCGAAGCCCATGGCGGTGCGCGCACCGAAGTAGACCGCGCTCGCCTGGCCGATGACCTGGAGGAGGGTGACGCCGAGCATGATCACGCCCAGCCGCCCGATGGTCGCGG
>JBKEBV010000029.1:0-4310 GCA_047973315.1 Propioniciclava sp.
GAGTTCTACAAGCACGAGTCCTGTGGGAAGTGCACTCCGTGTCGGGAGGGCAGCTGGTGGTTGGTCCAGTTGCTGCGTGACTTCGAGGCCGGGACCGCGCGCGAGGGCGACATCGAGAAGATGCTCGACCTGTGCGACAACATCGGCGGCAAGTCCTTCTGCGCCCTCGCCGACGGTGCGGTCGCCTGCGTCACCAGCGCGGTGCGGAACTTCCGCTCCGAGTTCGAGGCCGGTTACACGACCCCGGCGCGGGAACTGTTCCCCTACGAGGCAAGCGCCCTGTTCGACGTCGAGACTGAAGGAGCCCACGCATGAGCGTCGAGGCGAAGGCTGGCGAACTCGCCCCCAGCGATCTCATCAGCGTTTTCATCGACGGGACTGAGGTCAAGGTGCCCAAGGGGACCTTGGCAATCCGGGCGGCAGAGATGATCGGCGTCGATATCCCGCGCTTCTGTGACCACCCGCTGCTCGACCCGGTCGGTGCCTGCCGTCAGTGCATGGTCGAGGTGCCCGACATGGGCAACGGGCGAGGAATGCCGAAGCCGCAGGCCTCCTGCACCCTGGAGTGCGCGCCCGGCATGCAGATCAGGACCCAGGTGAGCAGCCCGGTGGCCGAGAAGGCCCAGGAGGGCATGCTGGAGCTGCTGCTCATCAACCATCCCCTCGACTGCCCGAGCTGCGACACGGGTGGCGAGTGCCCGCTGCAGAACCAGGCGATGAGCCACGGCCACGCCGAATCCCGCTACGAGGGCGTCAAGCGGACCTTCCCCAAGCCGGTGTCGATCTCGGCGCAGATCCTGCTCGACCGGGAACGGTGCGTCCTGTGTGCGCGCTGCACCCGCTTCTCGACCCAGATCTCCGGTGATCCTTTCATCGCGCTGGTCGACCGCGGGGCGCTGCAGCAGGTCGGCTTCTATGCCGACCAGCCCTATGACAGCTACTTCTCGGGCAATGTCGTCCAGATCTGCCCTGTCGGTGCCCTGACCAGCGCCGACTACCGCTTCCAGAGCCGGCCCTTCGACCTGGTGTCGACGCCGACCACCTGCGAGGTCTGCGCTGCCGGCTGCCAACTCCGCACCGACCACCGGCATTACCAGGTCAAGCGTCGCCTCGCCGGAAACGCTCCGGAGGTCAACGAGGAGTGGAACTGTGACCGCGGCCGATTCGCCTACGCCTCCGGCCGCGGCGACGACCGGATCACCACCCCGCTGGTGCGGGACGGCGACGTGCTGCGCCCCGCCTCATGGCCCGAGGCTATCGACGCCGCCGTCGCGGGTCTGAAGCGGGTGGGAACCTCGGTGGGTGTGCTCACCGGCGGACGACTCACCACCGAGAACGCCTACGCCTACAGCAAGTTCGCCCGGGCGGTGCTCGGCACCAACAACATCGATTTCCGGTCGCGACCCCACTCGGAGGAGGAGGCTGCCTTCCTGGCCCATGCCGTCGCGGGCAGGACGCTGGGCCAGGGCCCCACCTACGCCGACCTGGAGCGGGCCACCAGGGTCGTCTGCGTCGGCTTCGAGCCGGAGGAGGAGAGCCCGATCGTCTTCCTGCGGCTGCGCAAGGCGGTGCGGAAGAAGAAGCTCGCTGTGGTGACGATCGCCCCGCTGCTGTCCCGCGGAGCCGCCAAGCTCGATGCCGACCTGATCGCCGTCCCGGCCGGGGGCGAGGCTGCTGCGCTGGCGTCCCTGGAGGCCGACGCTGAGACCGTTGTTCTGGTGGGTGAGCGCGCCGCCGCGCTGCCGGGCACCCTCACCGCCGTCCTCGAGATGGCCGAACGGACCGGGGCCGGCTTCGCGTGGGTCCCGCGTCGGGCCGGCGACAGGGGCGCGGTGGAGGCGGGTTGCCTGCCGAATGTGCTGCCCGGTGGTCGCCCGGTGGCCGAAGCCGCTGCCCGGGTCGACCTGCAGGCAGCCTGGGGTGTCGACGCGCTGCCGGCCAAGCCGGGCCTGAGCGCCGACGCGATCCTGCGCGGCGCCGCCCACGACGTCATCGCCGGGCTCGTGGTCGCCGGGCTCCAACCCACCGATTTCGCCGATCCAGCCGCGGTGCGGGCCGGTCTCGAAGCAGCAGGCTTCGTGCTCAGTCTGGAGACCCGCCAATCCGAGGTGACCGAGCGCGCCGATGTGGTGCTCCCGGTCGACCTGGTCGAGGACCAGGCCGGCAGTTTCCTCAACTGGGAGCACCGCGCCGGCCGGGTCAACCGGGTCAATCGCGAGGCCCCTTCGCCGATGACCGATGTGCGCGCGCTGGCGATGGTCGCCGATGCCCTGGGCGTCGAGTTGGGATTCCGCCGGACGGGTCAGGCTCGCGACGAACTCGTCGAGCTCGGCAGCTGGGACGGCCAGCGCGCTCCGGCGCCGGCCGTCGCGTCCGACCCGAGTGCGACCGGGGCCGACCCGGAATCGCCCGGACTTACGCTGGCCAGCTGGCGGCTACTGGTCGACGGTTCGGCCAGCAACGACGGCGCGGAGGCTCTCATCGCCACCGCGCACACTCCGACGCTGCGCCTGAGCCCCGCCACCGCGGCGGCCCTTGGTCTCGCCGAGGGCGTGGAGGCGACGGTATCGGCCGGTACGGGAACGCTCACGCTGCCGCTCGTGGTCGATCCGACCCTGGTGGACCACGTCGCGTGGGTTCCCGGCAATGTCGGCGGCCGCGGGATCGGTGAACTCGGGCTCGCAGCCGGTCAAGCGGTGCAGGTGACAGGAGGCCTGGCATGAACGGAGCATTCGACCTGTTCTGGAACGATCCCTGGTGGATCGTCCTCATCAAGGTGGTCGGGGTGGTGATCCTGCTGCTGACCTGGACGATCTTCAACGTCTGGTTCGAGCGGCGTCTGGTGGGCAAGATGCAGCACCGGATCGGCCCGATCATGAACCCGACCTGGCTCGGTGGCCTCGGCCAGGCGCTCGGCGACGGCCTCAAGCTCATGTTCAAGGAGGACTTCGCCCCCGGCATGGTGGACAAGGTGCTGTTCTCCATCGCCCCGCTGCTGGCCGGCGTCACCGCCTTCACAGCGTGGTCGGTGATGCCGCTGGGCGGTGAGGTGAGCATGTTCGGCGTCACCACCCGTCTGCAGGTGGCCGACATGCCGGTCTCCGCGCTGCTCATCCTGGCGATGAGTTCGGTCGCGGTCTACGGGTTCGTGCTCGCCGGTTGGTCGTCCCAGTCGCCGTACTCGTTGCTCGGCTCGCTGCGCAGCTCGGCCCAGATGATCAGTTACGAGATCTCGATGGGTCTGTCCTTCGTGGCAGTCTTCCTGTACGCCGGCACGATGTCCACCTCGCAGATCGTCGAGGCCCAGGGCCAGCCGCTGTTCGACAGCGGCTTCGGCGGACTGCAGCAGTGGTACTGGCTCCTGCTCGCGCCGTCGTTCATCGTCTACGTCATCTCGATGGTCGGGGAGACCAACCGGGCGCCGTTCGACCTCCCCGAGTGTGAGTCCGAACTTGTCTCCGGCCACCTGACCGAGTACAGCGGTTTCCGCTACGCGATCTTCTTCCTCGCCGAGTACATCAACATGGCGACCGTCTCGGCGGTGTGCACCACGCTGTTCCTCGGCGGCTACCAGGCCATCTGGCCGCTCGCGCTGTTCATCCCGGACACCGGCTACTGGGGCTTCTTGTGGTTCTTCATCAAGGTCCAGTTGCTCATCTCCTTCTTCGTGTGGCTGCGGGGCACGCTGCCGCGCTTCCGCTACGACCAGTTCATGGGGCTCGGCTGGAAGTGGCTCATCCCCTTCTCCCTCGCCTGGGTGATGGTGATCGCCCTCATCCGCGGTGCGATGAACAATGGCCTGCTCAACTCGACGACCACCTGGCTCGTCGTGGGGGCGGTCGGCCTGGCACTGGTCGCTGTGGTCTTCCTCATCCCGGAGAAACCCGAGCCGGAGAGACAGGGAATCGCCGAGGGACCCTTCGACGCCTTCGCTGGAGGCTATCCGGTGCCGCCGATGCCGGGCCAGGAGCTTCCCGAGTTCGCCACCGTGGTGCAGGGCAGCGCTGAATCCGCCGAGGACGAACCCGATGACAATCGAGAGGACATCTGATGGGCGTGTTGGACGCGTGGGCCGGATTCGGCGTCACGTTCAGGACGATGTTCCGCAAGACCTTCACCCAGGGCTACCCGCAGAAGGGACGCGAGAAGGTGACCGCGCCCCGCTTCCACGGTCGTCATCAGCTCAACCGCTGGCCCGACGGTCTGGAGAAGTGCGTCGGCTGCGAACTGTGCGCGTGGGCCTGCCCGGCGGACGCGATCTACGTCGAAGGCGCTGCCAATACCGACGATGAACGCTTCTCCCCGGGGGA
>JBKEBV010000060.1:0-7364 GCA_047973315.1 Propioniciclava sp.
GAACCGACCGGGACCAGCCGCGGGGTGAATGAACCATCACGATCACGCGGGATCGCTAACTCGATATCGCCGACCTGCGAAGCGACCGTCTTCGGATACGAGCCGTTGCGCGAGTTCGGCATCACCGACGCGTGCGGATCGCCTTTGCCATAGCCGAGGTGATCGCTGAACGCGGTCTGAAGACCGCGTTCTAGGCCGGTCTTAATCAAATGCTGGATCAGCCCGTACGAGCCCTCCAACCGGATCTCACCGGAATCTATCTAAGCGAACACCTCACCCAGCACCCCTGACTCGATAAGCTTGCGAGAGCCCGCAGCCCGCTCACGACGACGCTCCCGACGATCATCCTTATCCATCATGGTCATAGTGTCGTTCCTTCCATCAGGAGCCAACACCACTCACACAAACCATTTGACACGCCCCGATGACGATGAGCCCGCCGTAGCCGCCGGAGAACTCCGCGACCGTCACTGTCCCGTCCGCGGCGGCGAGGAGCGGGGTGCCGTCGGGCGCGGCGAAGTCGGTGCCGGCGTGGAAGGAGTCCTCTCCGGTTATCGTATGCACCCGCGGCCCGTACCCGGAGGTGAGGACCCAGGTTCCCTCCGGGACCGGGAACACCACCCGGGACGACTCCGGACCGGCAGGCTGCCCGACCGGAACAACCGCGCCGTCACCAGTGCCGTTCAGCGTGGTGGTGAGGGTGCTCAGGATGGTCTGGGCGACCGGCTCGTAGTTGCGGTACCGGTCGGGGTAGGCGGAGACCTCGACGGCTTGGGCGGCCTCGCCCTTGTCCATCTGATCCCATCCTGGAATGTCCAGCAGACCGCGCGGCGAGGGGTGGTTCGGGCCGGTGGGGCGGCCGAAGAACGCCTCGGCTTGGTAGACGGGGTCCATCAACTCGGGCACGGTTCCCCACCCGGACTGCGGGCGCATCTGAAACAGGCCCAGGCTGTCGTTGTCCGAGCCGTCGCCGTCGTTGGGATAGTCCGCCGACTCCGGGTAGGCGGAGGTGTTGGACAGTTGCCGCAGGGTGGACTCGGTGAGCGCGCCCATCAACGCGATCACCAGACCGTCGCGGCTCACCCCGTCGATCCCGGAGCCGGTCTCGATGATCGTCGCCGCGTGAGTGAGCTGCTGCCGGTTTAGTGTGAACGTCTCACCGTTCGCCGTGGTGACCTCCAGCTCGTCCGGGACGTTCCCGACCGTGACCCCGCCGTCGACCACACAGGTCGCGGAGGCGGTCGCGGCCGGGTTCATCAGCACCCCGATCGACAGCAACGCCAGCGCCGGTCCGAAGAACACCAGGACCAGCGCGGCGAAGGCGACCTTTCTCAGCACGAGCGACCACCCTGTTATCGGAGGGGTTGTCGAGCTGGGACAGCCGCAGCAGATGGCAGGTGTCATACGTCGGCGCGCAGACGAGGAACACCGTGAACGCCACCGCATGCTCGGAGGTCACCTGCTCGTCGTTCCAGACGCCGGTGCGGTGGCGGGTGCCCTCGATGGTGTAGGCGATGGTGCCTTCGGCGAGCTGGCCGGGCTGGGCCTGGGCCACCGCCTCATCCCACGCCTGGGGCACGAACAGGTTCTTGATAGTCAGGTGCTGGGCAGTCCCGTACTGCCGTAGCTCGATCCACGCCTCCCGCGAGGGCAGATAGGCGGCGACATCGGAGGCGAGGTCGGCCTGCTCGGCACCGGAGGGATCACCGACGCCGAGGATGACGCTGGTGTAGTCCAAGGGCATCAGACCGGAGGCGGTGTCCCAGGCGAACAACGCCTCGGCGGCATTGCCGGCGAACGTCTCCGGATCATCGGAGGCGATGATCACTGGCAGCCGCGGGGTTCCGGTCGGTACAGGGTTACCGGGAGTGGTGGCCACCGGCCCTGGCGTTGCGCCGTCGCCGCTGCCGGGGCGCGGGTCGCTCCGAGGCGGGCCGGCCACGAGGCCGTAGATACCGACCCCCGCCAGCACCACGACCGCGACCAGAGCGGCGACCAGGGCGATCAACCGGTGACGGGAGCGAGGATCAGAGGACGCGAGAGAGGTCTTCATACCCGACAGGTGCGCGCACCCATCCCTCACGCTCAGGACGGTCGGTCAAAGGGCGCGCAGGTGCCCGCGTGCCGAAGGCGCGTCGTCGGCTGCCCGGCGATCGCGTGCGGCGCGCAGTTCCTCGGCAAACTCGCTCGTGCCTTCGGCGGTGTCCAAGAACCCCGCGATCTGCTCGTCGGTCAGCTCGGCGGCGAGTTGATCTGGATCGTAGTGGTTCCACCACTCGGTCAGCTCACCCCGGGTGTGGATGAACGCCCGCACCGGATACCGCACCGGCTCCCCAGCGGCGCCGATCAGCGGCACCTGACGTGGCACCGGCGCTCTGCCCTTCTGTTTCTTGGCGGCGGTGGCGCGAGCGACGGCCTCGTCGGCCATCTGGTACAGGTCGGCCTCACGCGACTCCTGCGCGGTGGTCGCGGCGTCGCGTACGGCTTGGAAGATCGGGTGCACAGGGGCGCCGGCCTCGATCTGCTCCAACCCCGCCCGTGCCTCTGCCCGGAGGGGTTCGGGTTGGGCGGGGTCGGTGGCAATGCGTTCGAGGTAGCCGACCTTCTCCAGCGTCTTGTAGGACGCTCTGCCAGGGATCATCCCGGCCGCCTGCTCGCGGGCCTCTCCGAGCGCGGCTGACGGTTCCGGAAAGTTTCCGGGACCGTCAGCTCCCGGCTGGTAGGCGCTGCTGAACTGCGTTGACGCCTTGCGCCGGGCAGCGTCTTCGGCCATCACCTGCTTCAGTTCCCGGTACAAGGCGGCGGACTCGCGCTGGGTGAGGGGTTTGTGGGGCATGTTGTCGTCCTGCTCGGCGAGGAGTTGTCCGAGCCGGTCGGAGAGTCCAGAGCGGACCCAGACGTTGACCGTCTTCTCCCCGAGCCTCTTGATCGCCGCGAGTCTTCGTGCCCCACAGACGAGCACGCCGTCGGGGGTGATGGTGATGGGTTGCAGGAGCCCGTCGCGTTCGATGGAGGCGGCGAGTTCGTCGATGTCGCCCAGCTCAGTGCGGTTCCGGCGGCCGACCCTGATGGAATCGACCACCCACTCCAGCTCGATGTGTCCCCGATCGAAACTCACGGTCCCGCACCCCCAACAGGACGGCGCCGAGGGGCGGCCAAAGAGAGTGAGAGCACGAGGTCGTCGTCACGCAGCAGCACCGGCAGCGTCTCGCCGATCAGCAGCCGCAGCAGCACCCCCTTGCCCACGTTCGTGGCGGCGTAGGCGGGGTGCGGGTTGCCGAGCAGCGCCCGCAGCAGCACCGTCCAAGACCGGCCGGGCAGGTCCAGCAGAACGCGCGCGTGCCGGTCCCGCCGCAACGCCTCGTAAGCGATCTGCCGGGTGCCGGCCCGCATCAGGGCCCCGCACACGTGCTCGACCGAGGCCCGCGCGGTCTCCGGTGCCCAGCCCAGCA
Source organism: Propioniciclava sp. (assembly GCA_047973315.1). GTDB lineage: Bacteria > Actinomycetota > Actinomycetes > Propionibacteriales > Propionibacteriaceae > Propioniciclava. Next base: position 3,453 of record JBKEBV010000060.1, read on the forward strand.
GGCACAGCAGGCCGAGGGCATCCTCGCTGGCCGATCCGGCGGACATGCACGCGTGATCCGACCCAGACCCGCCGCCTGTCCCGCCACCGGACCCGCCGCCGTCTGCGGTGGACTCCGGGTCGGTGTCGCCGGGGGCGGGGTCCTGGATGTGGAAGGCGGGGTGGTAGTCCGTCAACGGGTTGTCCCGGTCGCCGAACCGCTCCGGGTCGTGGAACGCCGAGACGTGCGGGCGGCGGGCTTGGTGGACCGAGCAGAGTAGTCCTTGGGCGCGTTCTTCGAAGATGCAGGTGATCCGCACCCCGTGGGTGACCATCGCCCAGGGGTCATCGGCCCGCCTGGTGGAGGCGTACTGCATCGCATCGAACGCCGCCGACGCGCCCTCCCACGGGTCCAGGCCATGCTTGCGCGCCAACGGTGTGTACTTCTGCGCCGCGTAGGCCATCAACTCCCGCGCGATGGGGTCGGACGCCCACGCGCCCTCGCCCGCCTCATGCAGCCGGGTCAGCAGAGCACGCAGGCCCTCACCCGAGGCGAAGTCTCCCTCGTCGTGGTTGTGGTGTGTCGTGGTGGTCATGGCCGGTTACCTGTTCATCCCGATACCAGAGCGCACCGGACCCGATCCGCTGGTGCCGCTGCGCCCGAACGCTGACAGCGGCGGCAACCGCCGCGCCCGATTCCCGAGGTCATGCAGCCGGCTGGCGAGTGGTGCTCGGGCGCGATGGGCCAGATCGGCGTCGAAGTCGATACCCCGCCCCGACAGCGTCGCCCCATGCCGGGCGATCAGATCGGTGGGCCGTACCCACTCCACACCCCGCGCCCGCCTCGCAGCCAGCGGCCCGTGCTCTTGGTCGTCGCGGCGGACGCGGGCGGCTTCCACTGCATTGGGTGTGCCAGTCGCGTCGACCGGCTCCCGCTCGCGTTCGGGCTCAGGGACCGGCTGTAGCTGCTCGTGCTGTTCGTGTGGGTTCCCGTTCATGGGGTGGCCTCCTCGCCATCGCTACTGTCAGGAAGGTGCGCGCTGGCGAACCAGCGCCCGACCGTGGACGGATGCACGCCGAGTTCGCGGGCGATGCGCTTGTTCGACCAGCCCGCGTTCCGCAGCGCCGCCGCTCGGCTCCTGCGCTCCGCGGCGGACACGTCATCGGCCAGTGGCTGCATCCCGGACGCGGGGTCGTCTGCGTGGGGCGGCACCGTCAGCTCCAGGCGGCGTGGCTGCGCCGGGGCGTCGAACATCGTGGAGTCCGAGGCCGCGAGGGCGGATGCCAGGCTGTCGCCTCCGCCGGGTGCGGGGCGGGTGAGTATGACGGTCAGGTGAGTGATGGCCAGCAGCACCACCGGTGGCACCGCCGCCACCGATGCGGCGAGCACGCCGGGCACGTCGGCATCGGCGGCGACGATGGCGTGGATCGCGTTGGCGGTCACCGACACCGCGGCGCCGCCGACCAGCAGCGCCCACGGATACCAGGCCGCTTTCTGTCCGGCGAGGGCGACGACCGCGACGGTGGCGACGACGATGATGCCGTCCACGATCAGCGGCCACGCCCACGCCTGCCCGTCCCCGACACCGCTTCGGGCGGCGAGGTCTGCCAGCGCGGTGAATGACAGCCAGAACGCCCCGGCGGCGATAAACACCGTCCCCGACACCGCCGTCACCACGGCCCACCGGCGACCCGCCGCACCCGTTGCGATTGGGGTGCTCATCACAGCCCCCGCATCCTCGACGGCCCCGACACCGCTCGAGCGGACGCGTCGTGGCTGAACCCGCCGTCCGCAGCCGGCGGTGAGGCGCCCCGCACCGACTCTCCGACCGATGAGGACGGTTTGCGCCAGGCCGTTGCCGGGTGGACGGTGCGGTACGCGGAGCGGACCGTGGTGGTGATCTCGCGCTCGGCAAGCCCGGCGTGCCCGGCGGCAGCGGTGAGCACATCGAGCGCATCCGACGCCGGGAGCCCGTTCTCGGCGAGTCGGCACGCCGCCCAGAACAGGCCACGGTTCCGCTCGCCCTCACCTCGGGCGGCCACCCACGCCGCCAGGCGCGACACATCGACATCCCGGTCCACACCGGTAGACGCAACTTGGGGTGATGGTGCTGGGCGGGGGGCGAGGAAGTCCCGCAGCCGCTGCGCATCCAGCGTGCCCGCGGGGCCGGTGTTGACCGTCTCAACTTCGTAGCCGACCCTAGTGCCCTCGATGGAGCGGGTCGAGGGCGGGACGATGATGTAGCCGCCATCGCCACGGAAGTCGATCCCGGCGGCGGGCCGCCTGCCACGACCGCTGCTCGGTATCCGGTGTCGCCGGGTAGTAGGCATGCATCCCACCGGTGGGTGTGCGCACCAGCAGCTCCCACCCGTCCACCAGGCCGGCGCGGTCGGCGCGGTCGAAGCCGGTCCGGCCGTCGACTGGGCCGTGTACATCGACATCCACCACGACCGCACCCGAGGCGCCGCCGGTCGGGATACCGATGTTCGCGCTTGGCGACTGCCGCCACCACGCCTCGATCTGATCCAGGTTCGTGGTGGCGTCGTGGAAGCCGTGTCCTGTGGTCGGTCGCTTCCCATACGCCGCACAGGGGAAGACCGGCACTCCCGCGCGGGCGAACTCCCACGCGGCCGCCGACAACGGCCACGCCGCGTTCATCCGAAGCAGCACCGAGGAGAGCGCACCGTGCTCGGTCATCACAGCCCCCGTCCCTCGATCGCCGGCACCGGGACGGGGCGTGCACCTGTCTCAGGCAACGACGCCACCTGCCGCGACGGCGCTGGCTCCGGTACCGGTCGTACGTGCGCGGGTGTCTCGCGGTGGGCCGCGTCCCGGTCCACACCGGGCGGGGTGCCGTCGCTGACCTGCGCGGTGTCGAGCTGGTCCAGGATCGCCACGGCGGTCTTGCGGACCCGCTCCCCGGTCGCCTTGACCACCTCGACCGGCTCTTTCCCGTCGACGCGGGCCGCCCAGGTCGAGACGTACGGGATCGTGTACCCGGAGGTATCCATTCCGTGGGCGGCGCCGACCATCAGCGCGACAGACTCGGCTTCCACTTCTCCGATGCCGCGGTGCTGACGGGCGTCCTCGGCATCGGGGCCGTGCAGGAGAACGTGGCCCAGCTCGTGGGCGAGGGTCTTGACCTGCGCGGCGGGGTCCATGTTCTCCCGCACCGCCACGGCGTTCGCGGTGTAACCGGTCATCCCGTTCGCGCCGTGGATCATCCCCTCGTGCGGCACCCGCAGCACCGCGAACCCGCGCTCCTCGACCTGCTGAGAGAGGCCGTCCCACAACCCAACGGGCGCTTGGCCCTCCAGCAGCCGCGGTGCCGGTGGTTCGGGGATCGGATCGCCCGTGGTCTGCGAGGCGTCCCACACATAGGCCGGTCGGACGCCGACCATCTTGGAGCGCACCACCTCACCGGCGCGCGGCTTCTCGCCCTTCCCGAGGCGGCGCCAGGAGTTGGCATCCGAGGGGTTGGCCGAGGCGAACCGGCCGGTCACGGGCGCAAGAATCTGGTAGCCGGGCTGGCCTTTCTCCACCTGCCGGCCGAGGGCCTGCCACTGCTTGTAGCCGGCCACATACGACGGGAACGGCTGCGCCACCCAGCCCTGCTCATAGGCACCCTGATGCTGCACCCAGATCAGCAGGGTGTTGTTGAAGCTCCTGGACCGGAACCGCGCCGCGAACGCGAGCGCTCGCGTCCAATCCGGGCCGGACACGATCTGCTCGACGGCGCCGGCCAGCTTCTCGTGCACCTCATCGAGCTTCGCCTCGCGTGCTTCGCGAGCCTCCTGCCTCGTCGCCATCTACTCTGGCCTCCTCCCGGCATCGACCGCGCCCAGGAGAGGGCGGCGGTGCACCAACGAGGTGCGCCAGGTGAACCAGTAGGTGTGTCGAGACGGTCAGCGGACTACGAGGTCGGTAGGTTGG
>JBKEBV010000094.1:0-17737 GCA_047973315.1 Propioniciclava sp.
GGCGGCGGGCGCGTCGGCTCCGAACGCGGGGAACATCACGACGGTGTTGGGCTATGTGATGTGGATCAGCTTGGTGGTCGCGGTGCTCGGTCTGATCATCCTGGGTGGTCTGGTCGCTACGTGGAGACGTTCATGGTTCCACCACCACACCCACTCGAGGGTCGCGAACTCGACCTGCTCGACCGTTTCCCAGGGGCCTTGCTGCCGGATCAGTGGTGATAGGTGTTCGCGGCCGCGATCACGCCGTACGCGGTGCCGCGCCACGGTTGCACGCGCTCGTCGGTGTGCCACAGCTTCGACAGCTCGCGGTGCTTGGTGTCCGCGTTCGCGCGGGCCCGCTTCCCGTCGCTACTTGGCGCGGTGTAGGCGGTCAGGAACCGCTGCCACCGGTCCGCGTTCACGGTCTCGGCGGTGAGGCGTTCAACCTGGGCGGTGAAGTCGTCTGCGATGGAGTGCACGACTCCGAGTAGTTGTGCTGGCTGTCGCCCGCCCCGTCACCGGCGGGCGAGGGTGAGGGCCGTGGGGGTCACGTCCATGGGGCTGATGTTGAGGGTCTCGGAAAGCCATGCGGTGGATCTCGGTGCCGAGGTGTCGCAGGAGCGCGACCAAGAGGTCGATGTTGTCTCGGTTCCCCGCGTGGCTGATCCGGTGGAGGGCGACGGCCCGTTCGGCGGGCATCCAGTCGTTGATGGCGCGTAGCAGGGTGCGGGGCGCGTGGTGCCACAAGGCTGCGGGGTCTTGACCTGTGGGGAGCAGGATGACCCGGTGGGGGTCTTGGGGACATGCGTCGGTGATGGTGAGCCAGGCCCGTTCGGTGGCGACGGTCCCGGCCGGGTCGCCGTCGAGGCACACAGTGAGAGGCCGGGTGCTGCGGCGCGTGATGGCGGCGATGTGGTCGGTGGTCAGCGCGGTCCCGCAGACCGCAAGCGGTGCGAGCGGGAGGTCCTCGCGCTCGGCGAGGAGTTCCAGGGCCCAGACGTCGAGGATGCCTTCGACCAGGACGGGTCTCAGCCGCAGCGCTCGTCGCGGCCGGACAGCGTCGGTCCGCGGAATCCACTCCGGACCGGCGGGGGTCAGGCGCGGGCCTGGATGGCCTGCCGGTACAGGCGTCCGGCGCGGTAGGACGATCGGACCAGCGGACCCGACAACACACCGGAGAATCCGACTTCGGTCGCCTCACGCGCCAACTCGTCGAATTCCTCCGGCGTGACCCAGCGATCGATGGGATGATGCCGCGCCGAGGGACGCAGGTACTGGGTGATGGTCAGCAATTCGGTTCCGGCGGCATGGATGTCGCGCAACGCCTGACTGATCTCCTCGCGGGTCTCACCCATGCCTAGGATGAGGTTGCTCTTGGTCACCAGGCCGAACGCGCGGGCGTCGCTCAACACCTGCAGGGATCGGTCGTAGTTGAAGGCGGGCCGGATCCGCTTGAAAATCCGGGGGACGGTCTCCAGATTGTGAGCGAACACCTCGGGGCGGGAGGCGAAAACAGTTTCCAGGGGGCCCTGCTCGCCCTTGAAATCGTCGACGAGCAGTTCAACGCCGCAGCCGGGGTTGAGCTCCTTGATCTCCCGGCAGGTCTCGGCATAGAGCCACGAGGCGCCATCGGGCAGGTCGTCGCGGGCCACACCGGTGACGGTGGCGTACTTCAGTCCCATCTCACGGACCGACTCCGCGACCCGGCGGGGTTCGTCCTGGTCGTATCCGGTGGGTCGTCCGGTGGCGATCTGGCAGAAATCGCACCGGCGGGTGCACTGGTCACCGCCAATGAGGAAGGTCGCCTCGCGATCCTCCCAGCACTCGAAGATGTTGGGGCATCCGGCCTCTTGGCAGACGGTGTGCAGGCCACCCTCGGTGACGCGGCTCTGCATGTCGCGGTACTCCGGGCCCATGACCGCTTTGGTCTTGATCCACCCAGGTTTCCGCTCGATGGGTGTCTCGGCGTTGCGGGCTTCGATCCTGAGCAGGCGGCGTGGTTGGGTGTCGGTCACGTCGCCATGCTACGTCACCGTTCCCGCCGCGGCGCCGGCCTACCGCGCTGTGAGCGCGAAGGAAAGGTGCTCAGTGAGGAGAGGTTCAAGGCGGCGGGCGACTGCCACCAGCGAGTGGGTCGGATGGCCGAGTTCGTCCTCCACCGAGGTCACACCGGCGTCGCGGATGCCGCAGGGCACGATCGACCCGAACGGGGCCGTGCTCGTGGCGGCGACGTTGAGCGCGAATCCGTGCAGCGTCGTCATCCGAGAGACCCGGATACCGATTGCGCAGATCTTGCGTTCCGGCCGGCGGGGCGAGGCTGCCAGCCAGACACCGGTGCGGCCCTCGACCCGCATCGTCGCGATCCCGTCGAGCGCGAGCAGGTCGATGACGGCCTGTTCGAGGCGCCGCACATATTCCAGCGGCCCGATGGTGCGGGTGAGGGGGACGATGGGGTACCCCACCAGCTGCCCGGGGCCGTGATAGGTGATCTTGCCACCACGGTCCACATCGACAACCGGGGTGCCGTCGACAGGTCGCTCGTCGGGCTGAGTGCGGCGTCCGGCGGTGTAGACCGGATCGTGCTCAACGAAGAGCACCTGGGGGCACTCCTCCCCGGAGACGACCCGGGCATGCACCTGCCGCTGCAACTCCCACGTGGCCAGGTAATCCCCCCGTACCGGCGGAGAGTCGGTCAGCCCGACATAGCGGAAGTCCAGCGTGCAGGGTGCTTCCGCCGGCATCAGAGGCCGAACTCGGCCCCGAAGGCGCCCTCCTCGAGGCGAGCCTTCACCACGCTGAGGAACCGGGCGGCGTCCGCCCCGTCAACCAGGCGATGATCGTAGGTCATCGAGAGGTACATCATGTCGCGAACCGCGACGACCTCGCCCAGCCGGGCATCCTTGATGACAACCGGACGCTTGACCAGCGCGCCGGTACCGAGGATCGCCACCTGGGGTTGGTTGATGATGGGGGTGTCGAAGAGGGTTCCGGCCGAGCCGTAGTTGGTGATGGTGAACGTCCCCCCGGTGAGTTCGTCCGGGGTCACCTTGTTGGTCCGCGTCCGCGCGGCCAGATCGGCGATCTTGCGAGCCAGACCGCTCACATTGAGGTCACCGGCATCCTTGATCACCGGCACGAGGAGCCCCTTGGGGGTGTCCACCGCGATACCGACATGCTCTGCCGCGGCGTAGGTGACGGTGCCAGCCTCGGTGTCGATCTGGGCATTGACCATCGGGAACTGCTTGAGGGCCTCGACCGCAGCCAAGGTGATGAAGGGCAGATAGGACAGGGAGGCGCCCTCGCGCGCCTTGAACTCATCCTTCGCGGCCGCCCTGATCCGTGAGATCGCGGTCAGGTCGACCTCGACGGTGGCGGTCAGTTGCGCCGCGACCTGGAGTGATTCGGTCATCCTCTTGGCGATCGTGGCGCGCAGGCGGGAGATCTTCTCGGTCGTGCCGCGGCGTGGATCCGGTTCGACAGCAGCCGGTGCCTCCGTGGGAGCGGGCGCCGGGGTGGCCGGGGCTGCCGGCTGCTTCGCGGCCTCGGCGGCCGCCAGGACATCCTGCTTGCGGATACGTCCACCGACACCGGTGCCGGCCAGGGTGGTGAGGTCGACCTCGTGCTGAGCGGCCAACTTGCGGACCAGGGGAGTCACATAGCCGACATCGGCACTGCTGGTGGCGCGCCGCGGTGCCGGGGTGCCGGGTGCCGGCCGGGTCGGGGTGGCAGAAGCCGCAGCTGGGGCGGAGGGGGTCGGGGTGGGAACAGCAGGTTCCGGCGAGGCGGGCGCGGCGGGCTGCGCCGGAACCTCGGGAGCAGGAGCGGCAGCCTCATCGCCAATGATCGCGAGCACGGCGCCGACCTCGGCGGTCTCGTCCTCGGGTACCCGGATCTCGAGGAGGGTTCCGGCAGCAGGGGAGGGGATCTCGGTGTCGACCTTGTCGGTGGACACCTCCACGAGCGCCTCATCGGCCTCGACGGTCTCGCCGACGCTCTTGAGCCAACGGCTGATGGTTCCCTCGGTCACCGACTCGCCCAGGGCGGGGAGGGTGACCTCGGTGCCCGCGGCCGTTGCTGCCGCGGATGCAGCCGGGGCTGGCGCGGACGCCGCTGGGGCGTCGGCGGCTGGTTCCGGGGCGGGGGGCACGGCCGCGGGTGCGTCCGACACCTCGGACGCGTCGCCGATCACTGCGAGAGTCGCCCCCACCTCGGCGGTCTCGTCCTCGGCCACCAGAATCTCCAGAACAATGCCGCCCGCAGGGGAGGGGATCTCGGTGTCAACTTTGTCGGTGGACACCTCGACGAGCGCCTCATCGGCCTCGACGGTGTCTCCCACGTTCTTGAGCCATCGACTGATGGTGCCTTCGGTCACAGACTCGCCAAGTGCAGGGAGAGGGACGTTGGTCGGCATACTCCAGGGCTCCTTCATCGGTGATGGTCGTGGTCAGCCTATCCCCACCCGGAGGTGATTCTCATCCGCGACGGTGGCCGAAGGCGTCAGTTGCGGGTTGCCAGGTCCCGCGCCAGCGCGACGAGGGTCCGCACTGCGGCCCCCGTGCCCCCCTTGGTCACGTGGTCATAGGCACCCTTGGGGTTCCATGCCGGACCGGCGATGTCGAGGTGCGCCCACGGCTGGTCCTCGCCCACGAACTCCCGCAGAAATGCGGCAGCGGTGAGCGCACCGCCGTAGCGGGACGCCCCCGCGCTGGCCAGATCGGCCACCTGACTGTCGAGATTCGCGCGGATCTCTTCGGGAATGGGCAGGTGCCAGAACGGTTCGCCGGATGTCTCGGCTGCATCGAGGAGGAGGTCGGCGGCCTCATCGTCGGAGGCCATCAGCCCGCCGGTCCGCTCTCCGAGCGCCACCATGCAGGCCCCGGTGAGGGTCGCCACATCGACGAGCAGGTCGGGCGTGTCCTCGTGGGCCCGGGCCAGCGCGTCGGCCATCACGAGCCGTCCCTCAGCGTCGGTGTTCGCGTTCTCCACAGTCCGTCCGCCGTACATGGTGAGAACGTCGGAGGGCCGGTAGGCCGATCCCGAAGGCATGTTCTCCGCCAGGGGCAGCCATGCTGTCACCCGAACCTTGAGCTTGAGCTCAGCGATCGCAGCCACCGCGGCCAGCACCGCAGCCGCACCGCTCATGTCGCACTTCATGGTGATCATCCCGTCGGCCGGCTTGAGGTTAAGCCCGCCGCTGTCGAAGGTGATGCCTTTGCCCACCAAGGCGAGATGGGCCTTCGCCCCGCGGGGAGCATAGGTGACGATCACCAGCCGCGGCGGGTGCTCCGATCCCGACCCCACTGCGACGATGCCGCCGTAGCCACCCTTGGCCAGGGCGCGCTCATCGAGAACCTCGACATCGAGCCGGTGCGATTTGGCGAGGGCTCGCGCATCCTCGGCGAAGGACTCCGGGTACAGCAGGTTGGGAGGGGTGTTCACCCAGTCCCGGGCCCGGCACACGGCCGCAGCGACGGTCACCCCGTCGGTGACCGAGGCGGATGCCCCCTTGGCGTTCGTGACCACGGTGACGGCCGCCAGGGACGGCTCGGGGTCGCTCTGGGAGGTCTTGGCGTATCGGTAGGACCCGAGCAGGGCTCCTTCGGTCATTCCTTGGATGACCTCCGGTTCGGCGGCCTCAAAACTGATCGCAACGCTGAGAGGGCGCTCGCCGACCAGGGTCGCCGCCGCCCGCACGGCGGTGCCGGCAGCGCGTCGCACCTGATCGGGGGTCACGTCGACACCGCCGAGCCCCACCACCACGAGGGTGGGGGAACCAGCGAGGGTGACGGTGGTGCCGAGGGTTGCGGTCGCCCCCAAGGACTGGGCCATCGCCAGCAGCGCTGCGTTGTCGTCGACCTTCCAGTCAGCGGCTCCACCCTCAGGAAGTCCGACCAGGACGGGGCTTCCCAGGGCCTCGGCAAGACCGATGACCAGGACATCGGTGCCTTCGGGCACGGTTGCGGACGCGGCAACAACGGGTAGCGACGATTCGACCACGATGAGTTTCCCTTCTTCGGTGTCGCTATCACCCTAGCGACCGTCGGTCGGTTCGTCGTGAGTTCACCGGTCGGGTCTGCCAGGTCGTCGGTCGCGACGCCACCCGCGGTCTGCGCTAGTTTGTCCGCCATGGCGAACTCCCGGTTGTCACCGCTGCACCAACGGCACGAGGCCAGGGGGGCCAGGTTTGCTGAGTTCGGTGGCTGGTCGATGCCGCTGCAGTACTCCTCGATCGTGTCCGAGCATGAGGCGGTGCGCAGTGCTGTGGGCCTGTTCGATGTGAGCCACTTGGGCAAGGTCCGGATCTCCGGGACCGGCGCCCGGGCCTTCGTCCAGACATGTTTCACCGGCGATCTTGACCGGATCGGTTCGGGCCAGGCGCAGTACACCCTGTGCTGCGCATCCGACGGCGGTGTCGTCGACGACATCATCGTCTACCTCGCCGGTGACGACGAGGTCTTCTGTATTCCCAACGCGGCGAATGCCGCCGAGGTGGTCAGACTGTTGTCAGCGGTGGCACCCTCCGGGATCACCGTCACCGATGAGCACGATCGGCACGCGGTCCTGGCGCTGCAGGGACCTGCCAGCGATGCAGTCCTGACGGCACTCGGCGCCGACACCTCGCTGGAGTACCTCAGCTTCGCCGACGCCCTGATCGCTGGGCAGGCGGTGACCCTCTGCCGCACCGGATACACCGGTGAGCGCGGCGTGGAGATCGTCTGTAGCAGCGAGGGTGCCACCGCGGTATGGGACGCCCTGATCGAGGCCGGGACGCCCTCCGGCATCATGCCGTGCGGGCTCGGTGCGCGGGACACGCTGCGCACCGAGATGGGTTATCCCCTCCACGGTCAGGACCTGTCGGCTGACATCACTCCGGTTCAGGCGGGACTGACCTGGGCGGTGGGTTGGGACAAGCCGACCTTCTGGGGAGCCGACGCGCTCCGCGCTGAAAGAGCCGCCGGCCCGCGGCAACGGCTCCGCGCGGTCCGGGCTCCCGGCCGGGCCATTCCCCGGGCGGGGATGGCAGTGGTCGGCAGCGATGACCAGCCGCTGGGAGTCGTCACCTCGGGGACCTTCTCGCCAACCCTCAAGGTCGGGATCGGTCTGGCGCTGCTGTCCCCGCAGATCAGCCTCGATGACACGGTGGGGATCGTGATCAGGGATCGGGTCGAGTCGTTCACGGTGGCCAGACCCCCGCTGGTGAGGCCGCGGGTGCGGCAGGCGTGATCCGGCAACTCGTCCATGGTGTCCTCGCCCTGGTCGGGGTGCTGGCCGTGGTGTGGGCTCTCACCCTCGGCGCTGACCCGGAGATCAGGTGCCGGGGTGCGGAGATGGCCCCTGGTGAGGTGTGCACCAAGGCCGACGGTACCGGGGAGCAGACCTGGGAGGAGCGGTACGCGGCGGTTCAGGCTGCGCGGCCGGTGGTCGGCACCCTCGGCGCTGGCACGGCAGGTTTCGCTCTCGCGCTGCTGGTCGGCGAACGGCGCCGGGCCGGCGGTCAGGCGAGCAGGCTCATCGGTCCGTAGACGAGCTGGTCACCCTCCCACAGGGTGACCTCGGTGACGCCGGCGGTGACGAGGTCGGGGTAGGACTCGGTCAACCACGCCTCGGCTTCGGCCTGGGTGGGGAAGGTGCTGCCAAGACCGGCATCCCTCGGCGCGGCATCGGGTTCGCTCGCCGCCCAGTGGAATCCCATCAGATGTCCTCGCCGACCTTGACCCGCGGTGCCGGCCGGCGCCGCCGCCGGGTGGTGACCTGGCGGTTGACGCCGAACATGAGGGCGCCCTTGAGTGACTCGTGAGGGATGCGTTCGGCTGCGAGCCGCTTGACCCGGCGCCACATCAGCCAGGCGTCGATGATCACCGCGGCCATGTAGCCCCACACGAATGCCAGCAGGATGGCGTTGTACTGCTGGACGACCGGGATGAGGCCGACCGCCAGACCGAGGATCAGCACCGGAAGCAGGATCTCGCCGAGGTTCCAGCGGGAGTCGACGACGTCGCGGACCAGCAACCTGGCCGGTGACTCGTCCATCGCCTGCATCGCCTGGCGCTGTTTGACCTGCTCCAGCGCCCGCTGGCGTCTCCGTGCCTCCTTGGGGGACAGGGTCGGGTTGAGGCGTTGGCGTCGGGCCGCCTCCGCGTCCCGGCGCGACGGGGTAGGGCGTGACTTCCGGCGTGCCTCGGCCTCCGGTGCGGCATCCTCGCCGGTCGGCTCGGCGGGGTTGGCTTGGTTCTTGTGGGCCACGGCTCTTCCTCAGTGACGCGATCGGGTTGACCGGCCCAGCCTATTGCCTCGGCCGGCTCGGCGTGGCCTCCGTGCTGGCACGGACGCCGCAGCAGTTCAGGGATGACTCCGGGTGGATCCGGGCCCGGCAGGCTGCCGGGGGTCACGCGCCCGCCGCTAGTCTGGTGGACGACACGCCCACGGAAGGACGCGACCACAACCATGGCTGGCCTGTTCGAACGACTCAAGCTCATTTTCTCCGCCAAGGCGGACAAGGCTCTTGACCAGATGGAGGATCCCCGCGAGACCCTCGACTATTCCTACCAACGACAGTTGGGACTGCTGCAGAAGGTTCGCCGGGGGGTCGCCGACGTGGCCACCAGCAGGAAGCGGGTCGAACTCCAGGCGAACCAGCTCGACGCCGAGATGAAGAAGCTCACCTCCAGTGCACAGCGGGCCCTGGAGGTCAACCGCGAGGATCTCGCCCGTGAGGCCCTCACCCGGAAGTCGGGTCTCCAGACCCAGCTGGACGATCTCATGCAGCAGCATGCGCAGCTCCAGGGCGAGGAGGAGAAACTCGTCCGCGCGAGCACGCGGCTCCAGGCCAAGGTCGACGCCTTCCGGACGCGCAAGGAGACCATCAAGGCCACCTACTCCGCTGCCGAGGCTCAGACCCGGATCAACGAGGCCTTCACCGGGATCAGCGAGGAGATGGGTGATGTCGGTCTCGCAGTCCAGCGGGCCGAGGACAAGACCGCCGAGATGCAGGCACGCGCTGGTGCCATCGACGAACTGCTCGCCTCGGGGGCGCTGGAGGATCCCACCCGTACCTTCCCCGACGACATCACCCGGGAACTTGACGCGCTCGCCTCCGGTTCCCAGGTGGAGAATGAGCTGGCGGCTCTCAAGGCGGCCATGGGGGTCCTTCCGGCCGGCTCCACGTCGCAGTCGCCGGAGCTGCCCGCTGCCGATGCGGCCGCTCAGCCCGCCGAGGCCCCACCGGTGGCCAGGCCTGTCGCTGAACAGGAGTGACGATGATCATCCGGATCCTGGGTGAGGGACAGTTCGTTGTGGCCGATGCTCACCTCGACGCGCTCAACGAGCTCGATGACGCGGTGGAGGCGGCGGCGCGGGCTGGCGACGCCGAGGAACTGGGGACAGCGTTGTCGGCGTTGTTGGGCGCGGTCCGCGACAGTGGGGAGCCGGTTGATGTGGATCTCCTGATCGACTCCGATGTGATCCTTCCCGACGCCGAGGCGACGCTGGAGCAGATCCTCGAATGGATGGGTCGCGACGACAGCTACAGCGGCATCGTTCCGCAGCGCACCTGAGTGCGCATTCTCGTCAGCACCGACCGGATCGGTGCGCTGTCCTCGGCTGACGCGGGTGCTGCCGTCGCCCGCGCCTTCCGGGATGCCCGCTCCGGCGTCGAGGTGGCGGTGATCCCGATGGCGGCCGGGGGCATCGATCTGGCCCTGGCCCTGGACCGGCTCGGCGACGACGCCGTGGTGGTCACGGCCGGTACCGGCGGACCTGGCCATCGGTTCGACCTGTCGGCGAGCTCGGTGGAGCTCGGTACCCGGCTGGCCGAGGTGCTCACCCAGCGCCCGGCCCGGGTGGTCGCCGACCTCACCGGGGTGACGAGCCTGGACGGGGGGGCCGGGCTGCTGGCTGCCCTGGGAGCGGTCGCCGATGTCCGGTTGGATGCCGGCCTCAGCGCTCTAGGCGGGATCACCCGGATCGATCTCACCGAGGTGCGTGCGCTGCTGAGAGACACCGAGCTGGTGGCCGTGGTGGCCCCCGACCACGTCGCTGACCTGCTGCTGGGACTCCGGGGCATCATCGTTCGGCGGGGGCATGCCGTCGATGCGGCGCCCGCCGATCTGCTCCCGGCCGACGCGGCCCTCGGTGCGCTGGCCGGCGCCCTGGGCATGATGGACACCCCCGGTGTCGGTGCCGGCGGTGGCGTGGCATTGGCGCTCAAGGCACTCGGGGCCGCGGTCACTTCAGGGCCGGCGCTGTGCGCCTCGGTGGCGGGGCTCGACCGGACCGCCGCCCGGGCCGACGTGCTGGTGACCGGGACCGACTCCCTTGACTTCGCCGAACGCGGCGGACCGGTGGTGACCGAGATCGCCGCCGCGGCCGAACGAGCCCTCCGTCCATGCGTGGCGGTGGCCCGCGAGGTCCAGGTGTCGGCGCGCGAGCTGCGGACCTTCGGCATCGAGGTCGCTTACGCTCTCGGCGGGGAGGCGCGGTTGGGCGCGGCCGAACTCACCCGCAGGGCGGCCGGGCCGGCATCCAGCTGGACCTGGTGACCTGCCGGCGAGACGGCGGCTCGGCCCTGGTCAGGCCGGCGAGTAGTATGTCTGGTGACAGCGCATCCGCGCCGGGTGCGCGACCCTGAAACGAACAAGAGGAGCGCCGCATGAGCGTTGACCTGACTCTCCAGACCGAAGCTGACGGCATCATCCTGACCGAGGTCGCCGCGAAGAAGGTGACCGATCTGGTGACCGGCGAGGGTGAGGAGAACCTCTCCCTGCGGATCAGCGTCGCACCCGGGGGATGCTCCGGTCTGCGCTATCAGCTGGCGCTCGATGACCGTGAGCTCGAGGGAGATGTCGAGAAGGAGTGGTTCGGCGTCACCGTGGTCACCGACCGGATGAGCGCGCCCTACCTGGTGGGGGCGACCATCGACTTCGTCGACACCATCGAGCAGCAGGGTTTCACCATCGACAACCCGAATGCGCAGGGGTCCTGCGCGTGCGGTGACAGCTTCCACTGATCACGAAACGGACACAGCCTGAGAGATTCCGCTGCCCCGTCGTCTCGCCAGAGGCGGCGGGGCAGCCGTTTGGGTTAGTCTGACGCAGAAGCTTGTACGTACTCGGAGTTGCTGCCGCCCTGCCGCGGTGGGACCGATGACCGGAAGGGTGTGACGTGGGTCGGATGAGATCAACGCGGACCGCACGCAGGGCCGTCGTGGCGGTCGGGGCGCTGGCCGTCACGGCCGCACTCTCAGGCTGTTCCCAGGCGACGCTGGAGCAGTGGACGCGGTGGGGTCTCCCCGAGGCTGCGACGGACCGGGCACCCCACATCGGTTCGCTGTGGAACGGTGCCTGGATCGCATCGATGGTGATCGGCGTCTTCGTGTGGGGACTCATGGGTTGGGTCGCCATCCGGTACCGTCGCCGCCACGACAATGAGATGCCGCGGCAGACGCGGTACAACCTGCCGCTGGAGATTCTCTACACGCTCGTTCCGTTCCTCATCATCGGCGTGCTCTTCTTCTTCACGGTGCAGAGCCAGAATGCGGTCCTGGCCAAAGAGACCGAGCGCCCCGTTCATACCATCGATGTGATCGGCCAGAAGTGGTCCTGGACCTTCAACTATCTGGAGGCCGGCAACCCGGCCGTCGGCGCGGACGCGCACACGGTCGGCACGCTGGACGAGATCCCGGAGCTGTACCTGCCGGTGAACGAGCCGGTCCGGTTCAATCTGGAATCCGCCGACGTCATCCACTCATTCTGGGTTCCGGAGTTCTACTTCAAACTCGACGTCATTCCCGGCCATCCGAACAGCTTCGACGTGACCCCGACCAAGGAAGGCCGTTTCCTCGGCAAATGCGCTGAACTGTGCGGCACTTACCACGCCAAGATGGTCTTCTACGTCAACGTCGTCAGCGTTGAGGAGTACGAGGCCCACGTGAAGGACCTGGCCGCGCAGGGGAATGACGGTGTCCTCGAGGTGCCTGAGTACCCCGCAACCGGTCCGAAAACGGAGGGCTGATCCATGACAACTGCGACCCGTTCGGACCTGTCCACCGATACCGGCCGTCCCGCGCGTCGGCAGAGCATGGGTGCGTTGGTCATGACCTGGATGACCACCACCGATCACAAGGTCATCGCCAAGCTGTATATCTGGACGGCTCTGGCCTTTTTCGCCTTCGGGGGGCTGCTCGCCCTGGGGATCCGTGCCGAACTCGCCTTCCCCGGGCTTGACTACTTCGAGTACGAACGCTTCAACCAGCTGTTCACGATGCATGGCACGATCATGCTGCTCATGTTCGCCACGCCGATGTTCGCCGCCTTCGCCAACGCGTTGATGCCGCTGCAGATCGGCGCCCCGGACGTGGCCTTTCCCCGACTGAACATGTTCAGCTACTGGCTGTACCTCTTCGGCGCACTGATCGCCTGCGCGGGCTTCCTGAGCCCGGAGGGCGCCGCCTCGTTCGGTTGGTTCGCCTACGTTCCGCTGTCCAATGCCGTGCACACGCCCGGCGTCGGTGGAGACCTGTGGTTGGTGGGCCTCTACATGCTCGGCCTGTCGTCGATTCTCGGTGCGGTCAACTTCATCACCACCATCGTGACGATGCGCGCCCCCGGCATGACGATGTTCCGGATGTCGGTTTTCACCTGGACGATGCTGGTGACCTCGATCCTCATCCTCGTTGTCTTCCCGGTCCTGGCCGCCGGCCTGCTGGTGCTGCTGTCCGACCGGGTCCTGGGCACCCACATCCTGGATGCCGCCACCGGTGGTGCCCTGCTGTGGCAACACCTGTTCTGGTTCTTCGGGCACCCCGAGGTGTACGTGCTCGCCCTCCCGTTCTTCGGTGTCATCAGCGAGATCCTCCCCGCGTTCGCCCGTAAGCCGATCTTCGGCTACGTCGGCCTGGTCGCGGCCACGCTCGCGATCGGTGGGCTGTCCATCTCGGTGTGGGCCCACCACATGTTCGTCACCGGTGCGGTCAATCTGCCCTTCTTCAGTTTCATGACCTTCATGATCGCCGTCCCGACCGGGGTGAAGTTCTTCAACTGGATCGGCACGCTGTGGGGCGGGTCGATCCGCATGGACACCCCCATGCTCTGGGCGATGGGCTTTCTGACCACCTTCCTCTTCGGCGGCCTGACCGGGGTGATCCTCGCCTCCCCGCCCCTCGACTTCCAGGTCTCCGACACCTACTTCGTGGTGGCCCACTTCCACTACGTCCTGTTCGGAACCGTCGTGTTCTCGATGTTCGCCGGGTTCTTCTTCTGGTGGCCCAAGTGGTACGGCTACCAGCTGGATGAGACCCTCGGGAAGCTCCAGTTCTGGCTGGTGTTCATCGGGTTCCACACCACCTTCCTGGTGCAGCACTGGCTGGGAATCGACGGTATGCAGCGCCGGATCGCCGACTACCTCCCGGGTGAGGGGTTCACGTTCCTCAATCAGGTGTCAACGGTTGGCTCCTTCCTTCTGGGCATCTCGATGCTGCCGTTCCTGTGGAACGTCTACGTGAGCCACAAGAACGCTCCGCGCGGGCTTCCCGATGATCCTTGGGGCTGGGGACGCTCGCTGGAATGGGCCACCTCGTGCCCGCCGCCGCGGTTCAACTTCACCTCGCTGCCCCGGATCCGCTCGGAGTCGCCAGCTTTCGATCTGCATCATCCCGAAGCTGTCGAGGAGCCTCACCAGGCCGAAGGGAGCACCACGTGAAGACCGAGTCGTTCGTCTTCCTCCTGCTGACGATCTTTTTCCTGATCGTCACACCGATCTACGCTGTGGTCACGCTGCTGCTGGACGGCCAGATCGAGCCGATCGGCACGACCGTCCTCGGGCTGACCCTGCTCTTCTGCGCAATGATCTGGGGAACCTTCGTCCTCACCGGCCGGACGATCGATCCGCGGCCGGAGGACCGCAAGGACGCCGAGGTGGTCGACGGTGCTGGCGTGCTGGGCTTCTTCCCGCCGCGGAGCATGGTCCCCTTCTGGACCACCGTCGCGCTGGCGGTGATGCTGCTGGGCCTGGTCTTCGGCTGGTGGTTGACGATCATCGGGGCGGCGGTGGGTGTCTGGACCGCGTTCGGCTGGGCGTACGAGTTCTACGTCGGCGACTACAAGCACTGAACACGGGCCAAGCAATGAGCACGCGCCGGCTCGGTCGGCCTCACCAGCTGGAGTGGAGGGGGCGCCCTTCCTCGTAACCGGAGCGGCTCTGAACCCCGACACTGGCCCGCGCGTGGAACATCGGCAGCGTGCGGGCACCGGCGTAGGTACAGGCGGAACGCACCCCCGAGGTGATGAAGTCAAGGAGATCCTCCACACCGGGACGCGCCGGGTCGAGGAACATGCGGGAACTGGAGATCCCCTCCTCGAAGAGACCCGCCCGGGCACGATCGAAGAAGGACTGCTCCTGGGTGCGGGCCCGCACGGCGCGGGCAGAAGCCATGCCGAATGACTCCTTGTAGGCCCGTCCCTGGCTGTCGTGCATCATGGTTCCGGTTGACTCATGGGTGCCCGCGAACCAGGAACCCACCATCACCGATCCGGCGCCCGCCGCGAGCGCGAGGGCGACGTCGCGCGGGTGCCTGACACCACCGTCGGCCCAGATGGCTCTGCCGGCCTCGCTCGCCGCCTCGGCACAGTCGAGCACGGCCGAGAACTGGGGGCGGCCGACACCGGTCTGCATCCGGGTGGTGCACATGGCCCCGGGGCCGACACCGACCTTGACGATGTCGGCGCCGGCCTCAATGAGGTCGACGGTGCCCTCTGCGGTCACCACATTGCCGCCGACCAGCGGAACGCGGCCGGCGCCGGCAGCAGCGTGCCGGTCACGGATTCGCCGCACCAGCCGCAGAGCCTCCAGCATCCGGTCCTGGTGTCCGTGGGCGGTGTCCAGCACCAGCACGTCCGCGCCAGCGGCGAGCATCGCCTCGGCGCGGGACTCGACATCGCCGGAGATGCCGATCGCGGCGCCGATCCGGAGGTGGCCACCGGCATCGAGCGACGGGGCGTAGATTGCCGACCGCATGGCGCCCTTCACGGTGAGCACTCCGGCCGCGGCGCCGTCGTCATCGACGGCGATCGCGAGCCGGTGGCGCCGGTCGGTGAGCCGGTCGAAGACCTCCTTGGGCGAGGCGGACGCCTCGACGATGGTGAGGTCGGTGGTCATGATCTCGTGCACCGGAACATAGCGGTCGACTCCGTCGGCGTCGGCGGCAGATACCAGTCCCACCGGCCGGCCCGCATCCAGGACGACAGCGACACCGTGCGCCCGCTTCGGGATGAGGGCCAGAGCATCACTCACCAGAGTGTCAGGTTCGATGTGGATCGGGCTGTCAAAGACGGGATGGGCTCCCTTGACGCGGGTGATGGCCTTGTTGGTCATGGCCGGGGACAGGTCCTGCGGGATGATGGCGATACCACCGCGGCGGGCAACGGTCTCGGCCATCCGCCGTCCCGAGATGGCGGTCATGTTCGCCACCACCAGCGGTAGCGGCAGGCGCAGTCCATCGGTCGAGGTGAGATTGACATCCATCCGGGATCGGACAGATGACCGCGTCGGCGACAGGAAGACGTCGTCGTAGGTCAGGTCGTGATCAGGCTTGCCGGTCGTGAAGCGCACCGGGCCAGCCTACCGACAACCGGGCACCGGTCAGCTGAGCTCGGCCTGCTCCGTGACCGGCTCAATCTCCTCGCCGTCCCCATGGTGGGCGGCGTCGGCGATCTCGGTCCGGCTCGGCTTGGGGATGTCATCTCCCACGAACCACGCCGAGACCCGGGCACGGGCGCGGCTGACCGGGTTCTTCAACCGCGTCCTGACCCCCTGCGCATCCTCGACGGGAGTCTGTGCCAGCGGCTGATGTTGGTGGTGGGCGGTGAGCGTATAGGCCTGGTCGGCGGGCAGGGGAGTGTGGGACTCGGTGTGGTCGCCGGTCGCGCTTCGGACGATCTCGCCCGACTCGCTGCCGTGCAGCACCCGCTCCTTGTCGGCGCGCTGCAGCGACAGGCACACCCGCTTGGTCACGAGGAAGGCGATGACCGGAGCGACGAAGATGGCCACTCGCAGAACGTAGGTCACCTGGTTGAGGGAGACGTGGAACTGGGTCGCGATGATGTCATTGCCGCCGCCGAGCCAGAACATCGCATAACAGGTCATGCCGGCGACTCCGAGCGCGGTCCGCGTCGGTGCGTTGCGCGGCCGATCGAGGATGTGGTGCTCCCGGGTGTCGCCGGTGAGGCGTGCTTCGACGAACGGCCACAGGGCCAGGGCGGTGAACAGCAGACCCATCAGACCGACGCCGGGTAGGAAGACCTGCCACGACCAGGTGGTGGGTCCCCAATGGGCCTCCCAGGCGGGAACCAGGCGGATTGCACCCTCAACCCAGCCCATGTACCAGTCGGGCTGGGAACCGGCGGTGACCTGACTCGGGTCATAGGGTCCGTACAGCCACACCTGGTTGATCGACATGGTGGCGCCCATCAGGATCAGCACACCGAAGACGATGAAGAAGAAGCCGCCGGCCTTGGCCATGTAGACCGGGAACAGTGGGTAGCCGACGACGTTGCTCTCGGTGCGACCCGGGCCGGCGAATTGGGTGTGCTTGTGGTAGACGACGAGCGCGAGGTGGGCTGAGACCAGGCCGAGGATCAGCGCGGGAACCAGCAGGATGTGAACCATGTAGAGGCGGGAGATCAGCAGGTTCCCGGGGAACTCCCCGGCGAAGACGAAGAACTCCGCCCAGGTGCCGATGAGCGGGATCGACCGGATCAGTCCGTCGACGAAGCGTAGGCCGGTACCCGAGAGCAGGTCGTCGGGGAGCGAGTACCCCGAGAAGCCGGCGATCAGTGAGATCGCCATCAGCCCGACACCGATGAGCCAGTTGAGTTCGCGCGGCTTGCGGAAGGCCCCGGTGAAGAAGACCCGCAGCATGTGAGCGGTGAGCGCAGCCACGAACAGCAGAGCCGCCCAGTGGTGGATCTGGCGGACCAGCAGCCCGCCGCGGATGTCGAAGCTGATGTTCAGCGTCGAGGCGAACGCCTCCGAGACCTCGCGGCCACGCATCAACTGGTAGGCGCCCTCGTACTCAATCTCGGCCATCGACGGCTTGAACCAGATCGTCAGGAAGATTCCGGTGAGCAGCAGCACGATGAAGCTGTACAGGGCGATCTCACCGAGCAGGAAGGACCAGTGATCGGGGAAGACCTTCCGCAGGCCCACCTTGCCGAGCTTGGCCAGGCCGACGCGTTCGTCGAGCCAGCCAGCCGGTCCGGACACCTTCGTGACCGGGCCGTCCGCGGTGGGCGCGTGGGTGTCGAGGACCTCCGCCTCATCGGCGACCTCAGCAGGCCGTGCCATCACTCATCACCGTCCTTGTAGTCGTTGCGTGAGTCGCGCTCGAAGTAGCTCGGACCCACCGGAACGGTGAAATCGCTCTGGGCCACCAGGTAGCCCTCAGAGTTGACCTTGATGGGCAGCTGGGGGAGGGAACGGCCTGCTGGCCCGAACACCACGACGCCGGAGTTGCCGAGGTCGAAGGTGCTCTGATGGCAGGGGCAGAGCAGGTGGTGCGTCTGCTGCTCCCACAAGGAGATCGGGCAGCCGACATGGGTGCAGATCTTGCTGTAGGCAAGGATGCCGCCCACCTGCCAGTCGCGCCGCGACTCCGGGATCTTGATGGTGTTGGGGTCCATCCGCACCACGATGATCGGAGCCTTGGCCTTCTCGATCATCCGTTCCGTGCCGTGCAGGTCGAAGAGGTTCTCGGGCTCACCGTTGA
>JBKEBV010000155.1:0-2237 GCA_047973315.1 Propioniciclava sp.
CGGGCCCACCAGGTGTTCATCTCATCGATGACCTTGTCGGTGATCCGACTGATCGTGTCCTTGCTCACCGAAGCGCCATACACCTCCTCCAAGTGGGCGCTGATCTCACCTGTGGTCAACCCTTTCGCGTACAAGCTGATCACCATCTGATCCAGATCAGTCAGCCGGCGTTGCCGCTTGCCGACGATCTGCGGCTCAAACGTGCCATCCCGATCCCTGGGTACATCAATCTCGACCTCACCGACCGCATCGATCATCACCGTCTTCGACCGGTAACCATTGCGGGAGTTGCCCCGGTTCCGGCCAATCGGATCGTGCTTGTCATAGCCCAGGTGGTCGACCATCTCTTCGGCCAACGCCGCTTCGAGGACGGCCTTGGTCATGAACTTCAACAGGACATCGGGGCCGGTCAAGTCCGTACCGTCGGCACGCGCACGAGCCACCAAACCACGCACCACCTCACGATCAGCATGTGACAAGACCGGTGGGTCCGCGGCCGGATCCACCACCGGACTTTCGCCATCGCCGGCACGCTCCTGGCCCTCGATGCGCTGCTGCACTTCCTGTTCTTCAGACGGTGACGTCATAGCCACCAGTGTTCCGGTCATCACGACCCTTCCTGCCCAACCGGGCGGTAGAGCCACATACACCGTTCCTGCGATAGACCCGCCATGACCCTAGCTGAGGCTTGGCGCTGGTCCGGTCGACTCACGCCACACCACGGTGGTGAGCCGATCGTGTTCTTGGGGGATTGAGACCGGGTTGAGTCGAGTGAGCAGTGAACGCATCGCTCGCCGACCGAACTCTTCGAAGTCCACCGAGACCGTCGTCAGACTGGGGGTCATGACATCGCCGATCCAGCGGTTGTCCCATCCTGTGACGCTCAGTCGGCCAGGAACCTGCCAGCCCCGGGCCAGGGCCCCGCTGATGGCTCCAGCGGCCAATACGTCGCTTCCGGTCACCACAGCGGTGACCGGGGTGTCGTCGGTGAGGGCTTCGACGGCTGCTCGGGCCTCGTCGCCGCGCCAATGGCATTCCACCACGCCGTGTGAGCTGAGACCGAGTTCTGCAATGGTGTGCAGATAGGTGTCACGCCGGGTTCGAGCGGCCAGTTCCTGATAGTCGCCCCCGATGTGGAAGAAGTGGCGATGCCCTTGAGCGACCAGGCCGACGATGAGCTCGCGAATGGCGCTAGCCTCCGCCAACTCGCCCGTGGTGTGCATCGTCGAGTCGCAGTATTCCTGGATCGCAATCGGGATTCCGGCGCTGCGGGAGATCACCTCCGGCGGGAGCGCGGTGACGGAGACGATTCCCTCGAAAAGACCGGACTCGGCCATCTCAAGGGTTCGCCCGGCTCGTTCGGGAGACGTCCCTCCCAGGGCGACGAGGTCAAGCACGTAGCCGGCGAGGGCAGCCTCGTCAGCTGCGCCATTGAACATCCGCAGTGAACTGACGGCATTCCCTTCAGCGAGGAGGAGAAAGGCGAGCCTCCCGGTCTTGCGGCCACGCATGGCCTGGGCCACCAGGCTCGGGCGATAGTCCAACTGTGCGATCGCTTGCGCGATGCGTTGCCGACGCTCAAGGCGGACCGAAGAGTCGTCGCGCAGGTAGCGCGAAACTGTCTGATGCGACACGCCAGCCAGCGCTGACACATCGCGGATCGTCGGTCGTCGCCCCGCCTCGCCCACTTCACGCTCCCTGATTGGTCAGTATGAGAATATCTTGACAATGAAAGTGAACGGTCACTATCTTACTTCTCGATGGGAGGTGCCCAAGATCAAGCACCATTACGGACCTTCCATGGCAGTGGAGAACCTAGGCGTGTGATCGGTCATTGTTGACCGGCAAGAAGGGGTTGACCTATGAAGAGCAGAAGGACCTTCCTATCGATGACGGGGGCTTCGGTGGCGATGGCCGCCATTGGGGTGAGTGGCTGCAGCGAAGCTGAGACTGGCACAGAGCCGACCGGAGCCACTGCGACGTCCGCGTCTGACGCGCCGGCTGCGCCCGCCGACTTCAGGTTTTCGTGGTGGGGCAATGATGTAAGGGCCGATCTCACCAAACAGGCTGTCGACCTCTACCAGGCCGAGCATCCGAACGTCACGGTGACCTTGGAGCCCAGCGACTGGGGTGGCTACTGGGACAAGCTTGCTACTACCGTGGCCGCCGGGAGCGCGCCCGACCTGATGCAGCAGGTTGACCCCTACATCATCGAATACGCCGAGCGGGGGGTGCTG
>JBKEBV010000170.1:0-25318 GCA_047973315.1 Propioniciclava sp.
GATCAGGTCGAGCGCAGAGTGGGTCGACATCATCAACCCTCGGGTCAACAAAGGCTCGGCCATCCGCGCGCTGCAGCAGTCCCTCGGTGTCGACCCCGAACAGACGATCGTCTTCGGCGACTATCTCAACGATCTGGAGATGCTCCGGGTCACTCCGTACTCCTTCGCGGTCGCCAACGCCCACCCCGAGGTGATCGCCGCCGCCAGCGGGGTGGTTCCGGCCAACGCCGACCACGGCGTCATCCGCACCCTCCAGGTGGTGCTGGCCGCGCTGGCCTGAGCCCGGGATTCCCGACGGAGCGTCGTCGCGACACCCAGCACCGGTGCGACGCGGCGGCGATCCGCGCGAAGCGCTGACGTGGGGGGTGGTCTACCAGCGGGCCTTGCCCGCCCCTTTGCCCTTCTTCTTGCGCGAGGCGTCCTTGTGGGGCGCGTCGTTCTTCCGGTGCGGCTTGTCGCCGCGGCCACCGCGGGGCGCGTTGTCGCGCTCCAGATGGATCAGCTTGCCGGAGATGCGGGTGGACCGCAGTGCGTCCCAGGTCTCCTGGGGCAGCTTCTGCGGCAGATCGACCAGAGAGTGGTCGGCGCGGATGTCAATCCGACCGAAGTCGTCGCGGCCCAGTCCTCCCTCGTTGGCCAGTGCCCCGACGATCTGACGCGGGCTGATCTTCTGGCGTCGTCCGACGGCGATCCGGTAGGTCGTCAGTGGTCCGGACGTCTCCGCGCGCGGCCGCCGGGGGCGCGAGGATCCCTCCTCCCGGTCGCGGTCCCGCCCCGGGCGCGGCTCGCGGGCCCGCGGCGGCACCGGCTCGTCGGCCGGGTCGAGCAGCATCGGCTCCTCGCCCTGCATCACTGCGGCCAGCGCGGCGGCGACATCCACCTCCGGCACGTCGTGCTCGTTGACGTAGTGGGCGACGACATCGCGGAAGAAGTCGATCTTCTCCGGCGAGCTCAGCGCGGTGGTGATGGCGTCATCGAAGCGGCTGAGTCGGGAGGCGTTGATGTCGTCGGCGGTGGGCATGCTCATCTGGGTCAACGACTGGCCCGTCTTGCGCTCGATATCGCGGAGCAGGCGGCGTTCCCGCGGGGTGACGAACGAGATGGCGTCGCCGCTGCGGCCGGCGCGTCCCGTCCGGCCGATCCGGTGGACGTAGGACTCGACATCGGTGGGGATGTCGTAGTTGACGACATGGCTGATCCGCTCAACATCAAGGCCCCGGGCGGCGACATCGGTGGCGATGAGGACATCGAGCTTGCCGGACTTCAGCTGCCCGATCGTGCGCTCCCGCTGCTGCTGGGAGAGGTCGCCGTTGATGGCGGCCGCGGACACGCCCCGCGCCCGGAGCTTCTCCGCCACGGTCTCGGTCTCGTTCTTGGTGCGGACGAAGACGATCATCCCCTCGAAGTTCTCCACCTCGAGCAGGCGCATGAGCGCTTCGACCTTCTGCGGGTAGGACACCATCAGGTAGCGGTGGGTGATGTTGTCGGCGGTGCGGGTCTCGCCCTTGACCTGGATCTCGGCCGGATCGGTCAGGTACTTCTCCGCGAGCGAGCGGATCGCCCGGGGCATCGTCGCCGAGAAGAGGGCGACCTGCTTGGTGTCGGGGGTGTCGGCGAGGATCTGCTCGACGTCCTCCGCGAACCCCATGGTGAGCATCTCGTCGGCCTCGTCGAGAACCAGGAAGCGGAGTTCGGTCAGGTCGAGCGTGCCGCGGTCGAGGTGGTCCATGATCCGCCCGGGTGTGCCGACGACCACGTTGACACCGCGGGCCAGCGCGCTGAGCTGGACGCCGTAGCCCTGGCCGCCGTACACCGGCAGCACCCGCACCTTGAGGTGGGAGGCGTACCGCTCGAACGCCTCGCAGACCTGGAGCGCGAGTTCTCGGGTGGGGGCCAGCACCAGGGCCTGAACCGACTTCTGCTTCAGGTCCAGGTTCTGCAGAATCGGCAGCGCGAACGCGGCCGTCTTGCCGGTGCCGGTCTGGGCGAGTCCGACGACGTCATGGCCCTCGAGGAGCGCCGGAATGGTCTCGGCCTGAATGGGCGAGGGGGCCTCGTAACCGAGCTCGTCGAGCGCCTTGAGGATCCGCTTGCTGAGCCCGAGTGCGGTGAAACCGTTCTGGGCGCTCGCAGCGTCGGGATTCTCATGGTCGGTACCGGACGCGTCCGCCGATGGTGCAGAAAGGTCTTCACTCACCCCCAAAGGGTAGTCCGTCGACGCCGCTCAGCTCACCACGCGCGCCAGACCCCGCCATCTCATACCTGGCGGGGTCGTCATCATTCGACCATCTCCGGACCCGTGGCCCCCGCCGACACGCCGCGGTGTCCTCCGGCCGCCGGGGCGGGGCCTCTCAACGAGCCCGCCCCGGCAGGCGCTCATCAGCCGGCCGTGAGACGGGCTCTGAGGACGCAGGGGTATCCGACCCCTCTCCCCACAGGCTGTGAACAAAATGTGGACAAGGTGCTGACGCAGAGTGCACATCGCGCTCGGGCGAGTGGATAACACTGTCCGGTGAGAACTACCCGGGCGTAGTTCTCACCAACCCCTTGCGGATCCGTGGGAAAGGAGTAGACAGAGGACACCGCCGTTCGTCAGAACAGCGGGACGAACTCAACAAAGACGCTTCGAGTTGGTCGGGTGGGCTTCAGAGTCGCCCTGACGAGGTAGCGACGGCCGGGTTGGCGCGGACGGCGGCACGGCACCGGACCACGGTCCCGGGTGCTGTCGCCGACGGCACGATCTCTGGGCCAGGCAACCA
The DNA here is from genome assembly GCA_047973315.1 of Propioniciclava sp. Lineage (GTDB taxonomy): Bacteria > Actinomycetota > Actinomycetes > Propionibacteriales > Propionibacteriaceae > Propioniciclava. The sequence continues at coordinate 2,760 of JBKEBV010000170.1, forward strand.
CGGAGCAACCGCAGTTTCCTTTCACCGGGCAACACGGACTTCACAACTCGGGCGGGCGTGGCCGGTCCCCGGACCGACGACGGCTCGGGCGCCGTGGTAGGTGTCGCGTTTGGAGGAGGGTTCGTCGATCCCACGCCACGGTGAGATCACCCAGGAGGCCCCGCACACTCATACGGTGCGGGGCCTCCGTCCAGGTCCGAAGACGCCCGCAGTGGCGCGGTCACCGATCGGGTCCGGGCGACACCTCGACCGACACCTCCCATCCGTGCGCGGTGGCGACGGCCTTGGACACCTGCACCACCTGCCCACGGTCGGCGCTGGCCAATGACCGGGCCAGCGGATTCACCAGAGCGGTCTCGACCGCGGTGCCGATACCGCGGCCACCAAAGGGCAGCTTGGTCAGCGCGTACTCCTCCACGGCGCGATGGGCCCGCTCGGAGATCACCAGGGTCGTGCCGAGACGGGCCGCCACGGTGTCGACGACGGCGGCGAGATACTTCGCCACCAGGGTGGCACCGACCTCGGGGGTGATCGCGTCGAACACGATGATGTTGTCGCCCATCCGACTGAGAAGTTCGGGGCGCTGGAGCTCGTCGGTGAAGTGACGCTGAATAGTGGCCAGGATCGTCGCGGCCGCCTGCTCGGGGCTGGGGGTGACCTCCGGTCCGTTGACGGCATCGTGCAGGGCGGCGCTGGCGCCGAGGTTGGAGGTGAAGATGATCACCGACTCGCTGAAGTGGACCGTCTCGCCGCTGCCGTCAGTGAGGCGTCCGTCATCGAGGATCTGGAGGAACTTGTCCAGGATCCGCGGGTGCGCCTTCTCGATCTCGTCGAACAGGATCACCGTGAACGGGCGCTCCCGCACGGCGTTAGTGAGTTCACCGCCCTCCCGGTGGCCGATGTAGCCCGGCGGAGCACCGATCAGCCGCGCCTCGCTGTGCTCAGCAGAGAACTCACTCATGTCGAAGCGGACGTAGGCGTCCTCGGCGCCGAAGAGCACCTCGGCGAGCGTCTTGGCGAGTTCGGTTTTGCCGACCCCGGTCGGTCCGGCGAAGAACAGGATGCCCTGGGGGCGGGTGCCGCTGCGGCCGTGGTGCGCGCCGGTCAGTCCGAGGGCCGAGCGACGGAGGATGTCGAGGGCCCGCCGGACGGCATGGGGCTGTCCCAGCACCCGGCGTTCCACGATCGCCTCGGCGTCCCGGATGCGTTCCAGCAGGTGCGGATCCTGCCACGGGCTGTCGACGACGCCGGCCAGGTAGCTGCGCACGGCTTCCTCAATGCGATCGGGACCGGTCTGCTGATCGCGGGCGAGGGTTGCGATGCTGCGCATGGCGCGCAGGGTGACGCCCTGGGTGGTCTCAGCGAAGGCGGCGATGCCGATGGTCAGCACGCCCGGGTCCGGCGGCGCATCGGGACCCCACTCCTCGAGGAGACGTCCGGCAGCAGCCCGTCGGACGCTGAGCGAGGGCAGCGGGATCCGCAGCGTCCGGGTGCTGTCGGAGTGCCGCAGCCAGTCGGGGGCGTCGTTCTCGGCGTCGGCGATCCACACGATGGTGTTGGCCGGGGGCACGATCCGGTTCCCGCCGGGCACGCGCCACACCTCGCGGTTGGCCAGCCGGCGGCTGGCCAGCAGCAGCCGGCCGGCCTCGACCTGGTCGGCATCGCCCCAGATGGTGGAGCCGGACTCGATGATCAGGGCCACCCGCAGCTGGGCCTGGCCGGCGGTGTGTAGCAGCAGGTCGGCGAGTTTGGCGAGCGCTCCGACGCTGGCGCGATTGAGGTGGGAGTCGGGGAAGAAGCTGTTGCTCACCACGCCGTCGCCGACATGTTCGAGCCAGATGCCCTCCAGCGAGGTGAACCGGTAGACCAGGTCGTAGTCGTTGGCGACCAGGCACGCGGTCACGACGTCGACGGTGGGGGCGAAGGTGCCGTCGGCACGTAGATGGAGGTCGTGGACGTTCCCGGTGAGGACGTACTGCGCGGTGATCGGGACCGACAGGTCGAGTTCCTGCACCCAGGCGGCCGAGCCGGGCGTCATCGCGGGAACGGTGTCGCGGATCATGGGTCCGTCCTCGTCGTCGTGATGCCGACCTCGGCGAGCGCCATCCGGTGCGCCTCGGCGCTGGCCCCCAGGAGCGGGGTGGTTCGGCTGACGACGAAGTCGGGCGGATCGATACTCAGCGCTTCGACCCGCTCCCGGACAGCAGCGGTGAACCGGGCGTGAGCGCTGAGTGGTCCGCCGAAAGCGATGGCGCTCGGGTTGACGACGATGCCGAGGTTGGCGATGGCACCGGCCAGGACGTCGGCGCAGGCCAGGGCGTCGGCCCCGAGCGGGTCACCCCCGAGGACCAGGGCAGCCCGGTCGAGGTCGATGCCGTAGCGATCGGCGGATCCGAGCCCCAGACTGGCCAGCTTCTGGGTCAGGTCCAACGCGGGATCGGCCTGGTGACGCAGGTAGCCGATCTCCCCGGACAGGCCACGGTGACCGCGGAAGAGACGCCCGCCCAGGAACAGCCCCGCGCCCAGACCCTGGCCGGCGTACACGTAGACGAAGGTGTCGCATCCAGCCAGCTCGCCCTGGCCGAACTCGCCGAGGGTGGCCCAGTTCACATCGTTGTCGACAACGATGCGGGCCGCCTCGGCAAGCGCGAGCTCGGTGCGCGGCTGGAGAGCGGCCTGGGGAAAGACGGACCGCTCCAGCACCACCGGAGCTCCCGTCGGAGCATCCACCGGATCAGCGATCGAAACCGCTGCCGCCAGCAACGGGGCGGCGTAGGCGGCCGACACCTCCTCGATGAGGCGATTCGTGGTGGCGATGATCTGCGCGGATCTGCTCTCGGGAGCGACCTCGGCCTGCCGATGGGCCTGGACCGCCCCCCCGAGATCGCGCGCCCGGACAGCGATGGTGTCGTTGTGGAGGACGACGGCCAGCGAACGGCCGTGGTGGGGGTTGAGCTCGTACAAGGTGGCAACACCGCCGCGGCGTCCGGACCGGATGCCGACCGAGTGGATCACGCCCCGGTCGCTCAACCGGGCGGCCGCCGAGGACACCGCCGGCTTGGACAGCCCGGTGAGGTGGGCGATCTCGGCGCGCGAGACAGCTTCCGGTGCCTCGCTGATCGCCGCCAGCACATGCTGGTCGGTCAGGGAGGCGAGCACCTGCGGGCGGGGCGCAACGCCGGTAGCAGGGACGTTGCTGACCCTTGACTCCACCACGAGGCGTCTCCTATCGTTTCAGGAACCGATTCAGTAATCATAGCTAACTGAACCGATCACCACCACCCACAAGGAGATCCTTCCATGACTGATCAGACGAGCTGGGCCACGCCCCCCGAGGACTTCCCGGCAGCGATTCGCGCCGTCAAGGCGATGCTGCGCGACCAGATCGGCGACGTCGCCGGCCTCTTCGCCCGGATCGAGGCAGCCATCGAGCCCCGCGTCATCGAGATCGAGCAGGCCCGCGAGCGCGGCGAGGACGTGTGGCCGATCGTGCAATTCTCCGATATCGAGGCGGGCACCGTTCCCCAGGAGACCATCGACCTGATCCACCATCGCGGGTGCGCGGTGATCCGCGGCCAGGTTCCGGCCGAACAGGCCGTCGCCTGGGACCGCTCCCTGGTGGAGTACGTCGACAGCAACGACTTCATGTCGGTCTACCGCGGTCCCGGCGACGACTTCTTCGGCACCCTGGATGCCTCAAAGCCAGAGATCTACCCGATCTACTGGTCGACCGCGCAGATGGAGGCCCGCCAGCACGAGAACACCGCCCAGGTGCAGAGCTTCCTCAACCGGCTGTGGACCAGCGAGTCCCGGGGCACCACCTGGTTCGATCCGGATCAGGACTCGATGTACCCCGACCGGATCCGCCGTCGCCCCCCGGGCACGAACTCCAACGGTTTGGGCGCCCACACCGACTCCGGCTCGGTGGAACGCTGGCTCACCCCGGCCTACCAGCAGGTCTTCGCATCGATCTTCTCCGGGGACTACGAATCCTACGATCCCTGGGACGCTGCCTTCCGTACCGAGGTGGACGAATACCCCTCCTCCACCATGTGCAGCGTGTTCCGCAGCTTCCAGGGCTGGCTGGCCATGTCGGAGATGCGCCACGATCAGGGCGTGCTCTGGGTCGTCCCGATCCCCGACGCGATGGCCTACATCCTGGTCCGCGCTCTCCTGGACGATGTGCCCGCCGACGAACTCGCCGGCGCCGAGAACGGCAAGGCGCTCGCCATCAGCGAGCAGTGGCATCCGCTGCTCATGCGAGCCAGGACCGGCATCCCGACGGTGCAGCCAGGGGACTCCGTCTGGTGGCACTCCGACCTCATCCACGGCGTCGCCTCGGTGGAGAACCAGGAGGGTTGGGGCAATGTCATCTACATTCCCGCCGCCCCGATGTGCGCCAAGAACGCCCGCTACGCCAAGGATGTCGCCGAGCGGTTCCGGCGCGGCGAGAGCCCGGCGGACTTCCCGAAGGAGGACTACGAGGTCGAGTGGGCCAACCGTTTCCGTGAGGACCAACTGAACCAGATCGGAGCCCGCGGCCTCGGCATCAGCCGCAAGGAGCAGAGCGCCGAACGCGCGGCCTCCCTGCGTCGGTGACGTCCGGCTGACCCGTGGGGAGCCGGGCCGGAACACTTCGGCCCGGCTCTCCACCCGGCGCAGACACCGTCGCAGTGGCCCTCGCCATCGGTGCAGCCGGTTGCCGGCCCGGTACCGGAACCCTCAGGCTCCCACCACGCCAGCAATAGCGGTGCTCACATGATCGACGTTGCCCTCGTTGAGGGCAGCCATGTTGAGCCGGCCGCTGTCGGTGCCGTACACCCCGAACTCCGCGCGCAGCCGTACCATCTGATCGCGGGAGAGCCCCGAGAAGCTGAACATTCCCACCTGCGTGGCGAGGTGGCTCATATCGGTCGTGACGCCGGCATCCTGCAGCCCACGCACCAGCCGGGACCGCATGGCCTTGATCCGGTCGCGCATTTCGGCAAGCTCCTGCAGCCACTGCTCCCGCAGGTCCTCATCGCCGAGGACGGTCGCCACCAGCGAAGCGCCGTGGATCGTCGGGTTGGAGTAGTTGGTCCGGATGACGATCTTCATCTGCGAGCGCACCCGCGCGGCCTCGTCGGCGTCGACGCACACCAGCGACAGCGCGCCGCTGCGTTCGCCGTAGAGGGAGAAATTCTTGCTGAACGAGTTCGCCACCAGGAACGACGGGACCTCGGCGGCGAACCGGCGCACCACCGCGGCGTCCGGTTCCGGCCCCTGGCTGAAGCCCTGGTAGGCCATATCGAGGACGGCGATCAGGCCCTGCTCCTTGACCACCTCGATCACCCGCCCCCACTCGGCGGCGCTGAGGTCAGAGCCGGTCGGATTGTGGCAGCAGGCGTGGAGCACGACGATCGTGCCGGGTACAGCCCCGCGCAGGTCGGCGATCATCCCCTCGATGTCGACGCCGGTGCGGCCGGCCGCGTAGTAGCGGTAGCTCTCGACAACGAAGCCCGCCCGGGTGAAGAGTGCGCGGTGATTCTCCCAACTCGGCGAGGAGATCAGCACCGTCGCCTCGGGGGAGACCTGCCGTAGCAGGTCGGCACCCACCCGGAGCGCACCGGTGCCACCGAGCGCCTGGGCGGTCACCACCCGGTCCTCGTCCAGAACGGCCGCCTCGGCACCGAACACCAGCTTCTGGACGTGGCCGATGTAGGCCGGGAGGCCGTCGATGGGGAGGTACCCCTTGGGTCGGGCCTGGGCAGCAAGCCGCTTCTCGGCCTCCTCGACACTCCGCAACAGCGGCAACCGCCCGTCGGCGTCGTAGTAGACGCCGACCCCCAGGTTCACCTTGTTCGGACTGGTGTCGGCTCGGAACTGCTCGGTGATCCCCAGGATCGGGTCCGGGGGCGCCATCGGGACATCGGAGAACAAGGACATGGGTATCGGCCACCTTTCGACGCCCCCACCCTAGTGGCCTGTCGCAGTCAAGCTGCTGCATGCGCGGCGCCAGGAGCGCGTCCTGGAGCTTGATGGAGAATCCTCGCCGACACTCCGCATCGACTCCGGATCCGCCGCCTCGCCCAGAACCCTGACCCCGCTCGATACCACCCATTTCTGGCCGCGGCAGCCGACGAGCGGTCAGGCGCCGCGCCCATGTGGTTCGATGGAACCCATGGAAGCCCCCGTCATCGACGTGTCCCACTTCACGATGCAGTTCGGCGCTCGAACCGCCGTCGATGACCTCAGCTTCACCGTCGAGCCCGGGGAGACCTTCGGCCTGCTCGGCGCCAACGGGTCCGGGAAGACCACCACCATCCGCGCACTGCTGGGCATCTACACCCCCACCCGCGGCACCCTCAGCATCGCCGGGCAACCCTTTGATCCCAGCCAGGGGCCGACCCTGGGCTACCTGCCCGAAGAACGCGGCCTCTACCGCAAGGAACGCGTGCTCGACATCATGACCTACTTCGGTCAGCTCAAAGGGCTTGACCGGGCGGCGGCGGCCACCTGGTCGGTCACCTATCTGGACCGGGTCGGCCTGGCCGATCACACCCGGGCCCGACTGGACAAGCTCTCCGGTGGCCAGCAGCAGAAGGTCCAGTTGGGCGTCACCATCATGAATCAGCCCTCCCTGCTCGTCCTCGATGAGCCGACCAAGGGGTTCGACCCGATCAACCGGCGGCTGCTGCTCGACATCGTCGACGAGCAACGCCGAGCAGGCGCCACCGTGGTCATCATCACCCACCAGATGGACGAGGTCGAACGCCTGTGCGACCGGGTCCTCCTCCTCAAGAAAGGTCGCGCCGAGGCCTACGGAACCGTCGCCGACGTGCAGGATGCCTACGGGGGCCGGATGATTCGGATCCGGCACAGCGGCAGCCTGCCCGCCTCGCCGCTGTGGACCATCGGTACCCGGGAACGGAACTACGCCGAACTCGAACTCGCCGACGGCGTCGAGCCAGCCGCGGCGTTGCGGGTGCTGGTTGACGGTGGGCTGGACATCCGGAGCTACGACTCCCGGCGGATCAGCATGGAACAGGTCTTCCTGAAGATCTACGGCGAGGCGTCGACCCGGACGGCGGCAGCATGACCCACAATCTCGGCACCGTCATCGGCTTCGAGGTACGCCGGACGCTGCGGAGGCCGACCTTCTGGGCGACGACCCTGGCCGTGCCGCTGTTGTTCGCCCTGCTGTTCGGCGTGAGCTATTTCGGCGCTTCGGCCATCGCGGCCGACGGAGGCCAGGAGACCGAGGTCACCCCGTTCACCTACACCGATGCCTCCGGGCTCATCCTCCCTGAGATCGCCGCACGCCTCGGGGGAACTCCGACCGACGATCCCGAGGCGGCGGCCCAGGCCGTCCGTGACGGTGAGGCCGATCTGTTCATCGCCATCCCGGCCGACCTGTCCACCGGCGTCACCATCGTGGGACGCGACCTCGGGCTGATGGATTCCGACCAATGGCGGGGGATCGCTCGCCAGCTGGTGGACGACTCGGTGATCGCCCGCGTCGGCGACACCCGGCTGACCGACGCTCTGCTGGGGTTTCCGGTCACCACCGAGCTGTGGGCCGACGGCGAACGCAGCGCCGGCTGGGGAGCGGCAGTCGTCCCGGCCGTCTTCGTGATTCTGCTGTTCCTCTCCCTGATCATGCTGGGCCAGCAGATGCTCAATATCACCATGGAGGAGAAGGAGAACCGGGTCAGCGAGATGATCCTGACCACGATCAACCCGACAGCGCTCGTCGTGGGCAAGGTGATCGGCGTCGTCCTCCTCGGGCTCATCCAGGGTGCCGTCCTGGTGATGCCCACGCTGACCTGGATGGCGCTCACCCAGCTCGGCGACGACGCCACCGCGGATTCTGCTGGCATCACGTCTCTCACCGGCACCGACCTGGTGATGGATCCGGGAATCATCGGGGCCTCGATGGCACTGTTCGTGGGCGGTTTTCTGCTGGTCACCGGCCTGCTGGTCGCCATCGGTTCGGTGATGCCGTCGGCGAAGGAGGCCGGGGGCGCCTTCAGTGCAGTGGTCGTCGGCTACATCCTGCCGCTCTACACGCTTCCGGTGGTGATGCAGGACCCTGACTCGCCGCTGTCCCTCGGCCTCACCCTGTTCCCGCTCACCGCTCCCATCACCGGGTTGGGACGGCTGGCGGTCGGCTCGCTCCCGCTCGGGCTGGGACTCGCCTCCTTCGCCATCGTCATGGTCACCGCGCTCGCTGCGCTGGCGCTGGGCATCAAGCTCTTCCGGGAAGGATCCATCGCCTACGACCAGCGGCTGTCACTGTCCCGGCTGCGGTCGACCTCGCGCAGCTGAGCCCACAGAACGTTCCCTGCTCCGGCCCGCGTCAGGTCGAGATTCCCCGGGTCACTCCGCACGATCGGCATCGGGCCGACGTCACCGTCGGCCGCCGACGAGTACGATCCTGGCGAAGCACCTTGCGGGGAGGGACACCATGGGCACCGAGGCACCCTCGGCACGACAACAGGCAGCGATCGCCCGGGACGAACGGTGGAGCGCCCACAACTACGCTCCACTTCCGGTGGTCGTCGCCGAAGCCGAGGGGGCGGTCGTCCGTGACCTGGACGGCACCGCCTACCTGGACTGTCTCGCCGCCTACTCGGCGGTGAATTTCGGCCACCGTCACCCCGCGCTCATCGCCGCAGCCACCGCACAGCTCGGCCGGGTCACGCTCACCTCCCGCGCCTTCCACTGTGCACCGTTCGGCCCGTTCGTCGAGGCGCTGTCCCGGATGTGTCACCAGGACCTGGCGCTGCCGATGAACACCGGGGTCGAGGCCGTCGAGACCGCGATCAAGCTGGCACGCAAGTGGGGCTACCAGAGCAAGGGGGTTCCCGACACTCAGGCGACCATCATCGTCATGGACGGCAATTTTCACGGCCGCACCACCACCGTCATCTCGTTCAGCAACGATCCGGAGGCCCGAGCCCACTACGCGCCCTATACGCCAGGATTCGTCTCGGTCCCCTTCGGTGACGCCGACGCCCTGGCGCGGGCGATCACCGACACCACCGTGGCGGTGCTCCTCGAGCCGATTCAGGGCGAGGCGGGAGTGATCATCCCACCCGCCGGATACCTGCGCGCAGTCCGGGAGATCACCGCGCGGGCCGGCATCCTGATGATCGCCGACGAGATCCAGTCCGGGCTCGGGCGGTCCGGAGCCACGTTCGCCTGCGACCGGGAGCAGGTCATCCCGGATCTGTACCTGCTCGGCAAGGCGCTGGGCGGCGGGATTCTGCCGGTCTCGGCCGTCGTCGGCAGCGCGGGCGTGCTCGGCCTGCTGCAACCGGGCCAGCACGGATCGACCTTCGGGGGCAATCCGTTGGCCTGTGCGGTGGGCCTGGCCGTCATCGATCTGCTCGCCGACGGCCGGATGCAGCAGGCCGCCCGCGAGCGGGGCGATCAGCTCGGCGCCGCCCTGGAGCCGCTGGTGGCCCGCGGGTGGGTCACGGAGATCCGCCGGGTCGGCCTGTGGCTCGGCGTCGACGTCGATCCGACCCTGGGAACGGCCCGGCAGCTGTGCGAGCGGCTGATGACCCGCGGAGTTCTCGCCAAGGACACCCACACCGCCACGATCAGATTCGCCCCACCTCTGGTGATCGCGCCGGATCAGGTCGACCAGGTGGGCCGGGTCACACACCAGGTCTTCGAGGAGGCGGCCCGGGCCGTGGGCCGGAACCCCCGCTGACGCCTGGCTCAGGCGCCGGGGAGGCCCGAGCGCCGCCGAGAACAGCCGGCCGGCCGCATCGGGGTCACCGCCGCAGTCCGTCAACGGCGGTCGCGCTGACCTGGTTCACCGCTGCGGTTCCACCCAGACCCGACGGGCCAGAACAGCCGGATCTTCGTGGGCCCGCAGCGGCGACAGCACCACCGTCAGTTCGTGATCGTCGCCGGGCGAGACGGAGAACTCGGGCAGAGCGGTGGCCCCCCAGGAGACCCCCAGGCCCTGCTGGACGGCGTCGACAGCGACATGGACCACGTCATCGGTGACGATCTCGTGCGGATGGGCCGCTGTGGAGATCGCCGCCTCGGAGGCGGGCAGAGCGGCCACCTCGACCGGCGCACCTGCCGAGGCGATGAGCAGACCAGAACCGTCGGCGCGGGTCAGCGTCGCCCACCGCACCTCGGTGTGCTGGCCGGTCGCCTGCGGTACCACGTGGCCGAACAGCTGATCGGCCACCGCGGAACGCCAACGTCCGAACCGTGCGCCGGCGGCCCGGTCCCGCCAGGTCTCGTGGGGTCCCGCGCCGAGCCAGGTCAGCGTGTCGAGGTCACCGGCCAGGTCGAGGGCGAGCCCCACCGCCGGAATCTCCCCGGGCACCTCCGATGCCTCCAGCCGCGCAGTGATCACCACCTCCCCTTCGGGAGTCACCCACACCACCATGCGGTAGCCGGGCGATTCCTCCATCCGGACCGAGCCGTCGACGGTGATCCTGGTGCCGCTGTCGGCGCTCTCCTCGACGGAGACCGCCGTGACCTCGATGCCACCGGCCTCGTCGCCGGGAGCTGCCAGTCCCCGGGAGGCCCGCAGCCAGCGCTCGGTGCTGATCAGCCCGTTCATCCGGTCGTTCTGCGTCGGCGCCCGCCAGAAGTCGGGACGGATCGGTGCTGCGAGGAGCTCCGATCCGTCGACAACCAGCGAGGTGATCGCACCCGAGGCGGTGTCGACGCCGAGGGTGAGGGCCTCGGCACGGACGAGGGTCACTCCGTCGGGCCCTTCGCTCACCTGGGTGGATCCGGCCGTCGTGATCGGGGACGTCCTGCCCGTCGTCTCCCACGCGGGAACGAAGGAGAGTGCGGCAACCTGATAGCCGGCCTCGGCCCAGGTCGTGTCAGCAGCCAGGCTGAACTCGACGGTCACCGTCGGGGTGGCTCCGGCCGGGACCGGGGCTGGGGTGAGACCGGTCAGGTCCACCCACCCCGTGCCCAACGGCGGCACCGATGCCTGCGCCGTTCCGGTGGACACCTCGCTGCCGTCCACCTCCACCCGCCAGCTGACAGCGAAGGCTGCCAGATCGGTGAACAGGTGCTCATTGCGGACCCGGATGGCGCTGCCGTCATCGCGGTACTCGAGCAGTTGGACCGGCGCGTAGACCGCAGCGAGGTCGGCGAGCTCAGGCTGAGGGGTGCGGTCCGGCAGCGTCACCCCGTTCAGCGCGAATCCGCCATCACTGGGATAGTCGCCCCAGTCGCCGCCGTAGGAGAAGTAGGTCTGTTCCGGCGGTGTCTTTTCGGGGATCGGCAGCCCGGCGAGGCCGCCGTCGATCGGCAGCCGGATCGCCTGGTCGGCCCAGTCCCACACGAAGCCGCCCTGCATCTCGGGGTTCGACTCGATGACGGACCAGTCCTGTTCGATCCCGCCCAACGAGTTGCCCATCGCGTGCTGGTACTCGGTGACGATCCACGGCCGTCCGGTGGTCTGTCCGGCCCGCTCGACCAGGTCGTCGTGGAGCGGGTAGAAGACTCCGTCGATGTCGGCGACCCGGGAATCGTCCTGGTAGTGCACCAGCCGGGTGGAGTCGTGGGCGCGCAGCCAGTCGGCCGCCTCGGCGAATACGGGCCCCGGCCCGGCCTCGTTCCCCAGCGACCACCACAGCACGGAGGCGTGGTTCTTGTCGCGGGCGAACATTGATTCGACCCGGTCGAGCACGGCCGGGGTCCAGTCCGGCGCGTTGCCTGGGAAGGGACGCAGCGCATGGGTCTCGACGTTGGCCTCGTCCATCACATACATGCCGATCTCGTCAGCGAGGCGGTAGAGATCCGGGTCGGCCGGGTAGTGCGCGGTCCGCAGGGCCGTGATGCCGTGGCGGCGCATGGCGACCAGATCGGCCCGCTGGGTGTCCTCGGTCAGCGCCTGCCCGACGTCGGGATGCATCTCACCGCGGTTCATCCCGGTGATCCTGAGCGGTTGACCGTTGAGCGTCATCTGCCCGTCGACGATCCCGAACTCCCGGATCCCGATCCGGGTACCCACGTGCTCGACGGTCGTGGCCTGCGCGGTGAGCTCGTAGACCAAGGTGTAGAGGTTCGGGTCCTCGGCCGACCACAGCGCGGCATCGGCGACCGGGATCCTCAGCTCCACCGACGCCGCGGCATCGGCCCGCAGTGGCACCTCGTCGCGCCCGACCTCGGCGCCCTCGGGGTCGTACAGCGTCGCCTCCAGGGCGTCGGCCACCGGGCCGGCCCCGCCGGTGTGGACAAGGTCGACGGTGGCGGTGAGAGTCGCATCCTGGTCCCGGCCCACCTCGGTCACTACCTGGTGGTCGTCGACGTGGCTCCCCGGCAGGGCGTACATCTCGACGTCGCGGAATATCCCGCTCAGGTCGATCATGTCCTGGTTCTCCAGCCAGGAACCGTCCGACCAGCGGTGCACCCGGACCGCCACGGTGTTCTCACCGGGGACGACCGCCTCGGTCACGTCGAACTCCGCCGGGGTGAAGCTGTCCTCGGAGTAGCCCACCTCGACACCGTTGACCCAGACGGTGAAGGCGGACTTGACGCCCTGGAAGCCCAGGATGATCCGGCGACCGTCCCAGAGGCTCGGCACCTCGATGGTGCGCCGGTACGAGCCGATGGAGGCGCCCTCGGTGGGCAGGGCCGGTGGTTCGATCCTGCCGTATCCCTGCCAGGGATGCTGTTCGTTGAGGTAAACCAGATCTCCGGTATCGGGGTCGCCGTAACCGTCGAGCTGCCAGTTGTGCGGCACCGTGACGGTGTCCCAGTCGGTCACCGGAACCGCCGGGTCGGCGAAGTCTGCTGACGCGTCTGCCAGACCCGGGGACCAGCGGAAGCTCCAACGCCCGTTCAGGGAGAGCAGCCAGGGCGACGTGGTCTCATCGGCCTGCACGGCGCTGTCACGGTCCAGCAGCGGAATCGTCCGCGCCGTGGCCGGGAGCCGATGGACGGCGAACTCGTCAGGTCGGCCGTCCCAGGGCCCGGTCTCCGGCTGGTCGGCGGTGCAGCCCCCGAGTGCGACGGCGACCAGGCCGATCCCGACCGCGAGAATCGTCGGGATCCGTCGAACGGGAGCAAGCCCACGAACGGGTATGCCCCGCACGGGGGGAATGCCGGCACGCCGCTGTGATGTTCGACCCATCGGGCAAGGATCCCAGATTCTCACCGCTGTGCGGCAACCGGGTTCCGGTCGACCCGCCCGGCTCGCTCTTCCTCCCTCTCCGCACCTGGCGCACTCCCCCCACGTAGCGTTCCCAGGGTCGACGTGGCGCACCGGAGTTCACCCGGCGCTTCTTGCATCCCGCGCCACGTGAGCTGATGCACCACGTGCGAAGCAGGCGCGCCACGTGGAGAGTGCGCCGCGTCGGCCGGGTGGTGTCAGGCCTGCTTGATCGCCGAAACCTCGAACTCGAGGATCACCTTGTCCGAGACCATGAAACCGCCGGTCTCCAGCGCCGCGTTCCAGGTGAGGCCGTACTCGCTCCGGTTGACCTGGACCTGGCCCTCGAAGCCGATGCGCTGGTTGCCGAACGGGTCGGTGGCCCCGCCCTGGAACTCGAACGGGATGGTGAGCGACTTGGTGACGTCGCGGATGGTGAAGTCACCGGTCACCTCGACGGTGTCACCGTTCACGGCGAAGCCCGTGGCCACGAAAGTGATCGTCGGGTAGGTCTCCGCATCGAAGAAGTCAGCGCTGCGGAGGTGCGCGTCCCGATCCTCGCTGCGCGTGTTGACACTGGCGGCCTGGACGACGACCTCGAGGGAGGAGTTCTCCGGGTTGCTGCCGTCGATGGTCGCCGTTCCGGTGTACTCGTCGAAGGATCCTCGGACCTTGGCGACCATTGCGTGCCGGACGACGAAGCCGATCTGCGTGTGCGAGGGATCGAGAACGTAGGTGCCCTGGAGGTCAGTGAGATCAGTCATGGTTGCCTTTCAGCTTTGAGAAAACGATCAGTGCGCGAAAACCCTACCCGGGAGGGTAGTTGAATCGGATCAGGATCTCGGGAGGCGCCCAGGACCCGCTAGGGTGGCGCTCTTGACCGTCTCTGATCGAGGAGCTGTTCGATGCCGAACTCCGCAACCTTCACCCGGGGTGACACCTCGGTTGAGCTACCGTTCATCCCAGCCAGCCAGGGAAACAACGGCTACAACATCGGCGCCCTCCTCAGTTCCACCGGTGACACCACCTTCGATATCGGCTTCGCGAACACGGCGGTCTGCCGGTCGGCGATCACCTACATCGACGGTGACGCCGGCGTCCTGCAGTACCGCGGCTACCCCATCGAGCAGCTGGCGGAGCACTCGACGTTCCTGGAGACGTCCTACCTGGTACTGCACGGGGAACTGCCCACCCGGACCCAGCTTGACGCGTTCACCCACAACGTCAGCACGCATATGGTCATCGACGAGCGGCTGCGGGAACTGTTCCGCATCTTCCCCCGGAAGTCACACCCGATGACGGTGCTGTCGGCGGCGATCACCGCCATGTCGACCTTCTACACCGACACCGTCGGCTTCGACCCCGACGAGATCGATGCGGCCACCTATCGGCTCATCGCCAAGGTGCCGACCTTGGCCGCCTACTCGTTCAAGAACACCCTCGGCATGCCGACGCTGTGGCCGGACTACTCGCTGTCCTACATCGAGAACTTCCTGCGGATGTCCTTCGGAAACGTGGCCGAACCGTACGCCTTGGACGATGCTGTCACCCGAGCCCTCGACGTACTTCTGATCCTGCACGCCGACCACGAACAGAACTGCTCCACCTCGACGGTCCGCCTCGTCGGCAGCTCCCAGGCCAACCTGTATGCGTCGATCTCGGCCGGGGTCCATGCCCTGTCCGGCCCGCTGCACGGAGGTGCCAATCAGGCCGTTCTGGAGATGTTGGCCGACATCTGCGACGAGGGGGTCTCAGTCCAGGACTATGTCAACCGGGTGAAGGACAAACAGGACACCACTCGTCTGATGGGGTTCGGGCACCGGATCTACAAGAACTACGATCCGCGCGCGGCGATCATCAAGAAGCACGCCGACGCGATCCTGAAGGCCCGCGGCGGTTCGGATCAACTCCTGGACATCGCCTTGGAGTTGGAGGAGGCCGCCCTCAACGACTCCTACTTCGTCGAGCGGAAGCTGTACCCGAATGTCGACTTCTACACCGGCCTGATCTACCAGGCGATGGGCTTCCCCGCCGACATGTTCACCGTGCTCTTCGCGCTCGGCCGCCTCCCGGGCTGGATCGCGCAGTGGCGCGAGATGGTCGCCGACCCCGACAACCGGATCGGTCGCCCGCGGCAGATCTATGTCGGTGCCACCGAGCGCGATTACGTGCCGATGACCCAGCGCTGACCCCGACGGCCGGACGGCACCGGCGATCACCGCGCGGTTCGGTCACTCCCGGGTGAGCACTCCCGTTCAATGGCGGCCAGCTGCTCGGTCAGCACGGGCGCGTCCAGGCCCAGGGTGGTGACGAGTTCGCCGAATCGCCAGCGCCAGTCGAGGGTCTGCAGCGCCCGGCGATGCGTCTGGGCAGCGAATCCAGGCGTCCAGGCGTTGGCCGCCTCCCGGAGCGTGGTGATCGTGGCCGTCTCGGGCTCAATCCCCAGCTCAACGAGGGCTCCGGGCCACAACAGCCGTTCGGCGGCCGCGCACCGCGGCGGGATCCCGGCCAGGCCAGCACCATTGGCCAGCGCGTCGAGCCATCGTCCGGTGAGGTACTCCCGGTCGGGATGGGTGTAGGCGGCCGGAGAGAACCTGTTGCTGAACGCGAGCACATACTTCGCGCGAGCCATCGCCCGATGGACAAGCGCAAGATTGTCGGCGACGGCGGCGGCGAAGGGCGGACGCCCGGCGAAGGTGAGCTCGTCGCGGGCCAGCCGAGCGGCGACCGTCTCATCGTGATCCCACCCCGCGGGCTGCCGTCCGATCCGCTGCAGGTCGACCGGGCGGTCGTCGGCGCGGGAGCCGTGCCGCCAGGCGTCGGTGCCCCACGGCAGCCAACTGGTCGGCACACCCGTGGCCTGACGCCACGGCAGCATCACCTCGGCATCGGTGACGAACAGGTGGTCCAGGTGCCCGCCCCGACGGGCCATCCGCGGGATCCGGTCGGTCCAGAACGCGTCGATGACCCAGCCGGCGACCATCGCGGAGCCGCTCAGCCAGTGATGGGCATCCAGCATCGCGGCCAGATGGACCGGTTGTGGCGCGACGACGATGGTGACGTCGGTTCCTCGGCGGCGCGGCAGGACAGCGAGGCCGCGCCGCCACCGCGCATCGGTGGCGGCGTGCGGTACCCGCACCAGCTCGGCCGACAGCGACTCCGCCAACAACTCTCCCATCAGGGTCACCGGATCCCAGCCGGTGCCGGGCGGGAACTGGCTGAGCACGACGCGGACCCGGGTCATGACGGCGACTGCTCATTCATGGATCAGCCCTCCAGGGCTCGACGGATGGTCGGCGTACCCGAGGCGCTCCGCGCTGCGCCCTGCAGGTGCAGGGCGTTCGGGACGCACCACACCGACCGTGCTCTTCAGGGCAGCGTGGACGGCATCGGGGAGGCGGATCGTGCGTCGGAGGTCGAGCCGCCACTGGCCGCGGGCCTGGCTGCGGGTGAAACCGCGATCCTCCAGCCAGGCGGCGGGGAGCTGCTGGCAGGTGGGGTCGCTCACCGTGCCGTGGGCGACGATGCACCGCGTCGGTCCCGGGGCGAGCCGGGCGGCGAGCCGTTGGATGAGCTGCGTTCCCACCAATTCTCCGCGGTCCTGGGGCCGGACCCACAGTTGGGTGAGGATCACGCTCGCCCGCGGATAGAAGCCGTCGATCGCCTCGGCGTGTGCGGCAGCGAGCAGGCCGAGGACCTCGCCGTCACGGACTGTCTTCAGCCCGAAGGTGGCAACCCCCACGGTCCGGCCGCACCAGGGGCAGGCCAGTTCCGCCAGATCGTGCGTAGCGAGAGGGACGACCCTGCGCATGCCCACCTCCTTGGTGCTGACGTGGAGGGAGTGCCAGACTGGGCTGGTGAGCTCCCTCGAACCAATCCGCCGCGACACGCGGTTGGATCCGTATGTGGACCAGTATGCAGAACGCACCGGAAGTATGACCGTCTCTGCAGTGCGAGCTCTTTTTTCGGTCGCCAATCGCCCCGAGGTGGTCTCCCTGGCCGGGGGCATGCCCAATATCAACGACCTGCCCCTCGGTTCCATCGGAACCGCGTTCGATGATCTGATCCGGACCCAGGGCGTGCAGGCGATGCAGTACGGCTCGGGGCAGGGCGAGCTGTTCATGCGCGAGAAGATCGTCGAGGTGATGGCCGAGGAGGGCATCGAGGCGAACCCCGACGACGTTGTCATCACCTGCGGCTCCCAGCAGGGGCTCGACCTGATCACCCGGGTCTTCTGTGATCCTGGCGACGTGGTGCTGGCCGAGGCGCCGAGCTATGTGGGGGCGCTGGGCACCTTCAACGCTTATCAGGCCCAGATCAACCATGTGGCTGTCGATGAGGACGGCCTGGTTCCCGACGCACTGCGCGAGGCGACCCTCAGCCTGCGGGCCGCCGGCCGCCGCGTGAAGTTCTGCTACACCATCCCGAACTACAACAATCCGACCGGCATCACCCAGTCGGTCGAACGTCGGCAGGCTCTGTTGGAGGTGGCGCACGAGGTTGGCCTGCTGATCGTCGAGGACAATCCCTACGGGCTGCTGTCCCTGGACAGCGACCCGCTGCCCGCCCTCCGTTCGGCCGACGACCAGGTGGTCTACCTGGGCTCGTTCAGCAAGACCTTTGCCCCCGGCTTTCGGATCGGCTGGGTACTCGCGCCGCCCGCCGTCCGAGAACGGCTCGTCATCGCCCAGGAAGCGGCCGTCCTCTCCCCTCCGGTGTTCAGCCAGTTCGCCATCACTCGCTATCTCACCGACTTCGACTGGCGCGCGCAGATCGTCGGATTCCGCGACATGTACCGCGAGCGGCGCGACGCCATGGTGCGCGGGCTGGAGGACCACATGCCCGCGGGCACCACGTGGACACGGCCCACCGGTGGCTTCTTCGTCTGGGTGACGCTGCCGCCCGGGCTCGACTCCCAAGCGCTGCTCGCCCGGGCGGTGAGCGGCCGGGTCGCCTATGTTCCCGGCACCGCGTTCTACGCCGACGGGTTCGGCAGCCGCAATCTCCGGGCGTCCTACTGCTTCCCGACCGCCGAGCGCATCTACGAGGGAACCCGACGCCTCGGCAAGGTGGTTGCCGAAGAGCTGGAGATGCACCAGACCTTCGGGCTGGGACCCGACACGCCACGGCATCGTCACGTCTCCGGGCCGGCCCCGGACATCAGCTGAGGAGAGGATCGTCATCATGGCGAACACCACGCGGCCCGTCGTCGTTCTGGCGGGAGGGTTGTCGCACGAACGTGATGTCTCGCTCCGCTCGGGCCGTCGGGTCAGCGCCGCGTTGAAGTCCGCAGGTCACCGGGTCGTCGAGTCCGACCTCAACCCGACCCTGCTGCCGCTGCTCTCGGAACTGGACGATCCGATCGTTTTCCCAGTTCTTCACGGGGGTGCTGGTGAGGATGGCGCCCTCCGGGAGGTGTTCGACCTGCTCGCGATTCCCTATGTGGGCTCGACCGGACGTGCCTCCCGAACGGCCTTCGACAAGGCGGTCAGCACCCCGCTTGTCGCCGCCGCAGGAATCCTCACCCCCGCGCAGACCGCCCTTCCTCAGGACATGTTCCGGGAGTTGGGCGCCGCCACCCGGGTCTCGGCGCTCGGCAGGTCCCTCGGCTTCCCGTTGCTCGTCAAACCGGCCCGTAGCGGCTCCGCGTTGGGGGCGTCGAAGGTCGAGAACGCCACGGAGCTTCCGGCCGCGATTGTCACCGCCTTCGGCTACGGCGAGGTCGCCATCGTCGAGGACTACATCGAGGGGCGCGAGGTCGCGGTTTCGGTGATCGACCTGGGTGCGGGCCCGGTCGCGCTCCCGGCGGTGGAGATCCGTCCGCGCTCGGGCCTGTACGACTACACCGCGCGTTATACCGCTGGCGAGACCACCTTCTGCACCCCGGCTGATCTCCCCGACGACCTGGCCCAGCAGTGCGCTGACCTGGCGCTGAGGGCGCACCACGTGCTCGGACTTCGTCACCTGTCCCGGACCGATCTGATCATCCACGACCACCACCCGGTGTTCATCGAGGTGAACGTCGCTCCTGGGATGACCGAGACCTCGCTGTTGCCCCTGGCGATCGAGGGTTCCGGCAAGTCCTTCGGGGAGGTGTGCTCCGGACTGGTCGCCCTGGCGGGTGCGGACGTGGCCTCGTGAGAACACTGCTCAAGCAGGGTGCCGTTGTCGTGGGAGGCCTGGTGGCGGCTGCGGTGATGCTGTGGCTGGGATTGTGGCAGATGCAGGCCTTTGTTGACTCGGGCAACCGGGGGATCGAGGAACGGGCCGCCCAGGAGCCGGTGCCGCTGGAGTCTTTGCTCACTGCCGACGGAGTGGACGGCGACGCCTACGGCAAACCCATGACGGTCACCGGGGTCTATCTCCCTGATCAGGAGATCCTGCTGCCCGCCGATGCCGGGGTGCGGGTCCTCACCGCCGTGGAACTTCCCGACGGCCGGGTGCTCCCGGTGGTACGAGGGATAGCGGAATCCGCAGCCGCCGTGAACCCCCCGCCGCGGGGAACCCTCACCCAGACCGGTCTGCTGCTGCCCGGCGAGGGGGACGTTCCGGGAACCGCGCCCGGCGAACTTGCCTCGGTGCGGATGCCACGTCTGGCCCAGGAGTGGCCGCAACAGCTGGTGCCGGGGTTCATCACCCTTAATGAGGCTGATGCGCGCCGACAGGGACTCACCCCGGCCCCGGTCGAGCTGCCCGAGGGCACCGGATCTTTCCAGAACGGGGGCTACGCTCTGCAGTGGTGGATCTTTGCGGCGGTCGGGCTCGGTATCGCGGTGCGGGTGGCGGTGGGAATCGGGCGCCGGGACCGGGCGCTGCGCGAGGAGTCGGCGCTGGCCGATCTTGAGGATCGCCGTACTGAGGAAAGGACGCTGTCGACGTGAGCATCTCCCTGGACACCACTCCCGTACAACCCGGGGAGGTGCCAGCGATCCGTAGTGCCCTGGTGCGATATCGCGTGATGGCCTGGATCGTCGGGGTCCTGCTCATCGTGCTGGTTGGTATCGGCATGCCGCTGAAGTATCTCGCTGACAATGGGATAGTCGTCGCCAGCGTCGGTACCGCCCACGGCTGGCTCTACATGATTCTGCTGATCACGGCCTACGATCTGGGACGTCGAGTGCGCTGGCCTTGGTCGCGGTTGCTGCTGATCGCGCTGGGGGGCACAGTGCCGTTCATGTCGTTCGTGGCCGAGCACTACGCCACCGCCGATGTCCGGCGTCGAGTCTCCCAAGTGCAGGCGAGCACCCCCACCGAGCCCTGAGCAACGCCCCACACGCCTGTCCCCTTGCCCGACTGCACTGGTCCTCTGCGTCTGAGGCGGGCGCCTCGCCTCGGTAGTTCTCGGCCGGTTGGTTCAACGATTTGCCAGTCCTCGTGGCGGTGCCGCGACGTGCCTCCTGCGGTGGCGTTGAGGCGCCTCAACCAGCGCAGGCAGGTTCCCACCCGGAACTCTCCTCAGCAGCCACCGCGTGCCCGTCATTCCCCGACGGTAGTTGTTCGCGCTGCTCGCTTTGGGCCGGCCGCTGGTGGGCGATCGCTTTCTGGGGCTGGTGGGCAATCGTGGGCCTGACTCAGGCGTCAGGACTCTCGTGCTCCCGTGCGCAGGCGGTCTCGACCCGAGGCCTGGCGACGGGGATATATTGTCGATATATTGTCATATCGTCATGAGATGATCGGCATGGCGCCTCGCATCACGGTGAGTATTCGGTCGAGGTCCTCCGATCCGGCGAACTCGATGGTGATGCGGCCCTTGGTCTTCCCGATGTGGACGTTGACCCGTGTGTCCAGGGTGTCGGTCAGTTCCGCGGCAAGGGCAACGGCCCGCGGGGCCGGGGGGTGCAGAGTCCGGGCGCGCGGTTCTCGGACAGGCGTCTCCCCCACCGCCACGATCTCCTCGATCGTGCGAACGCTGAGTCCTTCGGCGACGATCCGCTGCGCGAGCCGCTCCTGAGCGACCGGGTCCCCGAGACCGATGAGGGCGCGCGCATGACCCGCGGACAGCACTCCTGCGGCCACCCGGCGCTGAACCGGGGCGGGTAGCCGCAGGAGCCGGAGAGTGTTGGAGATCTGTGGTCGAGAGCGCTTGATCCTTCGCGCCAACTCCTCCTGGGTGCAGCCGAAATCGTCCAGCATCTGCTGATACGCGGCCGCCTCCTCCAAGGGGTTCAGCTGAACGCGGTGGAGATTCTCCAACAGCGCATCCCGCAACAGGTCATGATCGGCCGTGTCCCGGATGATCGCAGGAATGCTCGCGAGGCCAGCGAGCCTGCTCGCGCGAAGACGACGCTCCCCCATGACCAACTCGTACCGGTCACCCTCCCGTCGGACAACGATCGGCTGCAACAGGCCGACTGTCTTGATGGAATCGGCAAGCTCGGCCAGCTCATCCTCGTCGAAGACCTGGCGCGGCTGCTGTGGGTTGGGCGCCACCTCGCTGAGCGCGATCTCGGCGAACGCTGCGCCTTCCGGGGTCTCCACCAGCCTGCCGCTTTCAGCCTCGGTGGCGGTGCCCTCGCCGGTTGGCCGGATCAGATCCCCGAGTCCGCGGCCGAGGCCACTCCGCTGCTTGGCCGCTGCCATACTCTCTCCCTTGGTCGTGCGGTCGGTGTCGTGTCCGGTGGTTCTTCTTCGTCAGGAGTCCCGCGCGCCACGCTCGGCAATTTCCTGGACGGCACTCAGGTAGGACTGGGCGCCCACCGAGGTGAGCTGATAGGTGAGCACCGTCTGGCCGTAGCTTGGCGCTTCGGCGACGCGGACCGAGCGGGGAATGGTGCTCGCCAGGGTTTCCCGAGAAAAGTGCCGACGGACCTCATCGGCGACCTGCGCACTGAGGTTGGTGCGCCCGTCGTACATCGTCAACATGACCGTGCTCAGCACAAGTTCATCGTTGAGCCTGCCCTTGACCAGGTCGATGGTGCGCATCAACTGGGTGACCCCCTCAAGGGCGTAGTACTCGCACTGGATCGGGATGAGCAGTTCCCTGGCCGCGACGAGCGCGTTCAGGGTGAGCAGGCCCAGGGAGGGCGGGCAATCGATGATCACGTAGTCGACGTAATGGTGATCGAAGAGGGCATCCAGAGCATTGCGTAGCCGCGTTTCACGTGAAACGGTCGCGGCGAGACCGATCTCGGCGCCAGCCAGATCAATCGTCGCGGGAAGTACCCACAGTCCCGGAACGTCCGCGCACGGCTTGATCACATCGATCGCCGGGCGCCCGTCCATCAAAACCTCAAAGGTTCCCGGCATCCCCTCCGGGTGCTCAACCCCCAGCGCCGTGGTCGCATTGCCCTGGGGATCCATATCAACCACAAGCACCCGCAGCCCACCAAGCGCCAAACCAGCAGCCACGTTTACCGCAGTCGTGGTCTTCCCCACCCCGCCCTTCTGATTGGCAACCACCATGATGCGGGGGTGAGCGGGATGGGGGAGCGTG
>JBKEBV010000173.1:0-2216 GCA_047973315.1 Propioniciclava sp.
CGGTTTGGACCGGGTCAACGTCAGTCTCGACACCGTCGACCCCGCGCACTTCGCGGCCTTGACGCTGCGTAATCGTTTCGAGGATGTCGTCGCCGGGCTCAAGGCGGCCGCAGATGCCGGGCTGACACCGGTGAAGGTCAATGCGGTGGCCATGCGCGGGGTCAACGAGGACGACATTCCCGACCTGTTGGCCTGGTGCCTGGACCGCGGGTACGAACTGCGCTTCATCGAGCAGATGCCCCTGGATGCCCAACATGCCTGGGACCGCGCCGCGATGGTCTCGCAGGCCGAGATCCTCGACCGGCTGCAGACCCGGTTCACCCTCACCCCGGTACCCGACCGCGGCAGCGCGCCGGCCGAGCTGTTCCACGTCAACACCGGACCGGCGACCGTGGGGGTCATCGCCAGCGTCTCGGCTCCGTTCTGCGCGGCGTGCGACCGGGTCAGGCTGACCGCGGACGGGCAACTGCGCAACTGCTTGTTCGCTCGTCGCGAGGTGGACCTGCGCGGGCCCATCCGCGCGGGCGCCAGCGACGCCGACCTGGCCACCCTCATCATCGACGAGATGGCGGCAAAGGCGGCCGGGCACGGTATCGACCAGCCCGGCTTCAGCCAGCCGGAACGTCCGATGTCGTCGATCGGCGGCTGAGGTCGAGACCGCCGTAGGGTGAGTCTCCGATCCGGGGGGTGCGGTCGGCCTGCGGGATCACCGGCTCGACGCGCCCGCGAACCCGGGGGGAGACCGCGATGGCCGCCACGACGGCGAAGAACGGCAGGAAGACCGCTGCGAGGACGCACACCCAGCGCAGCCACCCGTCGACGAAGACGACCATGACGAAACATGCCGTGCGGATGCCCATCGTCACCAGGTAGCGCACGCGCCGACGGTCGAGGTCGTGGCGGGCCGACTCGCGCGCGGTGGTGACCGACTGGGTACCCGGCCCGCGGGGAGTTGTCGTCACCCCTCCACTGTACGTCGGGGCAACCGCCGGTGGGCCGTGACCTGATCTGGCGCGATCGTGCACTAGGTTCGGCACCATGAGCGAGCCCCGAACAGTTCTGGTCACCGGCGGCAACCGTGGGATCGGCCTGGCCATCGCGCGCGCCTTCGCGGATGCCGGCGACTCGGTCGTGATCACCCACCGCTCCGGGACCCCGCCCGAGGGGCTGCGCGGTGTGCAGTGCGAGATTACCGACACCGCCTCGGTCGACACCGCGTTCACCGCAGCCGAGGATCTGCTCGGCGGCCCCGTTGAGGTGTTGGTGGCCAATGCCGGGATCACCCGGGACACCTTGCTGATGCGGATGAGTGATGACGACTTCGAGGACGTGCTGAACACCAACCTCACCGGCGCGTTCCGGTGCGCACGCCGGGCGAGCAAGGGAATGATTCGCCTGCGCCGCGGACGCATCATCCTGATCTCCAGCGTCGTGGGTCTGTACGGCGGTCCTGGGCAGGCGAACTACTCCGCGAGCAAGGCCGGTCTGGTGGGGCTGGCCCGCTCGATCACTCGCGAACTCGGTGGGCGGGGGATCACCGCGAATGTCGTTGCCCCTGGCTTCATCGAGACGGACATGACGGCCGAGCTGCCGCCGGAGACTCAGAAGTCCTACCGGGCCGCGATCCCGGCGGGTCGGTTCGCCACCCCACAGGAGGTGGCCGCCGCGGTGACCTTCCTCGCCGGTCCGGGAGCCGGCTACATCTCCGGCGCCGTCATCCCGGTCGACGGCGGCCTCGGCATGGGCCACTGAGCCCGAGCACCATCCGACGCGAACGAAAGGCCCGCGAGAACATGCTGTGTGAAGGGAAGACCTACCTGGTCACCGGGGTCCTCATGGACTCCTCGATCGCTTTCCACGTGGCCCGGCTCATCCAGGAGCAGGGTGGCACGGTGATCCTCACGTCCTTCGGTCGGACGATGAAGATCACCTCGACGATCGCCAAGCGCCTGCCCAACACGCCACCGGTCATCGAGCTCGACGTCCAGGACGAGGAGCATCTGGCCGCGCTGGCCGAGCGGGTGCGTGAGCACACCGACCACCTCGACGGGGTGGTGCACTCCATCGGGTTCGCGCCACCGGGGGCGTTCACCTTCATGGACGCCAGCTGGGAGGACGTCTCCACGGCGGTCCACGTCTCGGCGTTCTCCCTGCAGGCCCTGGCCAAGGCTGCGCTGCCGGTCATGGGTTCCGGCGGCAGCGTCGTCGGGCTGACC
>JBKEBV010000008.1:0-6769 GCA_047973315.1 Propioniciclava sp.
TCACCATCAGCCCGCGCACGGCGCTGCTGAGTTGTTCCTCCACCTGCGCACGTTCGGCAGTCGGCGCTTCGCCGTGCTCGCGGGAGGCGAGAGCCTGCGCCTGCGACCGCAACGCCACGACACCTTCCAGCGTGTTGCGTTCGTGGGCGGAGTAGGCACGCACCGTCTCGACGAGATTGGGGATGAGTTCGTAGCGCCGATTCAGTTCGACGTCCACCTGCCGCCAGGACTCCTGGATGAGATTGCGCATCCGGACGAGGCCGTTGTAGCCACCGACACCCCAGATGAGGACGCCGACGACCGCCAGCAGCAACAGGATCGGGATGATCTCGAACGGGCCCATGGAGTCTCCTTCAACGTGAATCCGACGGGTACCACCCTAGTGGCCTGTCGCAGTCCACCTGCTGCATGCGCGGCACCAGGAGCGCGTCCTGAAGCCTCATGGGGGAATCCTCGCCGACACACGCATCGACTCCGCATCCACCGGCACACCCAGAAAGCACCGACACGCCTCTGTACCACGCATCGTGGCCGCGACGGGCCACGAGCGACCTCTCCGCTGGGCCGACGGGCCTCACGCCAACCCGAGGTCCTCGAGCCCGACCGCGAACCGGTACCGCAGACCGGCGGCCTCGATCCGCTCCCGCACACCGGTATTCCGGTCGACGATCGTCGTGACACCGACGACGGTGCCGCCGGCCTGCTGGACCGCTTCGACCGCCTGCATCACCGATCCGCCGGTGGTGGAGGTGTCCTCGACCACGAGCACCCGGCGTCCGGCGACCTCGGTCCCCTCGATCCGCCGCTGCAGACCGTGGGCCTTGGACTCCTTCCGAACCACGAACGCGTCCAGTCGATCCCCAGCGGCAGCTGCCGCATGCAGCATCGCGACCGCGACCGGATCGGCTCCGAGGGTCAACCCGCCGACCGCCTCAAAGTCCCAGTCAGCGACGAGATCGCGCATCACCCGGCCCACCAGCGGGGCCGCACCTCCGTCGAGGGTCACCCGGCGCAGGTCGACGTAGTAGTCGGCCTGATTCCCCGAGGCGAGGGTGACCCTGCCCCGGACGACGGCGAGGTCACGGATCCGGCTGATGAGTTGATCGCGATCAGACATGGCCGCGAGCTTATTCCTGACCGGTCCCGGACGCACCCACCGCTCATCGCGGGTGCGGCGACTTCACTTGACGATGGTGTCGGTCAGTTCTGCCCAGGCGACCGTCCGTTCGTCAGGATGGAGCGGGCCAGCATCGGTGGTGAGGGTGAGCAGGGCGGCCGACGGAGCGACCTGCGGCTGCCCGGGAACCGGTTGGATCACCCAGGTGTCGGTGGCCGCCGCCCTGGTTGCCGCGGGATCCTCGGTGAGGCGGTAGCGGTGGACGCTGTCACGGGTCTCCACCTCAACGGTGTCACCCGCCGACAAGGTGACCAGATCCGCCAGCGGGCCCCGGAGCTGCCCCAACCCGGCGACGGCCAGATTGCCAACCTCGCCCGGCGCGGCGGTCTGGTCGTACCAGCCCAGCCCACCGGTGAGCGTCGCCTCCTCGGTGCCGACCAGCAGCGGCAGCTCCTCCTCCCCCAGCGCAGGGATCCGCACGACAGCCACCGGATCACCGGCAGCGAGCGTTCCCCGATCGGCCAACGGGTCGACGCCGCGCGACCACTGCCCACGGAGATCGGCCACCGCTCGCGCCGCGGCGACACCGTCCAGGGGGGAACGCCACCCGACGTCGTAGACCGACCACCCGAGCAGGACCAGCCCGGCCAGCAGCACGACCACCCCGAGACGGAAGGCCCGCGCGCCCGAGCGGACGGCTCGTCGGGGCGCGGCGGTGGGACTCACCCGGCCCAGTATGCCAAGGGCACCGTCCATCGCTCCATCAGGAGAACCAGGTGCCTCGCCTGGGCACCGGAGAGGCCTGGGGTTCGGCGTCGACGAACGGTTCGGCGTCAGCCACCCAGCCGACGACCTCGCGGCCAGCCATCACCCGGTACGGGAAGGCACACCGGCTCGCCCGCCGGGACAACGCCGTCGCCGGCAGCCTCGCATCGGAGGCGATGACAACGAGGTTGCCGAACCGCCGGCCCTTCCACACCGCTGGCTCGGCACTGACCATGACCTGGCGGTAGACGTCCCTGACCCCGGCGACGAACCGGCGGGACCAGGCGAAGGGGGCACGGTCGGTGACATTGGCCGCGAGCACCGCGTCCGGGCGCGACCGGGTCGCCACGGCGGCGAGGAACTCGGCGGTGGCGAGGGTGGCCGGCACCCGGGGACCGTCGAAGGCGTCCAGCACCAGCGCGTCGAGATACCCCGGCGGCATCGCCTCCAGGCCGGTGCGTCCGTCGACGATGCGTACCTTGATGCCCGACTGGCGGGGCAGCGGCATCCGGCGCCGCACCTCCTCGATGAGGTCACCGTCGGGTTCGCACACGATCTGCGCCGTCCCGGGCCGTCGGGCCGCCACCCACCGTGGAATTGTCAGTCCGCCGCCGCCGAGATGAACCACCCGGACCCGCTCGGTCTCCGGGCGCGCCAGCACGGTGGCCGCAAGCGCCTCGGTCAGTCGCTGGACGTACTCGAACTCAAGGTTGAACGGGTCGGCCGGGTCGACCCAGGACTGCGCGGTGTCGCCGGCCAGAACCCGGAAGGCGCCCGGATGGAACGGATCCGCTTCCAGGCGTGCCGCCGTCGGACGTCTGGTCACCGACGGGTTCAGAGGCTGGCGAGGAAATCGAGCAGGACGGTGTTGAACTCCTCGGCGTGGCTCATCGGGATCCCATGGGGTCCGCCGGCGACGACATGGAGACGTGCGCTGGGGATCATCGCGGCAGCGCGGCGCCCCGAGGCTTCGAAGGGAACGGTGTTGTCGGCGTCGCCGTGGATCACCAGCGTCGGCACGGTGATGGCGGCGACGTCGGCGCGCAGGTCCGTCGCCCAGGCGAGGATGCACTCCTCCAAGGCGCGCTGGGCGCCTTGGCCGGCGATCCCGAGGACCTGGGCGAAGGCCTCCTGCGGCAGGGTCATCCCGTCGGCATTGCTGAAGAACGCGGTCATGAACTGGTCGAGGAACGCGTCCCGGTCGCCCGCGCACTGCTCGCGCAGGGTGGCGAACCCCTCGAAGGGCATTCCACCGTCGGGGTTGTCGGTTGTCTGGCACAGCGCCGGAGTGATCGCCGAGGCGAGGACCGCGCCAGCGACGCGCTGCTGACCGTGGCGGGCAAGGTAGCGGGCCAGCTCCCCGCCGCCCATCGAGTGACCGACCAGGACGGTGCCGTGCAGATCGAACGCCTCCATCACCCCATGGAGGTCGTCGGCCAAGGTGTCGTACTCGTAGCCACCGGCAGCGTGATCAGAGCGACCGAAGCCGCGTCGGTCGTAGGTGATGACCCGGTGACCCGCGGCGACGAGAGGGTCGACATTCGCCGACCAGGCCTCGCCCGACAGCGGCCAGCCGTGGATGAGCACCACCGGACGTCCGTCACCACCGGAATCGGTGCAGTGCAACTGGATCGGGCTTTCTCCCGGAACCGTCACCCAGGCCATCGTTTCCTCCTCAGATCCAGCGCGTCCGGCGCCGGCGGCGCCTGACCCGACCCTAACCAGAAATCACCGCGCGCGGGAGCGTGGGCGCGCAACCGCCAACCAGAGCGCCCCGGCACCGGCGACCAGGAGCAGCAACCATCCGATCCAGGACGCATCCGCGGCAGGGGCCACCAGTGGAGTCCCCTCCCCCAGGAGATCGAGCACGGTGAGCATCGCCACCGTTACAGCCGAGGCGATCGAGACACCGAGCAGCACAATGTTGAGCCGCCGCCGGGCGCGGGTGTCAGCGGCGGCGTAGACCCGCAGCATGATGCTGGCGTTCACCGAGTCACCCAACGTCATCGCCGCCGCGAAGGCCAGCGGAAGACCGAGGAGGGCCAGCGGCGCACCGGTTGACACCGATGCGGCGGTCAGCATGAGCACCGCGACGGTCGAGGCGGTATCGAAGCCAAGGCCGAACAGCACACCGAACACATAGACGTGCCCGGCGTGACGCACCCGCCGCAGGGGTGCGGCCAGCACCCGGGACCAGCCGCGCGCAGACAACGGGCCGGTCTGCGCCGAACCCCTCAGCGCGGCGAGCAGCAGCGGCGTGTTCGCCGCGGCCACCGCGAGCAGGTACAGCGCCGAGATGCCAGCACCGATCCAGCCGAGAACGACCGCGAGCCCCGTCCCGGGCGTGATCGCCTCGTAGACCCAGGCGGCCCCCGCCACCACCGCGATTCCTGCCACGACGACCACACTCGAGTGTCCCAGCGAGAAGGCCAGACCGACGCCGGCAGGGTTGCGTCCCTCGCCGAGGAGCTTGCGGGTGGAGCCGTCGATCATGGCGAGGTGGTCGGGGTCGACGGCATGGGCCAGACCACGCGTGTAGGCGAACACCACCAGGCCGAGACCCACGCCGCTGGTCAGGCCGCCGCAGCCCAGCGCCACCACGGCGAGGAGATGTAGTCCGCCCACCACGCCGACGGCTGCGATGGTGACCGGCTCCCAGCGCCGCGCCAGCCCCGCCGCCGGGAAACCGATCCCGCTCATGCGCTGTCGGCAGCGAGCCGACGCTGAGCGAGCTCGGCCAGCGCAGCCGCCTGGTCAGCGAGCACGCCGTCGTCGAAGACCACCCCGGGCGCGTGGTTCCACGGCTGGGACTGCGGATCCAGCCCGACCGGGGTGGCACCGAGGAAGACGAAACAGCCGGGCACGCGCTCCAGCACGTAGCTGAAGTCCTCCGACCCCATCATCGGGGCGGGCAGGGTGAGCACCCGATCCTCACCGAAGACGTCGGCGAGCACCTGGATGGTCCGCGCGGCTTCTGACGGATCGTTGACGGTGACCGGATAGTCCACACCGAAGTCGACCTCGGCGGTGCAGCCGTGGGCGGCCGCGATCCCCGCGGCCAGCCGCTCGGTCTCGGTGGCGAACAGCGCGGTCGCCTCCGCCGAGAGGGTCCGCACGGTCGCCCCGAGCGACGCCTGGGACGGGATCACGTTGCGCGCCTGCCCCGCCGCGAGTCGGGTCACCGTGAGCACCACCGGATCGGCGACGTTGAACCGTCGGGTCACCATCGTCTGCAGCGCGGTGCCGATCTCCAGCAGCGGCGGGACCGGATCCAGGGTGGTGTGGGGCGCCGACCCGTGCCCGCCCGCACCGCGAACGGTGATATCGAGTTCGTTCGCTCCGGCCATCAGCGACCCGGCCCGGGTGCTGAACTCGCCGTTGATCCCGGTCATCACATGGATCGCGTAGGCAGCGATCACCGGCACCCCGGCGGCCTCGAGCACCCCCTCCTGGAGCATCACCCGGGCGCCGCCGAAGCCCTCTTCCCCCGGCTGGAACATGAAGATCACCGAGCCCGCCAGTTCCTCCCGACGTGCGGCGAGCAGCCGCGCAGCACCGATCAGACCGGTGACGTGGAGGTCATGGCCGCAGGCGTGCATGGTGCCGCGGCCCGACGCGTAGTCGAGCCCGGTCTCCTCGACGATGGGGAGCCCGTCCATATCGCCGCGCAACAACACTGCCGGCCCGGGGCGGCTACCGCGCAGGACAGCGGTCACCGACGAACACTGCTGACCCTGGGAGACCTCCAGACCCAGCCCGTCGAGGGCGGCCAGGATCCGGGCCTGGGTGTCGGTGCAGAACAGTCCCACCTCGGGCATCTGGTGGAACTCGCGGCGCAGGCCGACCAGATCGGGCAGCAGCGCGGCTGCAGCGTCACGGAAAGTCATGGGGTGAGGCTACCGCCGAGGCGACCGGTGCCCCGCGGTAGCCTGAGCGCTATGGCGCGTCCCCGCGTGATTCTGCTCCACGGAACCCGATTCGACGCGCGGGAGTGGGACGGCTACGCCGAGGCCTGCCCGACGGTCGATGTCGTGACGATCGACCTCCCCGGCCACGGCACCCGACACGGCGAGGTGTGGTCGCTGGATGCCGCCACGGAGGCGGTCCGGAGCGAGGTGGACCGTGCCCGGGCAGCAGGGCTCCCGGTGGTCGTGGCGGGTCACAGCCTCGGCGGATATGTGGGGGCGTGCTACGCCGAGGCACACCCCGCATCACTGGACGGTCTGGTTCTCATCGGCGCCACGGCAGACCCGACGCGCCATCCGGCACTGGCGCGGGTGTACTCCGGATTCGCAGCGCCCCTCCCACGAGTAGGCCCGCAGCGCATGGCCCGGTTCGCCAACGGGGTGATGCGTGGGCTGGGTGCGCAGGGCCCCCTGCCCGACGAGTCAGGCTATGCCGTCACTCCGGACGCGTGGGCGCCAATCATGGCCCGGGCCCGGGTGGATCAGCTCACCGGGGTCCGCTGCCCAGTGTTCCTTATGGCCGGGCAGTTCGACCAGATGCGTCTCGACCTGTGCGCGTACGCCGACGCCTGTTCGCAGGCGTACACGCGGATCATTCCGCGAGCCAGTCACCTGGCGCCGCTGACGCACCGGGCCGAGGTCGCCGCGGCGCTGCGAACCGCCATCCACCAATCCACCGGGTCGATCTCCGCGCTCAGCCCTCGCGGACGATGAGACCGGAATGGTCGACGTTCACGTCGAACGTGACGGTGTCGCCGTCATGGAGTTCCCCGGCCAGCAGACGGCGAGCGAGGGCGTCCTCGACCGTGGTCTGAATGAGCCGCTTGAGCGGGCGCGCCCCGTAAACAGGGTCGAATCCGGTGGCCGCGAGCCACTGCTTTCCTGCGTCGGTGACCTCCAGGGTGATCCGGCGATCCTCAAG
>JBKEBV010000021.1:0-5602 GCA_047973315.1 Propioniciclava sp.
CCTTCGTAGGTGAGGGTTACGATCATCGAGTGGGTGGAGATGAGGAGTGGATCAACAACATCCACTTGGGCGATACCAGCGAGTCGTTCCACCCGAACCAGGCCGGTCACGACGCGATGGCCGCACTGCTGCTTGAACAGATCAGGAATCCGAAATGAACCTCCACCAGGGCCACCGCCGAAGGCGCCCGTGGATCGTCGCCGTCATGGGCCTCATCCTCTGTGCCTGGGCCTCAGGCTGCGTCGGCTCGCAGCAGGCAGCGCCCACGCCAAGTGGAATCGACGTGGCCCACGAGGGGTCGACGCTGATGTTGACACCAGATGAGATCCCTCCGATTGGCACATGGACCGCCGCCGGCCCAACAGGGGGAGATTCCTTTCACCAAGTGATCTGTGGGGTGGACAACGAGCCGGAGGCTCCGGCGGGCAGTTTCGATGCGCAAGTTCACAGCCAGGAGGATCGTCCCTTACATCAGACTGTGCGGCCCGTGGGTGTGGCGCAGGCGGAGGAAACGTACTCCGCCCTGGCCCAAGCACTGCCAGCGTGCACCGAGGATCCCCGGGCCAGCACGTCGGGCGAGACGCAGACCTTCACGGTCCAAGAGATCCAAATGGACTCCGCTGACACAGTGGCTTGGGCAGAGGCCCCTTCGCCGAATCCGGACGTCTGGATTGTCCGGGTCTACTTTGTTCAGAGTCAGAGCCTGGTCGCCTTCAGCACGTTGGCACGAACTCCCGATGACGCGGTGGCCATCCTCGATGGCTGCGTGGCTGCCGTCCGATCCAAGGGCAACGGTTGATCTGCCCATGACCAACCGTGGCCGGGCTCGAACAGTGATCGGCGTGGTAGCGTGCGCGGCCATCCTGTCGGCTTGCCAAGGCGTGACCGATTACGCCCACAGCACTCCGGTGGCCCAACGACGAGCCGCCGCAGCCCGTGACATTGACACCGTAGGCCGATCGCTATCGGCGCTCGGCCCTGAGCTCGGCCGGAGCACTCACGACTATTGCGAAGAGAGCCAAGACAACTTCAAGGTCAACACGACGTGGCGGTACCAATGCCGGCGTAGTTCATCTGTGCTCATCGATCCTGAGGCACCCACCCTCGCCCGGGCCGTCTCCGAGCTGGAGGTGGCGCTCAGGGAGGCGGGCTGTGAGGCACTCACCTGGGCCCCGACTGCCGACGACCCCACTGGTCGGACTGTCCGCTCCTACACGGTGAACTGTCCGGCTGTTTCGGTGCAGGTGAGGGGATTCATCGACCCAGCCGATGCCAACCAGTTGGAATACCTGCGCTACCCCGACGAGATCACCGTCGTGGACTCACCGTTCTCTGACGAGACGGTCAGTCGGTTCGCGGATGCATCCCCTTTGGGATGGCGCATCACTTTCACGAGCGGTTATGCCACCGAGCCGCGATGATGAGGCCGGCCCTCCACGGGTGGATCAGTCGGCATTCTCGGACTTGACACGCACCCGTCGACGGTGTTTTGAAGCAGCGTGATCGGGGTTCCTCACTCATGGAATAGATGCTGAGGAAGACCAGGCTGTTGCGTTCGACGAAGTAGGCCTGGGATGCCCAAAGGCCGGGCCAGCGGGGGCTGGTTTCGGTGAATGCCACCGCATGCGGTGTATCCAGGGGCACCGGCGTCATGGCGTAGCTGGTGACCTCCCCGTCGACGGAGCGAAGATCCTCGGGGCAGGTGGCCAGAGTGGTGCTGATGGGGCGTCAACGATGGCGAGGGCCTGGGTTTCGCCCACGAGCCGGATCGTCTCGATGAACTCGTACTCAGAGGCCCGCATTTGCTGGGTGAAGGAGAACTGTGGGGCAACCGGTTCGGTGAAGACGCCACACACGTAGTGGCCGAAGTGGTCTAGGGGGTCGCCCGTCTTGTACCAGTCGGTGTCCCCGGGGAGTTCGTCGACGGAGAGCATGAGCGCTTCTTCCTCGCGCTCAGCCTCCGCCTGGTCATTGGGGACATCAGGTGGGAGCGGCCCGGCGGTGACCAGCGTCGGCGAAGATTCTGTTGTCGGTCCGCTT
The DNA here is from genome assembly GCA_047973315.1 of Propioniciclava sp. Lineage (GTDB taxonomy): Bacteria > Actinomycetota > Actinomycetes > Propionibacteriales > Propionibacteriaceae > Propioniciclava. The sequence goes on from JBKEBV010000021.1 coordinate 2,041, forward strand.
GTTTGAGCATTCTCAGGTGGACTGCTGCATCCGGTGACCACGCAGAGGGCACAAAACACCGCGGCCGCGATAGTCATCGGTGATCGTGCCATGATCAGTATCCTCGCTTGATCCGGTCGAGCAGTAGTTAGGCCATGGCGTCGTATCCGCCTTGGTTGGGGTGGAACGACTCGCCGGTGTCGTCAAGGTGGATGTAGTTGATCCACTCGTTCCCGTCATCGCCCCGGGCACCAACACGATGATCGTAAGGTACCCCGTTGTCGTCGACGCCGAAAAGGCCGACGTCGGGTTGATGAACTCGCATCCGACGCGCTGACGCATGTCAGCTCCACTCTTATTGAGCTCGTCAACCATGTCGTTTGCCCATTGCTGCTCCTCGATGGAAAGGGGCTCTTCACAAACGAGGGTGTAGCGGGGGTGTAGTCGTCGTCGGCGCGTCGGGTGATGGACCCGTTCCACGTCACCCGACTGGCCGGACAAGCACTCGAAGAATGCCGACGTCGGATCCAACAGATCATCCACGGTCACCGCGGCCGAGCAGGCGATCCCCTCTACATCGCCCGCAGGACCCTGTGCACTGGAGCGGACCTCCTCACCACCCGACAGAACCAGCGCTTGGATGCCTTGTTCGCTGACGACGCCCACGTCGAAGTCGAAACGACCTGGACGGTCTACCAGAAGATGATCGCCGCGTATCGACACCCAACCCTGCGACCGGCCGCGCGTTGATGGTCGCGTTGATCGACTCGATCAGCAGCGGCGTTCCCGAGGCCCTGGTCGAGATAGCGAAACTCGGCCGCACCCTCAAGAAGAGAGCCGACGACATCCTCGCCTACTTCGACCGACCCCACACCAGCAACGGACCCAGCGAGGCCATCAGCTCCCACCGGAGTTGCAGCCGTTTTCCCCACTGGGACTGCTGCCCCATCACCGGTGGCGGCCTCGGGCGTGCCGGAGGGTGCACGAGGCTGCGTTCAGCGTGGATGCGACGCGCAGCGATTGTGACCTCGTCATCAGGAGGACGTGGGCAGCGGAGTGCGTGGGCGTAGGGCGACTGCACTGATGGCGAGCCAAATGGCGAAATCAATGCCGTTGGCCAGCCACCAGTTGGCCGTCAACTGACCCCACAGCAGGCTCGCACTCCAGAGGTTCAGGTTGAGAAGCAGCACTACGAGGCTCCCGAGCCAGAGCTTGAGGGTGGGGGCGGAGGTAAACGCTGCTCGCAGCATGCGGCTGGCCAGGATGAGGAGAGCGAGGTTGAGGATGCCGCGGATAATGATGGCGAGGACCAGCGCCTGGGTCTGCACCGCGACCAGGGTCAGGACAACGGTGATGATAAGCGTCCCCACGATCAGGATGGCCGCGTACACCAGCCACGTCAGGAATGGTTTCATGAAAGGTGAACTCAGCCTTCCGTGGAGGGTGTCTGGCGCACCCATTCTGTCACATGCGTGGGGAGGGAGCTCCGGTGCGCTGTGACCCCGAAAGGAACAGAGTTAGTCCAGTGGGACGCTGCGCGCTCAGGTTTGGTGAGGCACACTATGACCCATACAAAGTACCCGCCCCGCATGGTCCTGCGATGCGGGACATGATGGCTGTTCGACGGCGAGAGAGCGGGGCGAGTGCGCTCCAGTGGGTCGGGATGTTCCTGACGGCGGCGATAATTGTGGGTGCTATCGCGACTGCCGTCGTGGCCGCCCCTCTGGTCGAGGCGAGCCGTGTGCTCGGTCCTTCAGTTGGATGGGGGCCTCTGCGCACCCCCCCCGCAACCGAACCGTGAGCCTCCTGAGCTGAGGTTGACCCGATTCCTACCGTCGCTGTCGGTGAAGGTATCCGCGTTGATGCCCCGCGGGGCAAGAGCTCTACGCCAAGAAGGAAGGGCTGATTTTTGCGACGGCCGCCGAGCCGGATGCGTCATGTGTTTATCATCTGAACTCGGGAATACAGTTGCCGCCCTACGATCCGGACGAAAAGTTTACTAACCCTCCTCCCGCGGTGTTCGAAAAGGACGGTGTTGACTACACCATTCAGGCGGATCATCGCTCAGTCTTGAGATTGACCCCGTTGGGTGGACATTCTGATCGCCAGGTTCGACCTGGCAGGAGAGGATGCCCTTATGGGTGCCAAGAGGAAGAGTTACACCCCGAAGTATCGGCAGGACGCTGCTCATCTGGTGATCGACACCGGGCGGACGATCGTGGAGGTCGCCCGCGAGATCGGCGCCGGAGAGCAGTTGCTGGGTCGGTGGGTGGCGATTGAGCGGTCAAGGATGGACGACCCGCCCGGGGCCCTGGACGTGGACGAGCGGGCCGAGCTGGAGCGTTTGCGTCGGAAAGTCGCCGAGTTGCGGATGGACCCGGAGTTCTTGAAAAAAGCAGCGGCCTTCTTCGCCACGGAGAACTCGAGCCCGAGCAGGCGTTCGCAGTGATCGAGGCGGAGAAGGCCACCTACAGCGTGTGCCGGATGGCGCAACTGCTGGGAGTCTCCCGCTCGGGCTACTACGCCTGGGTCAAGCGTCAGGACGCCCCACTGGTACCACGGGGCCGTGCGGCGGACCGAGTTGACCGTGAAGATCAAGGTTGCACACGACGACTCCAATGGGGTCGACGGTGCTCCCCGGATCCTGGCTGACCTGCGCGAGACCGGTGAGGTCGTCTCCCGCAAGACGGTGACCAAGATCATGCGGGAGAACGAAATCCGCGGGACCAGCCCCAGGCCCTCGCGCCCGGCGACGACCCTGCCGGACGCTAACCCGCACTCGATCCCGGACCTGGTGGCGCGCAGGTTCGACCGTGGCGAGCTGAACGCCGCCTGGACCTCCGACATCACCTACCTGGCCACCGGGCAGGGCTGGTTGTACCTGTGCGCGGTCCGCGACGGGTACTCCCGGCGGGTCATCGGCTACGCCTTCGCCGACACCCTGCACACCGACGTCGTGGAGACCGCGCTCCGCCGCGCGGCCACGTTCCGGGGCGGGGACACCACCGGCACGATCTTCCACGCGGACCGCGGATATCAGCACACCTCGGCACAACTCACCGAGGCCGCGCAGGACCTGGGCGTGCGCCTGTCCGTGGGACGGACCGGGGTGTGCTGGGACAACGCCCAGCAGGAGAGCTTCTGGTCAACCCTGAAGACCGAGTTCTACGACCGGCACACCTTCGTTACACAGGCCGAGGCGACCACCGCCGTCAGCACCTGGATCGAGACCGCGTACAACCGCCGCCGGCGCCACAGCGCCCTCCGCCAGATCGACCCGGTAGCCTCCGAGCACCGGCTCACCACAGCGGCCAACCAAGCCGCTTAACCGATGCCCACGAAACGGGGTCAACCCCAGAAGGGTTTTGGTGTGGTTATTCGGGGAGGGTGACGGTGACGCGGCGGTTGAGGGCGCGTCCTTGGTCTGTGTCGTTGTCGGCGATGGGTTCTTTTTCGCCTTTCCCTTCTGTTTTGTAGGTGTAGTCCGAACCGAGGAGTGGTTTCAAAGCGTCGGCGACGGTGTGGGCTCGGGCTTCGGAGAGTTTTTGGTTGTCGTTGTCGGTGCCGTCTGAGTCGGTGTGTC
>JBKEBV010000090.1:0-16010 GCA_047973315.1 Propioniciclava sp.
ACGGACCGAATCTCCGGCGGAACATCCTGCCCACCCGGGGCCGGGCCACCGCGATCCTCCGCAAGAACGCCAGCCACGACATCGACTGGATCCGTATCCGGCGGGTGTGAGTTCGTGACCCGGCGGCGGTTGCCGTCCCGGCAGGGGCGTCCCGAGATCCGGCAGGAGGTCCCGCCACCCGACTACCCCGGGGCTGACCTCACCGATCACGGTGGGTGACGAGCGGGGATCCGACCTGGCGCACCTGGGGCGTCCTGGCGTTCCGCCGATCGGCGGTTTCTCAGGCCTCCGCGCCCGACGCAGGCACCCCGCGCGTGCGGCGAGAGTCGATGCCGTTGATGACGAGCAGCGGGCCGGGCGCGACGATGACGACGGTCAGGACGAACCACACGTCGGTGAAAAAGCTCGTCGTCCCGTTCAGCAGGGCGCTGGCCCAGATGACCGCCGAGCCCCACGCCAGGGCGACCCAGTGCCGCAGGCCCCACGCCCGGGAGGCGTGTGCGATGCCGTGGGGCAGGAGACTTCCGACCACGAGCGCGACGGCGAGCAGGACGCCCATGGCCGCCATCATCACCTCTCCCTGGGTGACGGCATAAGCCATCAGCAAGGTGGCGACGGCGATCAGGAAGGTCCCGCGGCGGGTCTGCTCGGTGGGTGGTTCTGAGGGTTGCAGGGTCAGGCTGTCGTGGGCGCGCGCGGCCACCACCAAGAACGGCAGAGCAGCGACACCAGCGACGACCAGCGCGGCCCACCACGGAAGGCTGAGGTCCGGCGCGGCAGCGGTCAGGAGCATCAGGACGGCGTAGGGCACCAGGCTCACGATCCCGAGCGCCGCACGCCAGGGTCGGGCGACCGCGCGTCCCAGATTGGCGAGGTGTCCCACCCCGGCAGCGCCGGCCCACAGGAAGAACGGCAGCAGCGCCGGGAGTTGGGAGGCGTACTGAAAGGCGGGCAGGCCGGCGATGAGGCTGCTCGTCGCCACAAATCCCCCGACCAACAGCGCACCGATCACGCCCACGAGGGCGGAGACAGCCTTGCTCTGGCTCACAGCGTCAAGATTACGTGTTTCACAGGGCGAGGCGGTCACGCACGACGGCGGCGAGTCGCTGGGCCATGGCGGTGGCGCGGTCAACGGTTGCCGCCTCCACCATCACGCGGACCAGCGGTTCGGTTCCCGAGGGACGCAAGAGCACCCGGCCGCTGTCCCCCAGCTCACGGCCGGCCTCGGTGACGGCGGCGCTCACGACCGGGTCGATACCGGCGCGCGCCTTGTTGACGCCGTCGACGTTGATCATCTCCTGTGGCAGCCGGGTCATCACCGCAGCGAGCTCGTCAAGACTCCGGCCGGTCGTCTGCACCTGAGCGGCCACGTGGAGCGCGGTCAGCACACCGTCGCCGGTGGTGGCGTACTCGCTCATGATGACATGGCCGGACTGTTCACCCCCGAGGGTGAAACCGTTGGCATTCATCGACTCGAGCACGTAGCGGTCGCCGACCTTGGTCTGGTCGACCTTGATGTCGTGGGCCTTCATCGCCTGCAGGAATCCGAGGTTGCTCATCACCGTCGCGACGACGGTGTGGGAGTGGAGGGCGTTGTGGCTCTTCAGGGCGAGCGCGAGGATGGCGAGAATCTGGTCGCCGTCGACGACGGCGCCCGCCCGGTCGACGGCGAGGCAGCGGTCGGCATCACCGTCGAAGGCGAAACCCAGGTCGGCCTGCTGGGCGACAACTGCGGCCTGGAGGGACTCCAGATGGGTGGAACCGCAGTTCTCGTTGATATTGAGGCCAGTCGGGTCAGCGTGGATGGCGACGACCTCGGCACCCTGGGCAGCGAAGGCGGCCGGCCCGGTCACCGAGGCGGCCCCGTTGGCGCAGTCGACGACGACCCGCAGACCTTTCAGGCGATGTTCGGCGCCAAGGGAGGCCACCAGATGGTCGACATAGGCCTCGATCCCGTCGGGACGCTCGCTCACCCGCCCGACGCCAGCACCGGTCGGACGGTCCCATTCGGCGTCGAGGCGGTCCTCGATGAGCTCTTCCAGGGTGTCATCGAGTTTCACCCCGCCGCGGGTGAAGAACTTGATGCCGTTGTCGGGCATCGGATTGTGGCTGGCCGACAGCATGACACCCAGGTCTGCACCCCAGTGGTTGACCAGGAAGGCGGCACCGGGGGTCGGGATGATGCCGACCCGGACCACATCGACGCCGGCGGAGGCGAGTCCGGCCACGACCGCCGCCTCCAGGAACTCTCCGGACGCGCGCGGGTCACGGGCGACGAGGGCCACCGGACGGTGACCCTCGAACAGCCCGGCCTCTCCGAGCACGTGGGCAGCCGCGACCGAGAGTTCGAAGGCGAGCTCTGCGGTGAGGTCGACGTTCGCCCTCCCCCGGACCCCATCGGTCCCGAAGAGACGCGCCACGGATCAGCGCTTGCTGTACTGAGGCGCCTTGCGAGCCTTCTTGAGGCCGGCCTTCTTGCGTTCCTTCACGCGGGCGTCGCGGGTGAGCAGTCCGGCCTTCTTGAGGGCGGGACGGCTCGCCTCGGCGTCGATCTCGTTGAGCGCACGGGCGATACCCAGCCGCAGGGCGCCAGCCTGGCCGGTGACCCCGCCGCCGACGATCTTGGCGAGGACATCGTAGGAGCCCTCGACACCGGCGGTCACGAAGGGCTCGTTGACGGTCTGCTGGTGGAGCTTGTTCGGGAAGTACTCATCGAGCGTCCGACCGTTGATCGTGAACTGACCCGATCCGGGGACCAGCCGCACCCGTGCGATGGCTTCCTTGCGGCGGCCGGTGGCGGCACCCGCCGCAATGACAGCGGGACGATCGCCGGGCGTCGTCGAGGACGGCGCCGCCTCGGAACGGTAGGCGATTTCCCGGTCGCCGTCGGTGAACGGCGTGGTCTCGGCGGTGAGCTCTTCGGTGGAGGTCTCGGTCACAGTGCTTCCCTGTCCTGTCACTGGGCGATCTGGTGGAACTCGTACGCCTGCGGCTTCTGCGCGGCGTGGGGATGCTCGGGGCCTGCGTAGACCTTGAGCTTCTTCATGAGCTGACGGCTCAGCCGGTTCTTCGGCATCATGCCCCACACGGCGCGCTCAACGGCCTGCCGGGGGTCACGCTGGAGGAGTTCGCCGTAGGGAACCGACTTCAGGCCACCCGGGCGACCGGAGTGGCGGTAGGCCAGCTTGTCGGTGGCCTTCTTGCCGGTGAGGGCGATCTTCGAGGCGTTGACGACAACGACGAAATCACCGGCGTCGACGTGCGGCGCGAAAGTGGCCTTGTGCTTGCCGCGGAGCAGCGTCGCGGCGGTGACCGCAAGGCGGCCCAGGACGACGTCGGAGGCATCGATGACATGCCAGTTCCTGGTGACCTCGCCAGGCTTGGGACTGTACGTAGACACGGTCGCAGACCATCTTCCGGTAAAGAGCTGACAGAACGAAGGCGTCGCGCGGTTCACCCTCACAGGCGCACTCTGCGCAACAGCGGTTAAGCCTACCCCGGCCGTCCTTCGGGGTCAAAACCGCGACGAGGCCCACCTGGGTCCTGCGGGCGGGGAGCCATTCCGGTTCGGTGGAGCGGCTGCAGGAGGACTCCAGGGTTGACCGGCAGCCGAGGACGAACCTGACCATGCCCGGAACAGACGATACCGCCGCGACGTGGCTGCGGGGCGGCAGAATCCGGGCGCCGTCGTGCGACAATTCGATTATGGAACCATTGAGGGCCGACCCCGGCATCCGAGCGATCGCGGTCGGCGCGCTGATGGCCACCGGGATCCTGAGCGCGTGCAGCGGTGGCGATCTCGGGTTCACCACGATCTCCGCCGACAGATTTCCTCCGATCGGACCCACCGTCACCCTCTCTGGGGTGGTCGATGTCCGCTTCAACGGGTGCATCCACCTGCAGACCGGGACCGAGGCCCCCTGGGTGGTGTGGCCCCCCGGGGCCGAACAGATGTCCGACGCTCAGGGCGCGGCGATCCGCCTCGCCGACGGGACGATACTGAGGCACGATTCGCCCGTCGACATCGAGGGCGAGGTGATGACCCGGGCCGGCCTGCCTGAGGGCGGCGACCCGGACAGCATGTGGGGGGCGTACTCGGGCTTCTGCCTGGGCACCGAGATCAACAACGACCGAGAGATCCTCCGCGCGGCAACGGTCACCCTGCGCTGAGGGCCACAGGACCGAGGAGCCCGGCAGCGACGCCGCAGAACCAATCCTGGCCAAGGATCCCAGCCCCCACAGCCACCGCCACCCTCGCCAGATCCACCTTGATCTATCCGAACACATGTTCGATACTGGGGCGATGGGATCGACACCGGCCATCATCGCCGATCTGGCGTCGCGCATCCAGCGGATGGAAGGCCATGCCCCGCAGTCGAGGGCCAGCCTGCCGGTGCTCGACTGGTTGCTCCCGGTGTTGCCCGACGGCCTCAACGGCGGAGGATGCTATGCGGTGGACGGTTCCGCCGCGCTGGCCACCGCACTCCTGGCCGCCGCCTCGGCCCAGGGGCACTGGGCTGCAGTGGTCGGGATCCCGGACCTCGGCGCCGAGGCGGCCGCCGCCCAGGGGCTGGATCTGAGCCGGACACTCCTGGTTCCCGAGCCGGACGAGGAGTGGCTCACGGTGATGGCCACCCTCATCGATGTCGTTCCGATCGTGTTGACCCGGCTCCCTACGCGCCTGGCACCTCAGGATGCTGGACGGCTGGAGGGTCGGATCCGCCGTCAGGGCAGCGTGCTCGTCGTCCTCATCCACGACCACCAGCGCTGGCCCCGAGCAACCGCCACCCTGCAGGCCGGGGCCTCGACCTGGGCGGGTCTGGGTCGCGGCCGCGGCGGACTGGCCGGTCGACACCTGCCGGTGCGGGTGACCGAGCGATCAGGGCAGACCCGCGAGACCGTGGTATGGCAGCACGGCACCCGTTTCGACAGCACCGCCCCGGAACCCTCCCCCCTTGACGTGGCCGGCTGATGAGAACCCCCGACAGCACCCCGGTCCGCGACCAGGACCGACCCCGGACGATGGCCCTGTGGTGCCCGGACTGGCCGGTGCACGCGGTGCGGCAGAGCACCCTCGGCTCACACCTGCCAGCCGGAACTCCGGTGGCGATGGTGGCCTCCGGAGCCGTCCATTCCTGTTCGGCCGAGGCCCGTGCCTTCGGGGTGCGACGCGGACTGCGCCTACGGGACGCCCAGGCCCGCTGCCCGCATCTGGTCACCCTCGATCACGACCCTGCGCTCGACGCCCGCGCCTTCGAACCCGTGGTGGCCTCCGTGGAGGACACCGTCCCCGGCGTCCAGACGGTGCGCCCCGGATTGTGCGTGTTCCGGGCCACCGGCGCGGCGCGCTACCTCGGCGGCGAACCCGAGGTGGCAGCAGTCATCGCCGAGCAGTTGATCCACCAGGGAGTGCCGGAGAGCCGGTTCGGCGTCGCCGACGGCATCTTCGCCGCCGAACAGGGCGCGCGGCGGGCCACCAGCGGTGAGTGCACCGTGGTCCCACCCGGGATGGACGCCGCGTTCCTCGCCCCCCTCCCGGTGGCGGTGCTCGACGAGCCCGAACTGGTCGATCTGCTGCGCCGTCTCGGCATCACCACCCTCGGCGATCTCGCCCGGCTCCCCCGCCAGGACGTCGCGGCCCGTTTCGGAGTGGCGGGCATGACCGCCCACCGACTCGCCCGCGGCCTGGACCGCCGCGGCGTCTGGGCCCGGACACCGACGACCGACCATGACCGCGTCCACCACTTCGAGCCGCCGCTGACCCGGATCGACCAGGTCGCCTTCACCCTCCGCCCGGCTGCGGAGAACTTCATCGCCGACCTGACCGCTGGCCAGATGGTCTGCACCAGCCTCTGGCTGGAGATCCAGGATGACTCCGGGCACGTCTCGGAACGGCAGTGGCGCCATCCACGCTGGTTCCAGGCCGCCGACGTGATCGATCGGGTGCGCTGGCAGCTCACCGCCGAAGGCGCCCGGGCTCCGATCAGCGCGGTCCGCATGTTGGCCGAGGAGACTGCAGCCGCCGGACGATTCACCGAGACCCTGTGGGGCGCCGGTTCCGACGACCGCATCGAGCGAGCCGTGGCGAAACTGCAGAGCAGCCTGGGACGCGAGTCGGTCGTCTCCCTGGTGCTCAGCGGTGGGCGTGGCCCCGCCGACCGGCAGACCCGGATCGTGTGGGGAGACCCGATCACCCCCGCCAGGCCCGCCGACCGACCCTGGCCCGGACAGCTGCCCCCACCTGCCCCCGCAACGGTCTACACCCCGCCCCTCCCTGCCGACGTCCTCGGACCCACCGGGCGATCCGTCCAGATCGACGATCGGGGCCGACTCAGCGCCGAACCGACCACGTTCCGCCCCGGGCCACGGGGTCGCCAGCCCGGTACCAGCCACCCGGTTCAGCCCGAATCAACCGATGGGGGCCGTCGTGAGCGGCACCCGGCGGGTGCCATGGCAAGGCGAGGCGAGAATCGCTGGAGTCGGGTTCAGGCCTGGGCGGGCCCCTGGCCGGCCGATGAACGTTGGTGGGACCCCACCCAGGCGCAGCGGGTCGCCCGCTGCCAACTGGTGGCAGCCGACGGCAGCGCCTGGCTGGTCGCCGTCACCGACGCCACCTGGCACATCGAGGCCCGCTATGACTGAGCCATCCACCGCGATCACCCGGGCACCCGTCGGCAGGTGCTGATATGGGATGGCACAATCCGGCCATCCCCTGGTCGGAGCTCGAAGCAGAACTCAGTGGTCGCCGGCCACGCCCCGACAGCGTCGGCCACCCGATCCCCGACGGTGGTGATGCGCCCGGCTGGTCCCGCAAACGGATGCCCTATTCCGCGACGTTCGTCCCCCGCCCGGCCGATGCCGTTCCCTATGCCGAGTTGCACTGCCACTCCCACTTCAGTTTTCTCGACGGTGCCAGCTCTCCGGACGCCCTGGTGACCGAGGCGGCCCGGCTCGGCCTGAGCGGGTTGGCCCTGACCGATCATGACGGTTTCTACGGGGTGGTCCGCCTCGCCGAGGCCGCCGAGGCCCAGGGAATGCCGACCGTCTTCGGGGCGGAACTCTCCCTGGATCTACCGGCACCGCAGAACGGCGTCCCGGATCCGGTCGGGGACCACCTGCTGGTGTTGGCCCGGGGCGCGGAGGGCTACCACCGGCTGGCGGCGGCGATCACCCGGGCCCAGCTCCGGGGACAGGAGAAGGGGCGTCCGGTCTACGACCGCGATGAACTCACCGAACACCTCCGCGGCCACGTCGTGGCACTGACCGGGTGCCGCAAGTCCACGACCCGGCGAGCCCTCACCGCCGGTTCGGATCCGACCCGGCTCGATCTGGCCGCTGCCGAACGGGTGGTGGCCGACCTACGGGAACGCTTCGGCGATGTCTTCGTTGAGGTGTTTCACCACGGCCTGCCCACCGACGAGGCCCACAACGAGGCCCTCGCCCGGATCGCGCTCAGCACCGGCACCCCGCTGCTGGCCACCGGCAATGTGCATGCCGCCACCCCGACCCAGGGACGCCTCGCCGCAGCCATGGCAGCGGTCCGGGCCCGGCGCAGCCTGGACGACATGGACGGATGGCTCCTGGACGCCGGCGGTGCGATCCTCCGTTCCGGAGCTGAGATGCGCGCCCAGTTCGGTCACCTTCCCGGAGCGGTGGAGAACACCGTGGATCTGGCGTCCGACCTGGCCTTCGAACTCCGGCGAGCCACCCCCCGACTTCCCCAGCCTGCGGTGCCCGACGGCCACACTCCGATGTCCTGGCTGCGGGAGTTGGTCCGCCGCGGCGCCGAACGGCTCTACCCGGACGCCCCACCCGCCACCTCAGAACGGCTGGAGAAAGAACTGACCGTGATCGCCGAGAAGGACTTCCCGGGCTATTTCCTGATCGTGCACGACATTGTCGCCTACGCCCGCTCCCGAGGCATTCTCTGCCAGGGCCGGGGATCGGCGGCCAACTCAGCGGTCTGCTACGCGCTGGGGATCACCGCGGTCGACTCGGTGAAGTACGATCTGCCGTTCGAACGGTTCCTGTCCGCCGCCCGCGATGAAGAACCCGACATCGACGTCGATTTCGACTCCGACCGTCGCGAGGAGGTGATCCAGTGGGTCTACCGCACCCACGGTCGCCACAATGCCGCCCAGGTCGCCAACGTGATCAGCTACCGACCACGCTCGGCGGTGCGCGACATGGCCAAGGCACTCGGCTACTCCTCCGGCCAGCAGGATGCCTGGTCGAAGCAGATGAGCATGTGGGGCCGTGTCGACGAGGCCACTGACCACGAGGTGCCCCAGCCGGTGATCAACCTCGCCACCCAGCTCGAGACCGCGCCCCGCCATCTGGGCATCCACTCCGGCGGGATGGTGCTCACCGAGCGGCCCATTGGCGAGGTCTGCCCCATCGAACCCGCACACATGGAGAACCGCACCGTCCTGCAGTGGGACAAGGACGACTGTGCCTGGATGGGGCTGGTCAAGTTCGATCTGCTCGGCCTGGGCATGCTCGGCTGCATCCAGCACACCTTCGACCTGGCCGACCAGCACCTCGGGGAACGATGGACCCTGGCCTCGATTCCCAAGGAGGAGCCGGGCGTCTACGACCTGGTGTGCCGGGCCGACACCATCGGGGTCTTCCAGATCGAGAGCCGGGCCCAGATCGGGACTCTCCCCCGGCTGCAGCCGCGGTGCTTCTACGATCTGGTCGTCGAGATCGCGCTGATCCGTCCCGGGCCGATCCAGGGCGGTGCCGTGCACCCCTACATCCGCCGCCGCACCGGCGAGGAACCCGTCACCTACCTGCATCCGAAACTCGAACCGGTCCTCCGCCGAACCCTGGGCGTGCCCCTCTTCCAGGAGCAACTGATGCAGATGGCCGTCGCCGTCGGGAACTGTGATGCCGGGGAGGCCGATCTGTTGCGTCGAGCCATGGGATCGAAACGCGGAATCGAGCGGATCGGCACCCTGCGCGCCAAGCTGTACGCCGGGATGGCGACCAACGGCATCACCGGCACCCTGGCCGATGACATTTACACCCGGATCGAAGCGTTTGCGAACTTCGGCTTCGCCGAGAGCCATGCCATCAGCTTCGCCCTCATCGTCTACGCCAGTTGCTGGCTGAAGCTGCACTACCCAGCGGTGTTCCTGGCCGGGTTGCTCCGCAACCAGCCGATGGGGTTCTACTCCCCGCGGAGTCTGGTCGCCGATGCCCACCGGCACGGCGTCGAGGTCTGTCAGCCCGATATCAACCTTTCCCAGGCGCTCACCGATCTGGAACCATGCGGCTCGACGGTGACAGTCACCGGGCAGGATGCCTGTCTGGCGACCGACCAGCCGCCGGTCCCCGCCTTCGTCGCTCCGCCCGATCCTGCTGCGGGCCTGGCCGAGGCGCTCCGCCACCGCCGCGACGGGGAGCTTGCCGTACGGCTGGGACTGGCTCAGGTGACCGGATTCGACGCGGCGCTCGCCCGGCAGATCGTCGCCGCCCGCAACGAGGGCGGCCCGTTCCGGAGTCTGACCGACCTGACCCGCCGGGTGAGCCTCACCGCCGGGCAGGTGGAGGCCCTGGCCACCGCCGGTGCCTTCGACGGGTTCAACCTGACCCGCCGCCAGGCCCTCTGGGACGCCGGACAGGCAGCGCTGTGGGAACCGGGCCAGCTCGAGTTGCCGCTGGAGGAGTCGCACCCGCCGTATCTCCCGGTGATGACCGAGGAGGAGGTCACGGTGGCCGATCTGTGGGCCACCGGGATCTCACCGCGACGACATCCGATCGAGCATGTCCGGGCCGACCTCGACCGCGACCAGGTGCTGTCGGTGGCCGACACCCTGACCGCCGAACCCGGACGCCGGGTGGCGGTGGGCGGGCTGATCACCCACCGGCAGCGTCCGGCGACCGCCAGCGGCGTCACGTTCCTCAACGTGGAGGATGAGACCGGAATGCTGAACGTGGTGTGCAGCCGCGGGGTGGTCGCCCGCCACACCCGAACCTTCCGCACGGCCCAGGCGGTCATCGTCCGCGGCATCCTGGAACGCGCCCACGGTGTGGTCACCCTGCTCGCTGACCGGCTCGAGCCCCTCCCCCTGCGGACCCGGACCACCTCCCGGGACTACCGCTGAGCCACCGCACCCAAGGCGAGGGAAACGCACCCGAGAACCCTGGGCGCATCTCATCGTGGTGGACAATGTGGCCCATCCGGGCGCGCCGCCCCCCGCACAGTGGCACAGTGGTCGCCATGAGTTCGAAGGGGAACAGCCAGTCATCAGTGCAGGTGAAAAGCCCAGACGATGTGCGCAACGTGGTGCTGATCGGAACGGCCGGCTCAGGGAAGACCTCGCTGTTCGAGCAACTGCTCCGCGCACGCGTCCCCGGGTACCGGGGTGAGAAGGACGACACCGAACGACTGTCCCAACTCTATCTCGCCTCCCTGACCACCGGCAACGTCCTGGTCAACCTGCTGGACGCACCGGGGCACCCCGATTTCGTCGGCGAACTGCGCGCCGGTATCCGGGCCGCCGATGCCGCCGTCTTCGTGGTCAGCGCCGCCGACGGCGTCGACGCGGCAGCCCGGGCTCTCTGGGAGGAGTGTGCTGAGGCCGACCTGCCCCGCGTCATCGCATTGTCCAAACTCGACATGGCCCACACCGAATTCGCCGGAGTCGTCACCGACCTCCAGGCGAGCCTGGGCGAGGGCGTTCTGCCCACCCACGTCCCGGTCGGCTCGGGTGATGCCATCACCGGAACCGTCGGCGTCCTGTCCCACCGGTTCCGCGACTACGCCAGCGGAGGCGGACCGGTCCTGCACGAGAAGGACTCTGCGCACGCCGACCTGGTCGAGCCCTATCACGGGCCGCTGATGGAGGGCCTGATCCAGGAGGCCGAGGATGACGACCTCATGGACACCTACCTCGAGGGGGAGGATCCCGGGCGCAGCTATCTGCTCGATGACCTGATGAAGGCGACCGCCGGAGCCAACCTGTTCCCCGTCGTCCCCGTCGTCCAGGCGACCGGGCTCGGCACCGAGGAACTGCTCAGCCTGATCGAGCACGGCTTCCCGACGCCGAGCCTGCACCCGAACCCGATCACGACCCGGCTCAATGGCGACGAGGTCGGACCGGCCCCCTCCGACCCGGAAGCACCGCTCATCGCCCAGGTGATCCGCACCACGACCGACCCGTTCGCCGGTCGGCTCTCCATGGTTCGGATCTTCTCCGGAACACTCAGCACCGATGACGAGGTCCACGTCTCCGGACACCGCTCGTACTTCACCGATGCCGACCCGGACGCGCATCCCGACCATGACAACCAGGAACGCATCGGTCAGATCCAGCAGGCGGTCGGCACCGACCTGGTGGTGAAGAAGGCCGCCATCGCCGGCGAGATCGTCATGCTGCCCAAACTGGCCACCGCCGAGACCGGCGACACCCTCTCCAGTGTCGAGGCGGTGGTCGTCGTCCCCAACTGGCCGATGCCACAGCCACTGCTGCCCATCGCCGTCCGGGCCTCCACCCGCTCCGATGAGGACAAGCTCAGCGGCGCACTGCAGCGCCTCGGCGTGGAGGACGCCACCGTCAAGGTCAACCGCGGGACCGACGACCAGATCGTCCTGTGGACGACAGGCCAGGCCCACGCGGACCTGCTGCTCGCCCGCCTGCGCGACCGGTACGGGGTCAAGGTGGTCTCAGAGGAGGTGCGCGTCGCCCTGCAGGAGACCTTCATCACCCCGGCCAAGGCTCTCGGCCGTCACGTCAAGCAGTCCGGCGGGCACGGCCAGTACGCCGTGGTGAACCTGGAGTTCGAGCCTCTCGAGCGGGGCGGTGGCTTCGAGTTCGTCGACAAGGTGGTCGGCGGCGCTGTTCCGCGCCAGTTCATTCCGTCGGTCGAGAAAGGGCTGCGCGCCCAACTGGAGAAGGGTGTCGTGGCCGGCTTTCCGATGGTCGACGTCCGGGTCACTCTCACCGACGGAAAGTCGCACTCGGTCGACAGCTCCGACATGGCCTTCCAGATGGCCGCTTCAGCTGCGCTCAAAGAGGCCGCGGAGGCTCCCGGGCGCACGGCGCTGCTGGAGCCGGTTGACACCGTCGAGGTGACCGTCGGCGAGGAGTACCTGGGTGCGGTGATGACCGACCTGTCGAGTCGCCGCGGGCAGCTCCAGGGCACCGACCAGGCGGGCCGCAGGATCATCATCAAAGCGCTCGTCCCCCAGCTCGAGTTGGCCCGGTACGCCATCGACCTGCGCGGTATCGCCCACGGCACCGGCAGCTTCACCCGCGAATTCGCCGGCTACGAGCTGCTCCCGGCGGCCATGGCGGCCGATTTCCTGGTGGAGTGAGCCGGCTCAGGACTCCAGCGCGGCCTCGACGAACCCGGTGACCCCGTCGGCCAGCATCTGGACGGCGATGGCAGCCAACAGCATGCCCGCGATCCGGGTGAGAAGGACGGTGCCGGAATCGCCCAGGACGCCGCGAATCGCCTGGGCGTACCGCAGGAACAGCCAGACGAGCACGATGACGCCGACCAAGGATGCCGCGACGCTGGCGTAGCCCCAGACTCCCTGCTCGCCAGCGGTGTCGACGGCAAGCATCATGGCCACGATGGAACCCGGCCCGGCGAGCAGAGGGATGCCCAGCGGGACGATGGCGACGTCGGTGTTGGCCTCGACGATGGCCTCCGAGGCGGTCCCCTGCAGCAATTGCAGCGCCACCAGGAGCAGCAACAGACCTCCGGAGACGGTCAGCGCGTTGATGGTGATGTGCAGGTAGTCGAGGATGAAGCGCCCGAACACGGCGAACAGAGCGATGACACCGAAGGCCACCAGGGCCGCGTTCCGGGCCGCCCGGTGGCGCTGGGCGGTGTCCAGCGTGCGGGTCAACCCGAGAAACACCGGCAGCAGCCCGGGCGGGTCCAGAATCACGAACAAGGTCACCAGCGTGCTGGTGAACAGGTAGACATCGAGCACCACCGGATTCTATGTCGGACAGGAATAGCTGAGACCTGCCCCGAGGATCCGCCGGAGGCGCTCCAGGCCTCAGACGAAGACGATCTGGGCGCCCTCGGCGATCTGGATGAAATCAGCGGCACTGATGACGCCCTCGACACCGGGATGCAGATCGGCCTCGATGATCTTCATCATGTCGAAGGTGAGGCGACAGGCGTACAGGTGGGCGCCCGAGGCCTCCAGCAGGTCGAGGAACTCCGGGATCGTCGGGATCTCCAGGTCGTCCATCTGCCGTTTCATCATCCGGGTGGCGAACCCCGTCATGCCGGGCAGATTGCCGAGGGCCTGGGGCACCGAGACGTGTTCCAGGCCCGGCTTGACCCGCCCCAGGTCGGGCATGTGCATGGCGGTGTTCCCTGCCAGGGTGAACTTCAGGTTGTCGTAGGTCTTGGTGTTGATGATGTCCAGGCCCCAGAAGGTGAAGAAGATGTGCACCTCCACACCCTCGCCGAGTGCCGCGTTGCCCATGATGAGGGCCGGATAGGCCATGTCGAGGTTGCCCTTGGAACAGATGAACGCCATCCGGCGCGGACCGGTCGGGGCCACCGGTTCCCCGGACACGCCCGGCACCGTCGCCACCTGACCGGTCGCACCAGCACGGCGCTGGGCGCCGAAGTCGGGGATGATGAAGCCCTCCGGGATCTCCGGACGGGGAACGGTTGTTGTCATGGTGTCCGCCCTTCTCAGACGCAGCCGACCGGTTTGCGAAGGCCCGCGAGCCAGGCCATCTTCTTCGCCGGTCTACCCGGGTAAAGCGAGAACAGTTCCTTGACGTCGAAGCCGCCGACGGTCTGCATCCGACGCAGCGTGGGTGTGACGCCGGTCGCGGCAGAGTCCTCCCGCATGAAGCGGATCGGCTTCCAATGGGCCTGATCCATCTCGATGCCGATCAGAGCGGCGAGGTCCTCGGCGAGGGGTTCGCTCCACTGGTCGCGTTGGGTGAAGAAGCCCTCGTCGTCGACGGTGAACGTGCGGCCGTTGAGTGTGTTGGTGGGCATAGTTACTCCTCGGGCTCTTTCTTGCCGGCCATGGACATCAGGGTGGGAACGGGCAGCCGGTGGCCCGGTAGGAGCATCCTCCAGTAGATCTCCTCGAAGGCGAGCTTGCCCAGGTGATTCGCCCGGGTGGCCTTCAGCAGCTTCATCGGGCCGAGCACCGGCACCGGGAACTCCCCCGGGAGCGGCTGGGTGTCGTAGTTGAAATCGAGGAGCAGCGCCTGTCCGCGGCCCGACTCGAGGAAGCAGTTCGCGTGACCGTCGAAAGCGTTCGGCAGCGGTCGGTCGTCGACGGCGGCCAAGAAGTTGTCCAGGAACGTCTCGGTGGCGAAATGGGCGACCGATCCGGCCTTGGAGGTCGGGATGTCGCTGGCATCGCCGAGCACGAAGATCCGCTCGTGCTCGACCGAGCGCAGGGTGTGCTTGTCCACTGGGACGAAGCCCGCCTGATCCCCCAGCCCGGAATCGGTGATGAACTGTTGACCCTGGTTCGGCGGCACGGTGACGAGCAGGTCGAAGGGGAGCTCGCGTCCGTCGTATCCGACCAGCCGCTGGCGGTCGTTGTCGATGCGTTCCACGGTGAAGTCGGCGGCGAGCCGGATGCTCCGATCGGCGAGCAACCCACCGAACGTAGCCGAGGCGACCGGCTTGGTGAAGGCCCCGTCCAGTGGCGTCACGTAGGTGATGTCGACCTTGTGGCGGATCCCTTGGCGCCGGTAGTGGTCCTCGACGAGGAAGGCGAACTCCAGCGGCGCCACCGGACACTTGATCGGCATCTCGCTGACGTGGACGAGCAGTCGGCCCGAGCAGAAGGCCTTCAGTGCCTGCTTCAGGGCGGTCGCGCCGTCGTAGGTGTAGAACTCATGCACCTTCGTGCGCCACAGGGCACCGTCGGCCATGCCCGGCACCAGGTCGGGGCGTGGCACGGTTCCTGAGGCGATGATCAGCCAGTCGTAGTCGAGACGCGCCCCGTCGGCCAGTTCCACCTGTCGCTGGTCGGGGAGAACCGCGCCGACCCTCGCCTCGCGGAACTCCACCCCGCCGGGGAGGAACCTGCGACGGTCCTTGACCACCCGCTCGGGCCTCATCCAGAACGGGATGAAGAGGTAACCCGGTTGATAGTGGTGGTGGGTGTCCTGGTCGACGATCGTGATCGACCACGCATCATCGAGCTTGCGGCGCAACAGATTGGCAGCCATCGTCCCTGCGGTGCCCGCCCCCAGAATGAGGAGCTTGTGCATACCATCAGCGTACCCCCGGGGGCACCCGGATGTGGGGATTCGATCAAACTCTCAACGAAAAGCCCGCCGCAGGTCTAGGCGAGCTCTTCCTCGACGACGACGTGTCGGGTGCCGTCCACAGTGACAACCGTCACACTGAGGGCATCGAAGCCATCAGCCCGGAGTTGCTCTGCGCTGATCGCGTCGCCGTTGATCAGCCGGATCACGCCTTCGTCATCGCGGAAGTCGATGTTGTCGATGACCTCGACCTCAACGCCGAACGCTGTCCGACCGTCACGTTCCAGCACGGTGTCGGCGGTTCGGGATGCAACTGCCGACGGGTCGAACTCTTCAACGAACATGGTGTCGCATCCGTGCCTGGCCGCATCGAACAGCACGATCTCCTCGCCGGTGTCGAAGGCTCGCGCGACCACCAACGACGGCTGCTCCTCGATGACGGTTCCGCCGTAGCGAACCTCGAACAGTTCACCGCCGGCCGATGAGTCGCGGCCGGTGGAGGGCGGGATTTCATCCGAGGACGGATGCCCTATCACCCTGCCGGGCCGGCGTGACTCGTGCCCGGGATCAGGCTCGTTCGAGAAATCTAGTCGCATCGGCTATTATTTTGGTCCGGCAGCGCTCACGCGCTCCTGCGTCGGAGAAACACGTCTTTCGCCGCCCCTGCCACCTCGGGGGCCGAGTTGATGTCCTTTCCTTCGGCGACCCTGCTGCGGCCACTGCCCGGCAGGCCACCGACATCGGCGCCCCGCGCCGGGAAACGCAGATTTCTCACTCATGACCTCTGTC
>JBKEBV010000163.1:0-16679 GCA_047973315.1 Propioniciclava sp.
GGGGCAGGCGGGATAGCCGAAGCTGTACCGCGAACCCCGGTAGTCCTGGTCGCGGATCATCGCCTCCATCGCGCCGTCGCCGACCAGACCGAGGTCGGAGCGGACCCGGCCGTGCCACATCTCGGCGAGCGCCTCGGTGAGCTGGACCGACAGGCCGTGGAGCTCGAGATACTCCCGGTAGGAGTTCTCGGCGAAGAGCCTGGCCGTCTCCTGGGCCACCCGCTGCCCCATGGTCACCAGTTGCAGGCCGAGCACATCGGGGCCTGACTCGGCGGCCTCCTGGGCGTCGCGGAAGAAGTCGGCGAGGTTGAGTCGACGGTCCCGCGTCTGGCGGGGGAAAGTGAACCGGGTGAGCTCCCGATCCGGATCCTGCGGGTCGCCGACGATGAGGGTGTTGCCCTCGCTGTGGACCGGCCAGTAGCCGTGAACAACGGCGAACTCGGCGATTCCGTCGGTGTGGATCCGGTCCAGCCACATCCTCAGTCGTGGGATGCCCTCGCGTTCGACCAGTTCGTCGTAGGAGGCCCCCTCCCGGCTCCCCCGCAGCCCCCACTGGCCCATGAAGGTCGCCCGGTGGTCCAGCCAGCCGGCCACCTCCGCCAGCGGGATGCCCTTCACCACGCGACTCCCCCACCACGGTGGCGTCGGCACGTCCACGCCCCGGGCTACGTCGGAGCGGCTGGCATCGACCCTGCGGTCGGTGTCGTCGCCGGCGGCGGTCGTACGGGCAGTCACCCGGCGCGCCCTTGGTGCCGGCAGCGCGGTGGTGTCGCCCCGCTTGTAGGCCATCACCGCATCCATCAACGCCAACCCCTCGAAGGCGTCCCGGGCGTAGCGAACCTCGCCCTCGAAGAGGCCGTTGAGGTCCTGTTCAACGAAGGCGCGGGTCAGCGCGGCGCCCCCGAGCAGCACCGGGGTGTCGGCGAGCCCGCGGGTGTTCATCTCGATCAGGTTGTCCCGCATCACCACCGTCGACTTCACCAGGAGGCCGGACATGCCGATCGCGTCGGCCTTGTGCACCACGCAGGCATCCAGGATGGCCCCGACCGGCTGTTTGATCCCCAGGTTGACCACGGTGTAGCCGTTGTTGGTCAGGATGATGTCGACGAGGTTCTTGCCAATGTCATGCACATCACCCTTGACGGTGGCGAGCACGATGGTTCCCTTGCCCTCATCCTCGGAACGCTCCATGTGGGGTTCGAGGTGGGCGACGGCCTTCTTCATCACTTCCGCCGAGGCGAGAACGAAGGGGAGCTGCATCTGGCCCGAGCCGAACAGCTCGCCCACGGTCTTCATCCCCGCCAGCAGGTCGGTGTTGACGATGTCCAGGGCCGGGCGTGTGGTCAGCGCCTCCTCAAGATCCTCGGTGAGACCCTTGTCCTCAGCATCGACGATGCGGCGCTGGAGCCGTTCGCCCAGCGGCAGACCGGCGAGTTCGGCAGCACGTTCCTCCCGCGCGTTGGCCGCAGTGACCCCCTCGAAGAGCTCGAGGAACCGGGCCAGCGGGTCGTAGTCGTCGGTGCGGCGGTCGTAAATCATGTCGAGCGCGACCTGACGCTCTTCCTCGGGGATCCGTGCCATCGGGACGATCCGGCTGGGATGCACGATCGCCGAGGTCAGTCCCGCCTCCACACACTCGTGGAGGAAGACCGAGTTGAGCACGATCCGCGCCGCCGGGTTGAGACCGAAGCTGACATTGGAGACCCCCAGGGTGGTCTGCACCTGTGGATACCGGGCCCGGACCTCCCGGATCGCCTCGATGGTCTCCAGAGCGTCGCGCCGGGTCTCATCCTGACCGGTTCCGATCGGGAAGGTGAGGCAGTCGACGATGATGTCGCCCACCCGGAGCCCGTACTCACCGGTCAAGGTGGTGATCAGCCGGTCGGCGACGCGGACCTTCCAGTCGGCCGTCCGAGCCTGCCCCTCCTCGTCGATGGTGAGCGCCACGACGGCCGCGCCGTGCTCGACGATCGTCGGCATCACCTGCCGGAAGCGGGACTCCGGGCCGTCGCCGTCCTCGAAGTTCACCGAGTTGATGACGCAGCGGCCTCCGAGCGACTCCAGACCTGCGGTGATCACCGGGGGCTCGGTGGAGTCGAGCATGATCGGCAGCGGCACCACGGAGTTGAGCCGGAAGGCCAACGCGCGCATGTCCTGCACCCCGTCGCGGCCGACATAGTCAACCGACAGGTCGAGCAGATGCGCACCCTCGCGCGACTGGCCCTTGGCGATGTCGAGGCAGGTGTCCCAGTCCTCGGCGAGCATCGCCTCGCGGAACGCCTTGGAGCCGTTGGCGTTGGTCCGCTCGCCGACGCTGAGGTAGCTGGTGTCCTGACGCAACGGCACATCGGCGTAGAGACTGGTCACCGACGGCGCCGGCTCGACTTCGCGTGGCGGAACCTCACGACCGCGGACAGCGGCCGCGAGCTGAGCGATGTGCTCGGGCGTGGTGCCGCAGCATCCGCCCACCACGCCGAGCCCGAAATCGGCGACGTAGTCGGTCAGAGCTGTGGTGAATCCCTCCGGACCGAGGGGATAGCGCGCGCCCGCGGCGGTGAGCTCCGGCAGACCGGCGTTGGGCATGCAACCGATCCCGATGCGTGCGAACCGGGACAGGTGGCGCAGGTGTTCGCTCATCTCCTCGGGCCCGGTGGAGCAATTGAGCCCCAGAACGTCGATCCCCAGAGGTTCAAGGGCGGCCAGCGCCGCGCCTATCTCGGTTCCGAGCAGCATGGTGCCATTGGTCTCGAAAGAGACATTGACCAGCACGGGCAGGTCGACCCCGGCCTCCCGCGCGGCCCGGCGTGCCCCCTGCACGGCGGCCTTGACCTGGAGCAGATCCTGGCAGGTCTCGATCTGAACCCCGTCGATTCCGCCGGCGATCATCGCCGCGGTCTGCCGCTGGTAGGCGTCGCGCAGGTCACCGAAGCCGATATGTCCCAGACTGGGCAACTTGGTTCCCGGGCCGATGGAGCCCAGCACCCAGCGGGGGCGCTCGGCTGTCGCAGCGGCGTCGGCGGCCGTCCGGGCGATCCGTGCCCCCGCCTCGGCGAGTTCCTCGATGCGATGCTCGATGCCGTACTCGGCCAGAGCGGAGAGGTTGGTGCCGAAGGTATTCGTCTCAACACAGTCGGCCCCGGCCTCCAGATAGGCGGCGTGAATGGCCTCGACCACGTCGGGACGGGTCGCGTTGAGGACCTCGTTACAACCCTCATAATTGTCGAAGTCGGCCAGCGTCAGGTCGAACTCCTGCAGCATCGTCCCCATCCCACCGTCAGCCACCAGGACGCGTCGGGACAGCACTGATCTCAGATCTCGGGCCACCGGCCAAGGATAGGCGATCGGGAGTCGTCGGCAGGTCAGGGCTAGAGTTGCGGACATGGCGATGCGCGACCTGACCCACCTGCGGCGCCCCATCGTCGTGGCGGCGTTCTCCGGGTGGAACGACGCCGGCGATGCCGCCACCGGCGTCCTTGATCATCTGACGCAGATCGCCAGCAGCCAGTTCGCCTTCTCCCTCGACCCCGACGACTACTACGACTTCAGCGAGAACCGGCCCGTGCTGGTCCGCGCCGACCCCAAGGGGGACCGAACCCTCCAGTGGGCGACCACTGAGCTGCATGTGGTCTCCCTCGCCGAGCGGGACTTGGTGCTGATCAACGGACCCGAACCCAACTTCCGCTGGCGGGCCTTCAGCGCCGCGCTGGTCTCCGCGCTGCGCAGCGTGGCTCCGGAACGCATCATCGCGATGGGGGCCATGTTGGCCGATGTCCCCCACAGTCGCCCGGTTCCGGTGTCGGAGAACGGCACCGACTATGAGGGTCCGACGGGGATCGTCGGAGTCTTTGCCAGTGCCTGCGCCGACGCGGGGCTGCCGACCACGTCGCTGTGGGCCTCCGTCCCGCACTACGTGGCCGACCCTCCCAACCCGAAGGCGACCCTGGCGTTGCTGCGCCGTGTCGAGGACCTCATCGACGTGACCCTCGACCACGCCGAACTGCCCGACCTGGCCGAGGTGTGGGAGACCCGCGTGGGTGAACTCGTCACCGAGGATCCCGATGTCGCGACCTACGTCGGTGAGCTCGAGGAGCGTTTCGACACTGCCGAGACCACCGGTGACGACATCGCGCTTCAGGCCGAGCGCTACCTCCGCCGACGGGAGCGCTGACCCGCACCGCGGGTGGGCCGGTCAGGCTCACGCCGCTCCCTGCGGCTGGCACGGATGAGCGACACCCCGGGTTGTCGGCTGCCCGGCGTTGAGCGCAGAATCGCGGCGTCGGCGGCCCGTCCGACCGGGGGCCGGGACTCCGCAGGTTCAGCGGTTCACACCCGCCGGTTCTGCCGCGGATCCCAGACCCCGCCCGAAGGTCGGGGGATGCCCCGCAGATCCTCCACCAGCGCGGTGACCGCGTCCATGATCCGCGTCGTCGCCTGCCGCAGCACATCGGCGTTGCGGGGCAGCTCAGCAAGATCATCAAGCGGCACCGGCTCGCCACACACCACCCGCACCGTGCGCCGCGGCCACAACCGGGGAAAAGTGAGTCGGCGCCCCGGCATCACCTGATGCGTGCCCCACTGCACCACCGGGACCACCGGTACTCCCGTCGCCAGCGCCAGCCGGGCGGCCCCCGTCCGCCCGAGCTGCGGCCACAGATCAGGATCATGGGTTCGCCCGCCCTCGGGATAGATCGCCACGCATTCCCCCGCGGTGAGCGCCTTCTCGGCCGGGATGAGCGCCTCCTTGGCTCGTGCGGTCCCTCGGGCGACCGGAATCTGGTGGCAGCGGCGTCCGAGCCAGCCGATGAGCGGCACCCGCCACAACTCGGCCTTGCCAAGGTAGCGCGGCCACCGACCTGACCAGATCAGGTATCGGCCCACGGCCAGGACATCGGCATAGCTCACGTGATTGCTGACCACGAGCACGCCGCCGGTGCGCGGAACCGTGGTGGCCTCATCCCACTTCTCGCGCACCGTCGCCCGCATCAGCGCCCCGACGATCCGGGCCAGGTGCCGATAGGTGCCCTCCTCCCCCGGCGGCGTCGGCGTCCGGAGACGGGTGCGGCTCCGTTCGGTCGACCGCGGGACAGCGGTCATGCGTGGGCGCACCGGGCGTCAGCGAGCTCGGCCAACGAGCGCACCATCGCATCGGGATCCTCGGCGCGGAACACCGCCGATCCGGCGACGAACACATCGGCGCCGGCGTCAACGCACTGTTCGATCGTCGACTCGGCGATCCCGCCGTCCACCTGGATCCAGATCTGTTGGCCGGTGGCTGCGACGAGCTCGCGGGCCCGGCGGATCTTGGGCAACATCGAGGACAGGAATGACTGGCCCCCGAAGCCGGGATCGACCGTCATCAGCAGGATCATGTCGAACTCGGCGATCACATCGGCCAGGGGCTCGATCGCCGTCTGCGGGCGGAAGGCGACCGCGGCACGCGAACCCGCCGCGCGAATCTGCCGAGCGGTCCGTACCGGGGCCTGCGACGCCTCGATGTGGAAGGTCACCGACTCGCAACCCACCTCGGCGAAGTCCGGTGCCCAGCGGTCAACCTGGTCGATCATCAGGTGGATGTCGAGGAACAGGTCGGGATGATTGGCGCGCAGGCATTCCACCACCGGCAGCCCGAAGGTGAGATTCGGTACGAAGTGGTTGTCCATCACATCGACATGCACCGCGTGCGCGCTCGGGATCCGCTGCACCTCGGCGTCGAGACTGGCGAGGTTGGCGTTCAGGATGCTCGGGTGGATTCGGTTCGGCACCCCCCCACCGTAGCGATCCGGAGCCGCCGTTGGGTCGGGGCACGCAGACCCGCCGATCAGCGTCGGCGCAGCAGCGCCAGGAACATGGCATCGGTCCCGTGCCGGTGCGGCCACAGCTGGACCGCGGACCCCCTGGCCGAGTCGGGAACCTCGGGAAGGGCGGTCGAGGCCGGCCACACCTCGACATCGGAGCGCGCCGCGGTGACGGCTGCCACCACCTCGGTGGTCTCTGCCGGATGCGGTGAACAGGTCACATAGGCGACCAGTCCTCCCACCGCGGCGGCGTCCAGCGCCGCGTCGAGCAGGCGGCGTTGCAGCCGAGCCAGTGCAGCCACATCCGCAGCTGAGCGCCGCCAGCGCGACTCCGGGCGTCGACGCAGTGCCCCCAGACCAGTACAGGGAACATCGACCATCACCCGGGCGAAGTCGCGCTCGGGCAGCTGCCCCGCGGTACCGTCGCCGACCACGACGGTGGGCGCGCCGGATCCGTCACCGTACCCGGACAAGGCCGAGGCGACCAGCTCGGCACGGTGCGGCTGTACCTCGTTGGCGACCAAGGTCCGGCCCTGCTCGATGGCCAGACCGGCCAGCAGCGCCGCCTTGCCTCCGGGCCCGGCGCACAGATCGAGCCAGGATCCGCCGGGTGCTTCCGGGCGGGTCAACGCCCAGGCCACCAGCTGGCTTCCCTCATCCTGCACGCCGGCCCGGCCCTGCGCCACGGCGGGCACGTCGGCCGGATTTCCCGGGCGGCACGCCCCGAACGGCGAAAACCGGTCCGGCTCCCCCTCGAGTTCGGCGACGGTGGCCCGTCCGGGGCGGACCACCAAGTTGGTCACCGGGGGGACATTGTTCGCCGCCAACGCCTGCTCGGCGTCGACTCCCAGCAGGTCGGTGTAGACCTCGGCGATCCACCGCGGATGATGGGTGCGCAGAGCAAGACGCCCGATGTCATCGGCGTCCGACGACAGCCGGTCGACCCAACCGGCGAGATCGGTGGCGGCAACCTTGCGCAGGACGGCATTGGTCACACCCACCACCCGCTCGCCGATCTCCGCCCCGGCGAGGTCGACGGTGGCCGCGATCGCGGCCCGCGGCGGTACCCGCATCGACAGCAGCTGATGGCTGCCCAACCGGAGGGCGTCGCGCACATCGGCGTCGAACCCGTCCCGCCCCGAGGCAGCCTGCAGTACGGCGTCGTAGGTGCCCTGGAGGCGGCAGGTCCCTGCCACAAGCTCGGTGACGAACGCTGCATCCCGGGCATCCAGTCCGGCTGTCCGCAGCACCCGCGCGGTCTCGAGGTTGGCGTAGGCGCCCTCGGCGGTCACCGCCCGGAGGATCCGGTACGCGGTGCGTCGGGCCCGGTCCGGTCGGCGGTGCCGCAGCCGTTGCCGGGGCATCAGATTCCCTGATCGGCGGAATCGAAGGCGACCGGCGCCTCCCGCAGACCGCGACCCCAGTCGGCGCCAGCCATGGCCGGCCTGCCCTGCGGTTGCAGGCGGACGAGTTCCAGGGCTGCGGTCCCGGTGCCGACCAGCACCCGCTTCTTCTCGATCCGTAGCTGCCCCGGTGGCAGATCCTCCCCGGCGACGGGCCGCGCGTACAGCACCCGGAACCGGGTGCCGGCCACCTGCGTCCACGCCCCCGGGGCCGGGGCGCAGCCGCGGATCAGCCGGTCGAGGTCCTCGGCGGGGCGGGTCCAGTCGAGGCGGGCCTCCGCAACGGTGAGTCGCGGGGCGAGCGCGGCTGGTCCACCCGGCTGCGGCGTGGGGTCGGTCGTGGGCAGTCGATCGATGGTCCGCAGCAGAAGATCGGCGCCGGACACCGCCAGCTCCTCCAGCAGGTCGCCGGCGATCTCGGTGCCATCGAGGGGGCGCGTCACGGTGTCGTAGACCGGGCCAGCGTCGAGCGCACCGACGATCCGGAACGTCGTCGCCCCCGTGACCTCGTCCCCGGCCATGATCGCCCGCTGCACCGGTGCGGCCCCGCGCCACCGGGGCAGCAGCGAGAAGTGCAGATTGATCCATCCGAAGGTGGGGATCTGGAGAACCGACGCGGGCAGCAGCGCCCCGTAAGCGACGACCGGGCAGGCGTCGGGTGCCAACGCGGCCAGCGCGGCCACGAACTCCGGATCGCGCGGATGCTGCGGTCGCAGCACCGGAATCCCCCGCTCCAGCGCCCAGGCGCCCACCTCGCTCGGCACCGGAGTCCGCCGACGTCCCCGGGCCGCATCCGGCCGGGTGAGCACGGCCACCACCTCGTGCTTGGAAGCGACCAGAGTCGCCAGGCTCGGCAGTGCTACGGACGGTGTTCCGGCAACCACAAGTCTCACCGGGTCAGCCTAATGGCCGCCGCAGCCTCACAACGCCACCGGGTCGACCTTGACCCGGATGGCTGGCGCCTTCCGGGCGCTGCGTGCCGCGGACTCGGCGCTGATCGCATCGATGAGCGCCTTCCCCTGAGCAGGGGCCACCCGCAGGGTGAGGCGGAGCAGGTCGTCGGCGAGCGGCACCGGTCCGAAGACCTCCAGGCCCGGCACGGCAGCCGCGGCCGCCTCGACGCCGTCCAGGGCATCGCTGCTGCCATCGACGGTGACCATCCGGGCCGCAGGCGGGAAGCGGGTCGCGGTGCGCTCGTCCAGCTCGCGCGCGGCGAAGCCGGCCGCGTCGAGGCGGACCAAGGCCTGGAGCGCCCGCGAGCGGGGTTCTCCGACCGCCATGACGGTGCCCCCGGCTGAAGCCGGTCTGACCAGGGCGCACACCTCCAACCACCGCCGGAGGGCCTCCTCGGCGGCCCGCAGGTCCGGGCGTCCGAGGAGCAGCCCGGTGTCGAGCAGCACCGCCGCCGCATACCCCTTCGCCGGACGGGGTTCGGCCCCCGGGGTGGCCACCACGAGGGCCGGCTCGGCGCCGGTCGCGGTGACGCGCTGCCCCGACCACGAGGTGAGCACATCGACGTGGGGAAAAGCCCGCCGGAGTTCTTCAGCGGTCCGGGCGGCCCCCACCTGGGGTGCCCGGAGGCGGGAGTCCCCACAACTCGGACACTGCCACGGAGTCACTGGCCCGCAGGAGGGACAGCGCACGGCGATGCCGCCGGTCCCCCGCTCCCCGCGCAGCGGATAGGAACAGCGGGGACACCGGGCCAGAGTGCGGCACCGCTGGCAGGCGAGGCTCGGTGCGTATCCTGTGCGCGGCACCTGGAGGAGGACCGGCCCCTGGGACAGGCCGGAGCGGATCGCGGTGAACACGTCGTGGGGCAACCGCGCCGTGCGGGCGGCCGGATCACGTTCGTCGGCAAAATCGCCGACCGAGGCCACCCGGACCGCCGGACCTCGCTGCCGGATCTCGCGGGCCGGCAGGGACAGCGGGACCAGCCAGGAGCGCTCGACCAGCGCCTGGCTCTCCGCGGAACGGCCGTACCCGGCCAGCAGCAGACCGATCTGGTCCCGGGAGGCCCGCAGCATCGCCACCTCGCGGGCGTGGGGGTAGGGCGCGCGGGGTTCCGACAGCAGATCGTTGCCCTCGTCCCACACCACGAGCAGGCCGAGATCGTGGACGGGTGCGTACACCGCTGCCCGCGTGCCGATCACCATCCGGGCCTGGCCGCGGACGACTGCGAGGAAGTTCCGATAGCGTGCTGCCGGTCCCGTCTCGGCTGACAGCACCGCGAAGCTCCCCGCCCCCAAGCGTTCCTCGCATCGAACCCGCAGGTGGGCCAACGCCTCAGCGTCGGGCACCACCACCGCCACCCCCCGCCCGCTCCGCAATGTGGCGGTGGCCGCGTCGATGATCCCGTCCGCCCACGCGACCCCCCAGGCCGGCACCGGATTCCACAGTGCTCGCAGTGCCTCACCGCCGGCGAGCCCGGCGAGGAATCTGTCCCCGCCCGGGTACTCGGGCAGCAGGACCGGATCGCCGGACAGTTCCGGTGCCGGTCGCGTGGGCGCGGCGGCCCTCTCGGTGGCGGCGTGGCGTGGCGGCACCGCGAGCCGCACCACATCGGCGAAGGTGCCCCCCCAGTGATCGGCGACGGCGCGGGTGAGCCCGGCCACCTCGGGGGTGAGCACGACCTCCGCAGAGCTCACCCGCTCCAGGGGCGCCAGCGAAGCGTCGACTTCGCTGGTGTCGGTGACCTCCAGCAGGTAGCCGTCGCGGAGCCGGCCGGCGAACCGGACCCGCACCCGGACCCCGGGTCGAGCGGTCGGCACCTGGCCGGCCCCGATGCGGTAGTCGAAGGGCCGATCCAGGTGACCGAGCGGAACATCGACGGCGACGCGCGCGATCCGTCCGGCGTCAGCGTCGGGTTCCATGGCCGCAATTCTCGGCGTCAGGGTGCGAGGCCCCGCTCACCCGGAGACGGCGGCAGCCAGCGCATCCGCCTTCGAGGTCCGCTCCCAGGTCATCGAGGGAAGCTCGCGGCCGAAGTGGCCGTAGTTCGTCGTCAGGGAGTAGATCGGCCGGAGCAGGTCGAGCTCACCGATCAGCGCTGCTGGGCGGAGATCGAAGGTTGCCTTCACCGCGTCGACGATCTGATCGACCGGCACCTTGTGGGTGCCGAAGCACTCCACGTAGAAGCCGACCGGGTGGGCACGGCCGATCGCGTAGGCGACCTGAACCTCACAACGGTCGGCCAGGCCGGCAGCGACGACATTCTTCGCGACCCACCGCATCGCATAGGCGGCCGACCGGTCAACCTTGGAGGGGTCCTTGCCGGAGAACGCTCCGCCACCATGCCGGGCCATGCCGCCGTAGGTGTCGACGATGACCTTGCGGCCGGTCACCCCGGCGTCCCCCATCGGTCCACCGATGACGAACTTCCCGGTGGGATTGACGTAGGTGTTCACGCCGGTGGAGACGATGTCATAGCGGGCCAGGACCGGTGCAATGACGTGGTCGACGATCGAGCGCTTCACCACGCTGTCGAGCCACGCCTGTTCGGTGTGCTGGGTCGACACCACGACGGTCTCGATCCGGACCGGCCGGTCGCCGTCGTACTCGACGGTCACCTGGGTCTTCCCGTCGGGGAGGACCCAGTCGAGTTCCCCCGTCCGACGCACCTCGGCCAGCCGTTCTGACAACCGGTGCGCCAAGTCGATGGGCAGTGGCATCAGCGTGGGGGTCTCATTGCAGGCGTACCCGAACATGAGGCCCTGATCCCCGGCACCCTGGAGGTCGAACAGATCATGGGCCTCACCGTCACGAGCCTCCTCGGCATGATCGACGCCCCGGGCAATGTCGGGGCTCTGATTGCCCAGCGAGACGAGCACACCGCAGGACCGCCCGTCGAACGAGGCGCCGGCGTGGTGGTAGCCCAACTCGACGATCCGGTCGCGGGCGATACTGGCGATATCGGCGTACGCGGTGGTCGACACCTCTCCGGCCACCACCACCGTCCCGGTGGTCAGCAGCGTCTCCACCGCCACCCGGGCATCCTTGTCCTCGGCCAGCAGCGTGTCGAGGACGGCGTCACTGACGGCGTCGGCGACCTTGTCCGGGTGCCCCTCGGTGACGGACTCGGAGGTGAACAGGCGGGTCACGAGGTGGATCCTCCTTCTGACGCCAGCACGGCGTCCCAGATGCGGTGGGCGATGGTGGCTTTGGACCCTGAGGCGCGGGCGACCACGCGGTCGGAATCAAGAATGATGACGTCATTGTCGCTGCTGCCGAAGACCGCCCCCCCGCTGACGTTGTTGCAGACGAGCAGATCGCAGCCCTTGCGCGCCAGCTTGGCCCGTCCTCGCTGCTCCAGCTCGGCCGGGTCGGCAGCCGTCTCGGCGGCGAAACCGACGATGACCTGGGACCGGAGCCGGTCGTGGCTGAGCCCGGCCAGCACGTCGGGGGTCTGGACGAGGTGGAGGTCGAGGCCAGCAGCACCGTCCTTGCTCAGCTTCTGTCCAGCTGCCGCGCCAGGGGTGAAGTCGGCTGGTGCGGCAGCCATCACCAGCGCGTCGGCATCGATCGCTGCCGCTCGCATGGCCTGCTGGAGTGCTGCGGTGGTGTCGACGCGGACCAGCTCGACACCGGAAGGCTCCGGGTGGCTGATCTGGCCCACAACCAGGGTGACCTGTGCGCCGCGCAGCCGCGCCGCCTGGGCCAGTGCGATGCCCTGGCGGCCGCTGGAGGCGTTACCGAGGAACCGCACCGGATCCAGCGGTTCGCGGGTACCGCCGGCACTGACCACCACGCGTCGACCGGTGAGGTCGCGAGCGCGCACCGCGGTGACCGCCGCGGCATCGTTCAGCACCGCGGTGGCGACCTCGACAATCTCCTCCGGTTCGGGAAGCCGACCCGGTCCGGAATCGGCGCCGGTCAGCCGCCCGTGGGCGGGATCCATGATCAGAGCACCCCGCGAACGGAGTGTCTCCACCGTGGCCCGGGTGGCCGGGTGGAGCCACATCTCGGTGTGCATGGCGGGGACGAACAGCACCGGCGCACCGGTGGTGAGCAGCACGTTGGCCAGCAGGTCGTCGGCGCGACCCCCCGCCGCGCGGGCCAGGATGTCGGCGGTCGCCGGTGCTACCACGACCAGGTCGGCCTCCTGGCCGATCCGTACATGAGCCACATCGGTGACCGAGTCGAACACCGAGGTGCTCACCGGACGGCCCGACAGGGCCTCCCAGGTGGTGCGTCCGACGAAGCGGAGAGCGTTCGGCGTCGGGACGACGGTGACGTCGTGTCCGCCCTCGCGCAATCGGCGCAGCACCTCGCAGCTCTTGTACGCGGCGATGCCCCCGGCCACGCCCAGGACGATGCGGCTCACGCGGGGTTCACGCTGGATCCGGGCTCAGGCAAGCTCGGTGGGATCGAACGCGTCGAAGGAGAAGTCAGGATCAGCCTCGGCAGCCGCACGGGCCTGCGCCTCGGCAGCCGGATCGATCTCGCCGATCTCAAGAAGGTCGGCGTTGATCTCCCGCAGGGCGATCGTCAGCGGCTTCTCCTGCACCGTGGTGTCGACCAGCGGGCCGACGTTCTCCAGCAGGCCCTCGCCCAACTGGCTGTAGTACGCGTTGATCTGTCGGGCGCGTTTGGCGGCGAACAGCACCAGACGGTACTTGGAGTCGACCTTGTCCAGAAGCTCATCGATCGGGGGATTCGTGATCCCCTCGGGAACGTGCGTGCTCAAAGGAACCTTCTCAAGGATTGGGATTACAAGCCCAATAAGCTTACCAGCTTTGCCACCGACTGGCCCACATCGTCATTGACCACGATGGTGTCGAACTCGTCGGAGGCAGCCAACTCGTCGCGGGCCGTCTGCAGGCGACGAGCCACTTGCTCATCGGTCTCGGTGCCGCGGTCCCCGAGGCGTTGGACCAGGGTGTCCCAGTCCGGCGGGGCCAGGAAGACCGACCTCACCTCGGGGAGTCGCTCACGGATCTGGCGTGCCCCGGCCAGGTCGATCTCCAGGATCACGGTCCGCCCCTCGGCGGCCGCCTGCACCACCGGAGCTGCCGGGGTGCCGTAGCGGTGCTGACCGTGGACCACCGCCCACTCCAACAATCCGTGGTCGGCCACCAGCGCATCGAAGTCGGGATCAGAGACGAAGTGATAATGGACCCCGTCTGTCTCGGCAGGTCGTGGAAGCCGGGTCGTCGCGGACACCGACACCCACACCTCGGGGTGCTGCCGTTTGAGTTCGGCCACCACAGTCCCCTTGCCCACACCTGCCGGACCGGAGATGACTGTGATGCCTCCGCTCACGCGAACTCGGCCTTGAGCCCGGCTGCTTGATGGCGGCCGAGACCGCGGATACGGCGGTTCGGGGCGATCTCGAGGCGCTCCATGACGGCGGTCGCGCGCTTCTCGCCCACCCGCGGAACCGACTTCAACAGGTCGACGACCTTGATGTGGGCCAGGGTCTCGTCGGTGGAGGCGACGACAAGCGCCTCGGACAGCGACAGTGCACCCGTGCGGACCTTGCCCTTCAGTTCGGCCCGGGCCCGCCGCGCCTGGGTTGCAGCGGCCCGGGCTGCCTGAAGTTGTTCGGTGGTGAGCTGCGGAATCGACACCTAATGCTCCCTCTACGTTCCTGAGTGTCTGGTCAACATCGGCCGCCGACGGCGACTGAGTGGGGACAGACTAGCAATCACATAACGCCGTATGCGCGCGCTTGCCGTTGCATTTCGGCCGGTTCGGGCCCGGCGCTGAGGACCGCGCGCCCCACCATCGGGAGCACGTGACGGATCGCCGCGCCGAAGAGCTGTGGCAGGTCCTCGACCGTTCCCCCTTGTGTACCGATACCCGGCACCAGTATCGATCCGTTGAACGCTGAGACGTCGCAGCCGAGGTCGGCATGGGTCCCGCCGATCACCAGTCCCACTGCATGAGTTCTCATCCGAGAATTAACTTGTCGCGCTTCGTCGATGACCTCTTGCGCGACCGAACCCTCGTGCCCTAGAGCGAGCTGGATCGTCGCGCCCTCCGGATTCGAGGTCCGGGCCAGCACGTAGACGCCCCGGTCACCGGAGACCGCCAGCTCGACGGCAGGGGTGAGCGCGCCCATGCCCAGATAGGGCGACAGCGTCACCGCATCGGCGGCCAACGGGGAACCCTCGCTCAGGTAGGCCTGTGCGTAGGCGGCCATGGTGGAGCCGATGTCCCCCCGCTTGGCGTCGAGAATGGAGAGTGCACCGACGTCGCGGATATCGGCCAGCACTCGCTCCAGGACGCTGATGCCCGCTGACCCGTAGACCTCGAAGAAGGCCGACTGGGGCTTGAACACCGCCACGTGCGCGCCGAGGGCCTCCACCACGCCGCGGGCGCACCGCTCCAGACCGGAGGCCGACGCGGGCAACCCCCACGCGGCGAGGATCCGGGGATGCGGGTCAATCCCGACGCACAGGTTGCCGCGCTCCCCGGTGAGCGTCGTCAGTCGTTGTCGATACGTGGCCACCGGCCTACCTCCGCGGTTCGGTCCGGTCACCGATGGCGCCGATCAGCGCCGGCCCGGAATAGATGAAGCCAGTGTAGAGCTGGACCAGGGATGCTCCGGCGTCCAGCTGGGCCCAGGCGTCGTCGGGGGTCATCACCCCACCGGAGCCGATCACCGGAAGGTCGGTGTGCTCGGCGACGTAGGCCACCACCGCGCGCGCCCGCCGGCTCAGCGGGCGTCCTGACAGCCCTCCCGCCTCGGCTGCTCTCGACCGGTCCGCGCCAAGGAGACCGTCGCGGCTCAGGGTCGTGTTCGTGGCGATGACGCCTGCGACACCCGCATCGGCGGCGACGGTGAGAACCTCATCGATCTGGGACCAGCTGAGGTCCGGGGCGATCTTCACCAGGATCGGCGCCGGGCGGATCCCGTGGGCGAGCCGAGCCGACTCCCCTACCAGGGCGGCCAGCAATTCGCGGAGCGCGCCGGCGTCCTGGAGGGACCGCAGGCCGGGTGTGTTCGGACTCGACACGTTGACCGCGATGTAGTCGGCATGCGGGGCCACCGCGCGCAGCGAGGTGAGATAGTCCGGGACCGCATCGGCGACGGCGACCGCCTTCGACTTGCCCACCGAGATACCCAACGGGATCCCGGCAGCACCGTTCCCGCGCACCACACCGGCTGTCGCGAGCCGGTTGGCCAGCGCCTGGGCGCCGGCGTTGTTGAAGCCCATCCGGTTGATGAGCGCCGCGGACGCGGGCAGTCGGAAGATCCGAGGCCGCGGGTTCCCGGGCTGGGGCAACGCGGTCACGGTTCCCAGTTCGGCAAACGCGAAACCGAGATGCTGCCAGGCGCGGGCGGCTCGGCCGTCCTTGTCCATCCCCGCGGCCAGCCCGACCCGGCCCGGAAAGGTGACGCCCGCCACCGTGACCGGCTCGGCGGCCACGCCGGTCAGCGCGCCGACGACCGAACGCACCCCGGGACCCGAGGCGAGGGCGGCGAGCCCGGCGATCATGTCCTCATGGACCGCCTCCGGGTCACCCCGGTGAGCACGGAACAGCAGGGGGCGCAGCACGCGGGCGTAGCCATAACTGACCACCGCGGCCCGCACACTCACCGAGCCACGTCCCCGCGGCTGGCGAGGTCCTCGGTGAGGGCTGCGTTCCAGGACTGCAGGGAACGGATGCCGACCGAGCCGGCCTTGGCTGCCTCGATGCCCTGGACGGCAGCGGCCAGACCCTGGACGGTGGTGATGCTGGGAATATCGCGCAGAATGGCGGCCGAACGGATCGCCCACCCGTCGCGGCGCGGCTCGCCGCCGGCTCCGACTCCCTGCGGGGTGTTGAAGATCAGGTCGACCTCACCGGCGAGGATCGCGTCGAGCACGCTGGGTCGCCCGTCGTCGACCTCGCCGGCATTGGCCGTGCGTAGCTCGGTCACCTCGATCCCGTTGCGCCGCAGCACTTGAGCGGTACCGGCGGTGGCGACGATCCGGAAGCCGAGGTCGGCCAATCGCTTGACCGGGAAGATCGCATGGCGCTTGTCGCGGTTGGCCACAGAGATGAACGCGGTGCCGGAGGTGGGCAGTCCCCCGTAGCTTCCTGTCTGGCTCTTGGCGAACGCGACACCGAAGCGGGTGTCGAGCCCCATCACCTCGCCGGTCGACTTCATCTCCGGACCCAGCAGCGAGTCAACCGAGGCACCGTCGGCGGTCCGGAACCGGTTGAACGGCATCACCGATTCCTTGACCGCGATCGGCGCCGACGGCAGATCGCTGGTCCCGTCGCCGACGGCGCGCAGCACCCCGGCGGCCCGCAGATCGGCGATGGAGGCGCCGAGCATGATGCGCGCGCAGGCCTTGGCCAGCTGGGTGCCGGTGGCCTTCGAGACGAACGGAACCGTCCGGGAGGCCCGCGGGTTCGCCTCGAGCACGTAGAGGACGTCCGACTGGAGTGCGTACTGGATATTGATCAGCCCCCGGACACCGACCCCGGCCGCGATGGCGAGTGTGGAGTTCCTGATCCGGGCGATGACATCGGCGCCCAGCGTGATCGG
>JBKEBV010000030.1:0-13337 GCA_047973315.1 Propioniciclava sp.
GACAGCATCTCGGTGGTCGCCTGCAGGCTGTCATCGGGTTTGACGTTGCCGTCGACCTTCGCCACGACCTCGGCGTTGGCGTTGGCGGCGATCGTCTCCTCGAAGCCCTCGTCGCGGACCAGGGTCGGCACCTCATCGGGTTCGGTCACGAAGCCGATCTTCAACTCGGCGTCAGCACCGAGATCGGCGAGCACCTGCTCGGCCATCTGCTGACCGCCGGCGTAGTTGTCGGCGCCGAGGTACTGCATGATGTGCGCGCCCTGGGAGTCGAGTGCCTCCTGGGACACGGTGACATTCACCGTGAACACCGGCACTCCGGCGTCATTGGCTGCTTTGACGATGGCCGCGGCCGGCTCCGACTTCACGCCGTTCAGCGCGAGGGCGCAGGGGTTCTTCTGCAGCATCGCCTCCACCTGGGACAGCTGCGCGGCGTCATCGTTGTCCGCCACCTGGACCTCGACGCTGAAGCCGTTCTCCGGCCCGGCCTGTTCGAAGCCCTGCTTCATAGCGACGTAGTAGGGGTTGGTGAGATTGGGAAGGGCGACAGCGACGAAGGGCGTCTCGTCCTCGCAGGACGCCGGTCGGGCGTCCATCGAGGCCGCTGCCGACGGGTTGCTGGTCCCGGCGCCGGTGTCGAGACCGCCGCAGCCCACCAGGGCCAGGGTCAGGGTGGCGGCAGCAGCGCCGCCGATGATGGTGTTCCTCCGCATGAGATCCTCCTTGATTGCTGACTGCGGGTTGGGGACGGGTCAGGGGTGTGGCTCGTCGGGTGGCGCGCGCAGGACCGTATCGCCGACTCCGGCGCCCACCGGCGTCTGGGCCGTGGCCGGTTCACTACTGGCGCTGCCTCCGCCGAGGTGGCGGACCAAGGACCCGAAGGAGAGCTGCCGCCGGTAGGTGTCGAGAATCACGCCGATCAGGATGATCACGCCGATCACCAGCGGCTGCCAGTAGCTCGGGACGCCGATGACGTTCATGCCATTGGAGACGGTGGCGATCAGCACGGCGCCGAGCAGCGCCCCGGGAATGGTGCCGATGCCACCGAACAGGCTCACCCCACCCACCACGGCTGCGGCGATGGAGTAGAACAGTTCGTTGCCGGATCCGGCCGACGGGTAGCCCACCATCAGTCGGCTGGTGACGATGAGTCCGCCCATGGCCGCGCAGACGCCGCTGATGGCGTAGACCCCAACGATGATCCGGCCGGTGCGGATACCGGCGAGGCGGCTGGTCTCGGCATTACCGCCGACCGCGTAGATGTGGACGCCGGTGGAGGTGTACCGCGCCAGAACCGTCAGAACGAGCGCGGCGATCGCCACCAGCAGCACCGGCATCGGGATGCCGAACAGCGAGCCGCGCCCGATGATGGCGAACATCCGGTCGGCGACATTGACCGAGCTGGCACCGGTGAGGATCAGCGGGATACTCGCCGCGACTCCGAAGGCGGCGAAGGTGACGATGAACGGTGGCAGTTTGAGGAAGTAGACCAACGACCCGTTGATGACACCCACCAGGAGCCCTGCCGCGATCGCCGCCAGAGCGGCCAGGTACCACGGCGCCCCCGCCCGCATCACCAGCGCCGCGATCATGCCGGTCAACGCGATATTGGAACCGGTCGACAGGTCGATGCCGCCGGTGAGCAGGACGAACGCCTGCCCGAGGGCCAGAAACGCGATCACCGTGCCGTTCAGCAGCAGGATCTGCAGATTGTCCAGGGTTCGGAAGTTGGCCGAGGTGAGGCTCAACAGACCCATGACCAGCACCACGACGGTGAGGATGCCCACCTCGTCGGGTATCCGGCGCTTCCGCATCTCGTGCCCCCTTGCACACTCATATGAGCATCCGTCATACTCACCTGATCATTACCCTAGACACGGATGCGGGGATGAGGCAACCTCCGAGACCAAACCGTTAGCCTGAGGACCCGGTTGCCGAGCAGCCGCGTCCCCTGACCGTCCTGATCACCGAAGGAGGCGTTGCAGGTGTCCACGTCGCTGTCCTGGGCCGAGCGCACCGCGCTGGTGCAGATCGCCCGCATGTTCTACCTCGAGGACCTGAGCAAGGTGGAGATCGCGCAGCAGCTGGGTATCTCCCGGTTCAAAGTCGCCCGCCGCCTTGAGCAGGCCCGACAGGAAGGCATCGTCACCATCGCCCTCCAGCCCCACGGCACGCTCGATCCAGGGCTTTCCCAAGCGCTCACCAACCGTTTGGGCCTGACCGAGGCCGTCGTCGTCGCAACCTCGGGCGAGGATGAGGAACGCCGGGACCAGGTGGCGAGTGCCGCCGCCGAGGTGCTGCGCGACACCCTGCACGACGGTGAGGTCCTGGGCATGAGCTGGGGGCGCACGCTGTCGCGGATGACCGAGGACCTCACCACGCTGCCGGTCGTCTCGGTGGTGCAGTTGACCGGCACCGTCGGGGGGAGCCTCGACCAATCCCCGGTGGAGATCATCCGGCGGGTGGCCACCGCCACCGGCGGCTCGGCCCACCCCGTCTTCGCCCCGATGATCGTCGGCGACCGAGCCACCGCGGCGGCCCTGCGCCAGCAACCCGACGTCGCCGCCGCCATGGCACTGTTCTCCGAGGTGACCACGGCCCTGCTGTCGCTGGGTTCCTGGGATCCCCTCGACTCCCAGCTGGGGTCGGCCCTGCCCGACGAACGGCGCGCCGAACTCCTCGCCCGCGGGGTCGTGGCCGAGTTCGCCTCGACCTTGATCGCCCGTGACGGCTCCCTGCTCGCGCCCGACTTCGCCGGCCAGTCCATCGCGATCCAGGCCGACGAACTGCGTCGCATACCCCGGGTCCTCGTGGTGGCCGCCGGGTCCCGCAAGGTCGGCGCGATGCGGGCGCTACTGCGGGCCGGGCTGGTCACCGGGGTCATCACCGACGCCGAGATCGCCCGCGCGCTGCTGGCCGACGAGGACCTCCTCGCCCGGGGAACGGCCCGACCATGACCCGGCACGGCACACGAGATCGGCGGCGAAAGTCCACTAGGCTCGCCGGAGGGAGGCCCCAATGAGCAGCACCACACCACGCCGTACGCGACAGCGCAGCGCGGTGGCGAACATCCTCGCAGCCACCGACGAGTTCCGCACCGCGCAGGAGATCCACGACCTCCTGCGCAACCGGGGTGAGAGCGTGGGCCTGGCCACCGTGTACCGGAACCTGCAGGCATTGGCCGATTCGGGTCAGGCCGATGTGGTCCGGACCCCCGACGGGCAGTCGGCCTACCGGGACTGCGGGCAGGCCTTCGGCCACCACCACCACCTCATCTGCCGCAACTGCGGCCATGCCGAGGAGATTGAGCTGGGTCGGGTCGAGTCAGCCGTCGACTCCTTGGCCCGCCAGTACGGGTTCACCGAGGTCGGACATGAGCTGGAGCTCTTCGGCATCTGTGCGGCCTGCAGTGCGGCGAAGGCCTGAGGTCTCATCCTCATGCCGGGGACGGCGCCGTTGACCGCCCGCCCGGGCGCGGCACCGTCTCGACTCTCACCGAGGACGAGGCCGCGCAGTACTTGCCGCCCGCCCGCGCGCGGCACCGTCGGGACGGGGTCGGCTGCGGCAGGATGGTGGCGTGCCGACCTACCGTGATGAGGCCGTCGTCCTCCGCACCCACAAGCTGGGCGAGGCCGACCGGATCATCACCTGCCTCAGTCGCGAGCACGGAAAGGTGCGGGCCGTGGCCCGCGGGGTGCGCCGCACCTCCAGCAAGTGGGGTGCCCGCCTGGAGCCCTTCAGCCACGTTGATCTCCAATTCGCCACCGGGCGCACCCTCGATGTGATCACCGAGGCGGTGACGCTGCACCCGTGGTCGCAGCCCTTGGGTGCGGACTACCCGCGCTACACCGTCGGGCAGGTGATGCTGGAGACTGCCGACCGGCTGGTGACGATCGAACGGGAGCCGGCCCGGCCGCAGTACCGGCTCCTGGCCGGTGCTCTGCAGGCGCTCACCACCGGAACCGCCGACGGCGACCGGCCGCCGACGATGATCATGGACGCCTACCTGCTGCGCGCGCTGGCCACCGCCGGTTTCGCCCCCAGCCTTGCCAGTTGCGCCTCCTGTGGCAGCGCCGGCCCCCACCCGGCCTTCTCGTCCTCGCTGGGCGGAGCCGTGTGCCCCCACTGCCGCCCGCCGGGAACCCCGCGGGTGACCCCCGAAGCCTTGGCCTACCTCGGCGCGCTGCTGACCGGTGACTGGCCGGGTACTCGTGCGGTCAGCGACAGCACCCAGCGGGAAGCCGCCGGCCTGATCGCCAACTTCGTCAGCTGGCACACCGACCGCGGGCTGCGCACCCTCCGGCTGGTGGACCGCTGAGAACCCTCAACCCGCGACGATGATGCGCCTGGTGTCGGTCGCAGGAGGATGCCCCTCCCCGCCGGACGGATCGTCCTCCAGGACCTCAACGGTGTACTCCCCCGGTGACAGGTCGACGGTGAAGGAGTAGGCGGCGAACCGGGTCCCGTCGGCTGTCATGATGGCTCCCCGCTCGACGATCTCGCCGTCGGCATCGCGAACCTGCCAGGGAAGGTTCGCCTCGAAAGCGAGTGCGTCTCCGGTGATCGTCACCGGAGAGGTCACCCTCGCTCCATCCACCGGGACGTCGATGGACACCGGCGTCCGGATGTCGAACACGTCACCGCGGATTCGCGGCGCACCCCAGTCCAGCACACCCCACAGGTCCCCGGCCGGCTGCCCGTCGATGGTGAGCATCACCGCAGTGCGCTCCCCCTGCAGTTCGGTGACCGTCCAGATCAGCTGCTCAGCCGCCATCCCGGCGCCCTCGGAACCCAAGGTCGTCGACTGCGCCTCGCCGGAGAGGTCGATGGTGGTGGTCTCGCCCGCCGTGCTCACGCCGAGAAGTCGGGTTCCCTCCGGCCAACCACGGGCGTAGTCGGGGTCGCGGGGCCCGGCCAGCATCGCGGCCACCGCACCGGCCAGCGGGTCATCGGCAGGGACCGCGCGTTCCTCGCGAGCCAGCCGGATCCCAGCCGGGGAGACCCGGGGGAAATAGACCAGGACGGGGGCCTGCCCCGACGGCGTCGTCGCGCCCGCGCTCGGCGCGGGGGTCACCGCGCGTACGCTCGTCGGCGGAGCTGCGGGTTGCGGTGCGCAGGCCGTCATCGCGGCGGCCAGCACCGCCCCCGTCCAGGCCGCTGCCACCCGTTTCATGCCCCTCGCCCCCTCGACTCTTCGCCCTCCAGTGTCCCGCGGGACCACCACGGACAGGAAGGGGGTCAGCCTCCCCGGCTGTCGCCTACCCGCGGTGCCGCGATCTGGGCGGCCAGATGTCCAGCACCGTAGCCGTTGTCGATATTGACCACCGCAACCCCGGGCGCGCAGGCGTTGAGCATGGTGAGCAACGACGCCACCCCACCGAAGGCCGCCCCGTAGCCGACCGAGGTGGGCACAGCCACCACGGGCGCGCTCACCAGCCCGGCGATGAGCCCGGGCAGGGCGCCATCCATGCCGGCAACGACGACGATCACACCGGCCGAGGCGAAGACCTCGCGGCGCTCCAGAACCCGGTGCACCCCGGCGATGCCGATGTCGACGACGAGTTCAGCCTCCCGGCCGAGGTGACGCGCGGTGAGCAGCGCCTCCCGGGCAACGGGCAGATCAGAGGTCCCAGCACAGGCGACGATGACCCGTTCGCCGGCCGGTTCCGGCCGCCCCGGCGGCCAGACGAGCATCCGGGCGACCCGGTCGTGGTGGGCGTCGGGGAGTTCGGCCAGGACGGCAGCCGCACGTTGGTCGTCGGCGCGGGTGAAGATCGTCGCGATATCGGGGTGCTCCCGCACCCGGCGCGCGATCGCGGCGAGCGAGTCGGGCGACTTCCCCTCGCAGTAGACGGCCTCCGGGTAGCCGCGCCGGTCGCCGCGGGTCAGATCCAGGTCAGCGATATCGTCGTCAGCCACGCGCCCGGACCACCTGCAGGGTGAAGGCCCCTGACTGCAGTCCGGCCAGATCGAGGGTCACGTAGCGGAAGCCAGCACGGCGCACCTGCTCCAGCGCGGCCTGCCGGGTCGCGACGTCGGCGAAGCGGACCAGATCCTCGGTCGGCACTTCGATCCGGGCCGTCTCGCCGTGGTGGCGCACGCGGCAGTCATCGAATCCGAGCGCCAGCAGGGCGTCCTCGGCCCGCTCCACCTGCCGGAGCGTCTCCGGTGTGACCACCTCACCGTGGGGGATCCGGCTCGCCAGGCAGGGGGCCGCCGGTTTGTCGGCCGCCGCAAGCCCGAGCGCACGGGCGAGGTTCCGGAC
Organism: Propioniciclava sp.; assembly: GCA_047973315.1. Taxonomy (GTDB): domain Bacteria; phylum Actinomycetota; class Actinomycetes; order Propionibacteriales; family Propionibacteriaceae; genus Propioniciclava. Next base: position 6,263 of record JBKEBV010000030.1, read on the forward strand.
GCGGTCCTTGGTGAGTCGGGCCTCGGCCAGCGGACGTAGCACGGCATGATCGGCGGCCGCACCCGAACCGGGCCGGTCGGCCCGCCCCGCATCGTCGGCGTTCTCGCCGTAGGCGATCGCTGCGAGCTCCCAGCGGTCGACCAGCTGGGTGTCGATGACGGTGAAGAGCTCGTCCTTGCAGTGGAAGCAGCGATCGGCTGCGTTGGCCCGGTATGCGGCTCTCTGGTTCTCGTGGGTGGCGAACTCGACCACCTGTGCGCCGATCTGCGCGGCAGTCCGGTGGGCGGAGCGCCGCTCACGATCGGGCAGCGAGGCAGAGACCGCGAGCAGGCCCACCGCCTGGTCAGCACCCAGCGCCCGCACGGCGACCGCGAGCAGAACAGCAGAATCAACGCCCCCCGAGTAGGCGATGCCGACGCGGCCACGGCCGCACAGGCAGGCGGCGACCGCCTCGGCGTCCGCGCGTGGAGCAGGGGCGAGATCGGTGAACGGAGACGTCGAGGTCGATGCTGTCATCGCGGGAAGCCTAACGTGTGGCCGGCGGTCGGCCCGGCGGCTTCGTGCGCCGAACAGCCCGGCGGCACTCTGCTCCCGGGCACCATCCCGGCGTTGATGATGGCCGCATTGGCCCGCGCGAGGGCCTGCGGTGGCGCGATGCCGAGCCGTGCGCCGAGTGCGGCTACGGTGTCGAACTCTACCGCCGCGTTCATGATCGTTCCCGCCTGCGAGCCGATCTTCACCGCGACCGGATGACCGTCCACCTCAACCTCGATCCAGCAGCGGTCGAGAACCGTCCGGGTCATCGCGACCTCGCGGACACCGAGGGTGCTGGTCCGGGTGAGAATCATCTCCACCACGGCTGCCCGGTTCCCGGGCACGGCGAGTGCGTGCACGGTGAACGCGGGGCGGCCCTTCTTCATGTGGATCGGCACCAGCCAGGCATCGAGCGCGCCGGCGGCCAGACGGGCATCGACCACCTCCGGCCACAACCGGGGGTCAAGATCGTCGATATTGGCGGCTAGCTCCACCACGGTCGTGGCGGCGGCCTGCTGGTCGAGCGGCGCGTCGCCGAGCATCACCCGCACCACGTTGGGCCACCCGGGAAAATCCCGCCCACCCGCACCAACACCGACGCCGGTCACGGCGAGGTCTCCGAGCGGCCCGCACGAGGTCGCCAGCGCCCGCACCAGGGCCAGGCCGGTGGGCGTGGCGAGTTCACCGACGCCGGCAAGCACCGGCGCCGGCCCCTCCTCGCCGTCGTGCGTGTGCTGGCGATGATCGTGCGCTCTGTGGTCGTGCCCGTGCGAGTGATTCCCGGAGCCGTCGCCGTGGCGGTGATCGGCCCACTCGGCGCTCACCCCGTCACCCTCGATCCTGGTCGTCTGCCAGCCGACGAGCAGCCGGGTCACCGCAGGAACCGGCACCGGGATGGCGCCGTGGGCCGCCCGGACCCGCCCCGAGCCCACCGCGACCGGGGAGGCCGTCACCGTGTCGATGCCCAGATCCTCCAGGGCCGCACAGGTCCCCACCACGTCGGCGATGGCGTCGAGCGCCCCCACCTCGTGAAAATGGACCTGGTCGGGATCGATGCCGTGGGTGACCCCCTCGGCGCGCGCGAGGACAGCGAAGGTGTCCAGCGAGCGGGACCGCACCCGTTCGGGCAGGTCTGCAGTGGTGAGCAGGTCCTGGATGGCGCGCCAGGTCCGGTGCGGGGGATCCGGCGCCCGCCGGTCGACGGTGACCTTGATGGCCCGCTGGCCCGCACGATCCACCGGGGCGACACCGATCCCCACCCCCTGGGGGATCACCGCCGCCACCGTCTGCCGCACCCGATCAAGGTCGGCTCCGGCATCGAGCAGACTGCCGAGCAGCATGTCCCCGGCGACCCCGGCGGTGATGTCGATCCACGCGTGTGCCATGACGCCATTGTGCCGCGACCGGAGGGGGTCGGTACCCTTCGACCATGCCGATCCCGCCGACACCGCATCCCTCCGGTGCACGCCCTCCGGCGATTCCGGCCAAAATCCTCCCGAAGCATGTCGCCATCGTCATGGACGGCAACGGCCGGTGGGCCAAGGAACGTGGCCTGGCCCGCACCGAGGGCCACGCCCGGGGAGAGGCGGCCCTGCTGGACGTGATCCACGGGGCTGTGGAGCTCGGGGTTCCCTATCTGAGCGCCTACGCCTTCTCCACCGAGAACTGGAAGCGTTCCCCCGAGGAGGTCCGTTGGCTGATGGGCTTCAACCGGGACGTGATCCACCGCCGCCGCGACGAACTCAACGACCTCGGCGTACGGATCGTCTGGGCCGGACGCCGACCGCGGCTATGGAAGAGCGTCATCGACGAACTCCAGGTGGCCGAGCGGATGAGCGCGGCCAACACCACCCTCACGCTGCAGTTCTGCGTCAACTACGGCGGCCGCGCCGAGATCATCGACGCGGTCCGCGACATCGCCGCCCGAGCCAAGGCGGGAACGCTGGATCCGGGCCGGGTCAGCGAGAAGTCCTTCCGAACCCACCTGTACCACCCCGAGATCCCCGACGTCGATCTGTTCCTGCGCTCCTCCGGAGAGCAGCGCACCTCCAACTTCCTGCTGTGGCAGGCGGCCTACGCCGAGATGGTGTTCCTCGACACGCTCTGGCCCGATGTCGACCGGTGCGACCTGTGGCGTGCCATCGAGACCTATGCCCGCCGCGACCGGCGCTACGGCGGTGCCGCGTCCAACCCGTCCGAGGCCAGCGGCGATGGATCGGCCGGTCCCTCAGGGAACCGCTGAGGAACGCCCAGCCCCCGCTAGGATCAGCACACGGTCAGACAGGTGCCGATGAGCCCCGACCTTCGTGTCGGCGGGAGCCTCAGTCGGTGCCCGCCTCCATACCGGAGATGAACTGGGCGTCGTCGATCTCCTCGCTGGCGCCGCCCGACTCGAGTTCGGTGATGGCGTCGGCGCGACCGCCGGCAAGTTCGCCGACAAGTTCGGAGACGGCCCCGCCCACCAGACCGATCTGGCTGTACTGCTCCAGCCGGGTGCGGGTGTCGGCGATGTCGAGGTTGCGCATGGTGAGCTGACCGATCCGGTCGACCGGGCCGAAGGCCGAACCCTCGACCCGCTCCATCGAGAGCTTCTCGGGGTGATACGACAGCGCCGGGCCCTGGGTGTCGAGGATGGTGTGGTCCCAGCCACGCCGCAGCCGGATCGTCACCGATCCTGTCACCGCCGAGCCGACCCAGCGTTGGATCGATTCGCGCAACATCAGCGACTGCGGGTCAAGCCAGCGGCCCTCGTACAGCAGGCGTCCGAGCTTGCGTCCCTCATTGTGGTACGAGGCGACGGTGTCCTCGTTGTGGATGGCGTTGACCAACCGCTCGTAGGCGATGAAGAGCAGCGCCATGCCCGGCGCCTCATAGATGCCCCGGCTCTTCGCCTCGATGATCCTGTTCTCGATCTGATCGCTCATCCCGAGCCCGTGACGGCCACCAATGGCATTGGCCTCGCGGACCAGGTCGACCGGGTTGCCGAAGCTGGTCTGGTTGATCGCCACCGGGACGCCCTGCTCGAAGGTGACGGTGATGTCCTCGGCGGGAACGTCCACATCGTCGTGCCAGAACGGAACGCCCATAATGGGCTGGACGATCTCCATGCTCACATCGAGGTGCTCCAACGTCTTGGCCTCGTGAGTGGCCCCCCAGATGTTGGCGTCGGTCGAGTACGCCTTCTCCTGACTGTCCCGGTAGGGCAGGTCGCGGGCGGCCATCCACTGGCTCATCTCATCGCGGCCGCCGAGCTCATGGACGAAGTCGGCGTCGAGCCACGGCTTGTAGATGCGCAGCTGCGGGTTGGCCAGCAGACCGTAACGGTAGAACCGCTCGATGTCATTGCCCTTGTAAGTGGACCCGTCACCCCAGACGTTGACGCCGTCCTCGCGCATGGCGCGCACGAGCATCGTCCCGGTCACGGCCCGCCCGAGCGGCGTCGTGTTGAAGTAGGGCACCCCGGCCGACCGAATATGGAAGGCGCCGCACGCCAAGGCGGAGAAGCCCTCATTGACCAGCTCAAGGGTGCAGTCGACCAGTCGGTAACCCTCCGCCCCGTAGTCGGCGGCGCGGCCGGGAACCGACGCGATGTCGGGTTCGTCGTACTGACCGATATCGGCGGTGTAGGTGAAGGGGATCGCACCCTTCTCCCGCATCCACGCGACCGCGACGGAGGTGTCGAGTCCGCCCGAGAAAGCAAGACCGACGCGCTCCCCCACGGGGAGCTTCATGAGGACCTTGGACATAGGCCGGAGTCTACCGGCGTGGACGGTGCCGGTTGACCACAGCGCGCGGTGAGCAGCGAATCCTCCGGGTCGCTAGCGGCGGTCTCAGCGGGCCGCGGCCGGCCCCGGGCCCGAGTGCGCCGAGGGACACTACCGTGGGCGCATGACCCCTGAGCGCGCCAGTACCGGGAACCCGGGCCTCGACCAGGCCATCGACGGTCTGAGAATCGGGGACAACGTCGTCTGGCGGGTCGATGACCTGGCCGACTTCCGCCGCGTCCTGGACCCCTTCCTGCTCCAGTCGCGCGCCGACGGTCGCCGGCTGGTATACGTGCGCTTCGGCAGCCACCCTCCGCTCCTCCCGGAGGTGGCCGGGGTCGACGTCCACCTCCTCGACCCGGCGGACGGATTCGAGGCCTTCGCCGTCGCTGTCCACGAGCTGGTCGAGGCCTCCGGGAGACGAGCGTTCTACGTCTTCGACTGCCTCTCGGAGCTTCTCGATGCCTGGCACTCGGACCTGATGGTGATGAACTTCTTCCAGGTCACCTGCCCCTGGCTGTACGAGCTCGACACCATCGCCTGGTTCGCTCTGCTGCGGGAGGAACACACCTCGGCCACGATTGCCGGCATCCGGGAGACGACCCAGGTGCTGTTGGACCTCAAGGTGGTGGCAGGACGCACCTACGTGCACCCGCTCAAGGTCGACCGGCGTTCCTCTCCCACGATGTTCTTCGCCCACCTGCTCGCCGATGGCACCGCGACCCCGGTCACCTCCTCGGACGCCTCCGCCCGCCTGCACGCGTCCTTCGGCCGGCTGCTGACCCGACCCGACCGCTGGCAACGCGACGTGGACGCCGCCTTCGCCGCGCTGGACGGCACGCCGACCGAGCAGCAGGCCGCCGCGACGCTGCTGTGCGACGTGCTGGTCGGCAGGGACGGCAGGATGGCCGACCTCGCCCGCCGGCACCTCACCCTCGCCGACCTGCTGGTGATCGCCTCGCGCCTGGTCGGTACCGGTCGGATCGGCGGAAAGGCGGTCGGGATGCTTGTCGCCCGGGCGATCCTCGATCACGATCCGCAGGCGCGGTTCGAAGCCCATCTGGAACCCCACGACTCGTTCCACCTCGGCTCCGACGTCTTCTACACCTACCTCGTCGCCAACGGCTGGTGGGCCACCCGACTGCGGCAACGCAGCCCGGAGGGCTTCCTCAAGGCCGGGGCCGAACTGCATGCGGCCATCCCCGGCGGCGCCTTCCCCAGCGTTGTCGTCGAGCAGTTCCGCCTGATGCTGGAGGCGTTCGGCCAGGCGCCGATCATCGTGCGGTCGAGCTCCCTGCTCGAGGACAACTTCGGCAACGCCTTCGCGGGCAAGTACGACAGTTTCTTCCTGGCCAACCAGGGCGACCCGGAGCAACGGCTGGAGATGCTCATCGAGGCCGTGAAGGCGGTCTACGCCAGCTCGATGACCCCCGACGCACTCAGCTACCGCGTGGCCCGCGGCCTGGACACCGCCGATGAACAGATGGCGGTCCTGGTGCAACGCGTCTCCGGCGACCACCACGGCGGGCTGTTCTACCCGCACGCGGCCGGGGTGGGTACCTCCGACAACCTCTACGCAGGCGGGGAGAACATCGCCGACGCCGGGATGCTACGGCTCGTGGTCGGCCTCGGGACCAGAGCGGTGGACCGGACCGGCCACGATCATGCACGGATCGTGGGTCTGGCCGATCCGACGACATCGGTCCACACCGATCCCGCCCGCAGCAGTCAGCGCCGCGTTGACGTCCTCGACCTCGCCGCGAACGCACCGACCACCGTTTCCCTGGACCAGCTCGCCGACGCTCTGGGACCTGCGTGGGCACTGCTCACCAGTCCCGACCATGCCGCGGAGCGACGACTGCGCGAACGAGGACGAAGGGGCAGCATTCCGCGGGTGGCCGATTTCGATGGGCTGCTGCGAACGACGGCCTTCCCCGGCCTGATGCGGGAGGTGCTCGACGCACTCGAGGCTGCCTACGACTATCCGGTCGATGTCGAGTTCACCGTCAACGTCGCTGCCGGCACGCCGCGGGTCAATCTCGTCCAGTGTCGTCCCCTGCAGACCCGGGGTGCCGGCGCCGGGATCGCGATGCCCGAGGTGACCGACCCCGACCGGGTGCTCTTCGACTCGGCAGACTTCATGGGTGGCAACCTGCGCCTACGGCTGGCGTACACGGTCACGGTCCGCCCCGAGGCCTACCTCGCGCTCGGCCAGTCGGACCGGTTCGGGGTCGCGCGCCAACTCGGCGTCCTCAACCGGGCGCTGGCCGGGTCGCCCTTCCTGCTGATGGGTCCGGGCCGGTGGGGTACCACCACCGAGGCCCTGGGCGTTCCGGTGACGTTCGCGGAGATCTCGAATGTGGCCGTGCTGGTCGAGATGACCTACGCCGACGGCGATTTTCGTCCCGAGCTGAGCTACGGGAGTCACTTCTTCGCCGACCTGGTCGAACCCGGGATCTTCTACTGTGCACTGCTGGACGACCGCCCCGGGGTGAGGTTCCACCCCGAGATTCTGCTCGAACGGCCGAACCTGCTGGCCGAACTCGACCCGCAGGCGAGGCTGACCGACGTGGTTCACGTCGCCGCTGCCGACGATCTCATTCTCTACTCCGATGTCGTCGGCCGCCGCGCGCTGTGCGCTCCACAGGAGGCGCTCAGATAACGCCCAGGGCCATCATCGCGTCGGCTACCCGGATGAACCCGGCGATGTTGGCACCGATGACGTAATCGCCGGGAGCACCGTACTCCTCCGCTGTCTCCGCGCACCGGGTATGAAT
>JBKEBV010000036.1:0-2931 GCA_047973315.1 Propioniciclava sp.
CGATGGGTGTCGGCGGACTCGACGTCGAGGTCAGCGGGGTAGTCGATGCTCAGCTTCGACACATCGTCGGTGATGCCGACGGTGAAGCGTGGCCGGGGGTCATCGCCGGACAGTTCGTCGATGATGCCCACCACCATGGCCGGGGTGAATTCCTTGCTGGACAGTCCGTAACGTCCGCCGATCACCCGGGGCAGCCGCGCCCGCTGTCCGGACGACACCGCCTCGGCGAGCGCGCTGGTCACGTCCAGGAAGAGTGGTTCGCCGCCGGCGCCGGGCTCCTTGGTCCGGTCGAGGACGGCGATCCTGGTCGCTGTCTCCGGAAGGGCGGCGAGCAGCTCGGCTGTCGGCAGCGGACGGTAGAGGCGGACCTGGACTACACCGACCTTCGCGCCGCGGGCGTTGAGGTGGTCGACGGCCTGGATGCAGGTCTGAGCGCCCGAACCCATGATGACGAGCACCTGTTCGGCCGCGGGGTCCCCGTGGTACTCGACCAGCCCGTAGTCCCGGCCGGTCAGGTCGGCGAACTCGCCCATCGCCCGGGCGACGATGCCGGGCACGTCGGTATAGAAAGGATTGACCGTCTCCCGGGACTGGAAGTAGGTGTCAGGATTCTGGGCGGTGCCGCGGATGTAGGGGTTCTCCGGCGAGAGCGCCCGGCGGCGATGCTCGCGGACGAGCTCGTGCGGTACGAAGGCGCGCAGGTCGTCATCGCTGAGCATCGTGAGGGTGTTGAGTTCGTGGCTGGTGCGGAAACCGTCGAAGAAGTGCAGGAACGGCACCCGGGAGCGCAACGTCGCGAGCTGGGCGATGGCGGCCAGGTCGTGCGCCTCCTGGACCGAGGCCGAACTGAGCAGGGCGAAACCGGTCTGCCGGACCGCCATCACATCCTGATGGTCGCCGAAGATGCTCAGTCCCTGGGCTGCCAGCGAGCGGGCGGCGACGTGGAACACCGTCGAGGTCAGTTCGCCGGCGATCTTGTACATGTTCGGGATCATCAGCAGCAGACCCTGGGAGGCGGTGAACGTCGTGCTCATCGCACCCCCCTGCAGGGCGCCGTGCAGCGCCCCGGCCGCACCACCCTCGGACTGCATCTCGATGACGCTCGGGACGCTGCCGTAGACGTTGGGGAGCTTGCGTGCGGTCCACTCATCGGCGAGCTCAGCCATTGTCGAGCTCGGGGTGATCGGGTAGATCGAGCACAGTTCGTTGAGTCGGTAGGCGACCGAGGCCGCCGCCTCGTTGCCGTCGATGATGGCAGTCGTCATGGCGTCCTTCCTCAACGCTCGGCGATCATGTCGATCGCATGGACCGGGCACTGCTCGTAACAGGTGCCGCATCCGGTGCACTTGGCGTAGTCGTAGCGGTAGCGCAGGCCCTTGCCGAGCTTGATGACCGCGTCCTCGGGGCAACTGCCCAGGCAGCCGTCGCACTCGATGCAGTTGCCGCACGACAGGCAACGGCCGGCTTCGGTGTGCGCCTCGTCGACGCTCAACCCGCCGACGATCTCGTCGAAGGCGGTGCGCTGCGCGACGGCGAGTTCGGGCTGGGAGCTGCGGCGGTTGTCGCCCCAGTACCAGAGGTTGAGCTTGTCGAAGGTGGCCAGGTCGTGCTTGGGGGTGTCAACGACCGGGCGGGCGTTGAGCCACAGGTCGATCATCCGAGCCGCGCGCTTGCCGTGGCCGACGCCGATGGTGACGGTGCGCTCGGACGGTACGGCGTCGCCGCCGGCGAAGATGCCGGGTACGTCGGTCATCAGGGTCTTGGGGTCGACCTGCACCACGTCGCCGTCGAACTGCATGCCGGGAATGCGGCGCAGGAAGTTCGAGTCGGCCTCCTGTCCGAGGGCGAGGATGACGGTGTCGGCCGCCAGGGTCTCGAACTGGCCGGTGCCTCGGGCCTTGCCGTTCTCGTCGAGTTCCATGATCTCGACCTGCATCTCGCCCTCGTCGACCTGGCTGATGGTGCGCAGCCAGTTCATCTTCACGCCCTCGCGGACAGCCTCGTCCCGCTCCTCGGCGTGGGCAGGCATCTGCTCCTGGGTGCGCCGATAGACGATGATCGACTCCTCGGCTCCCAGCCGTCGGGCTACCCGGGCGGCGTCCATGGCGGTGTTCCCGCCGCCGTAGACGGCCACCCTGCGCCCGATCAGCGGCCGTCCCCCCGAGGCGACATCGCGCAGGAAGCCGACAGCGTCAACGATCTTGGAGGCGTCCATGGTGGGGATGTCGACCCGTTTGGACAGGTGCGCTCCGATGGCCACGAAGACCGCGTCGAACTGACCGGCGGTCTGCTCGTGGAGAAGGTCGGTGACCCCATGATTGGTCTCGATGGTGACGCCCAGTTCGACGATCCGGGCCACCTCGGCATCGAGAACATCGCGGGGCAGGCGGTACTCGGGGATGCCGTAGCGCATCATGCCACCGGGGGCGTCGCTGGAATCGCGGATGACGACCTCGTGGCCGAGCTTGGCCAGCTGGTAGGCCGCTGACAGCCCCGATGGTCCGGCGCCGATGATCAGCACGCGGCGCCCGGTGCTGTTCAGTGGTTTGGTGAACTGCCAGCCCTGCTCGATGGCGAGGTCGCCCAGATAGCGCTCCACCGAATGGATGGACACGGCGCCGTCCAGCTCAATGCGGTTGCAGGCCGTCTCACACGGGTGGTAGCAGACGCGGCCGTGGATCGCCGGGAACGGATTGTTCCGTACCAGCTCGTGCCAGGCCGCCTGGTCATCGCCCGCTTTGATCAGACGCAGCCACTCCTGGATGTTCTCCCCGGCCGGGCAGGCATTGTTGCACGGGGGAAGCAGATCCACATACACCGGCATCCGCACCCGGACCGGCCCGCCCCGGCCGTCGCTGGACGCAAGATCGGGCAGATGCGTCATGTCCTTGCTGCTCGGAACAGTCATCAGTGAATCCTCCGCGACGGGTG
>JBKEBV010000210.1:0-1662 GCA_047973315.1 Propioniciclava sp.
GGAGGACTTCCCGCGGGTGGTGGCGGATCAGTCCGGGCAGAACAGTGACGAGAACAGCGCCTCCGGCGGTGCGCACATGGTCAACTGCATCATCCGGGCCCGCAACGATCATCCCTGAGGGGCGGCCCTGTGGTCTTCGTGGCGGCATCGTGGGTGCGTGCCTGCTGTGATCTGCTGCCGCCTGAGCTTCCGACGGGGATGGTCTCCCCGGGGTCCGTGGTGGATCATCGATCAGGGAGTGCGACGGGAATACCCGGGTTCGCGACATAGTTGAGTCTGGTGTACTCAACTTCGCCGGAATCGTTCCCGGTCCGGCTTCCGATCAAGGAGACTCAACCGTATGGACACTGCGAAGCTCACCACCCGCAGCCGTGACGCCGTCTCGGCCGCTCTCCGCAACGCTCTCACCGCGGGCAACCCGCAGACCGAACCCTGCCATCTGCTGCACGCCCTGTTGATGGTGCCCGACAACACCGTCGGCGCGCTGCTGACCGCCGTCGGCGCCGACCCGGAGGCGATCGACACCGCTGCTCAGGCCGCCATCGCGAAGCTGCCGAGCTCGTCGGGATCCTCGGTGCAGCAGCCGGGCCTGTCCGGTTCTTTTGCGCGGGTGCTTGCTGAGGCCGAGACCCGCGCCGAGCAGCTGGGCGACGACTACGTCGCCACCGAACACCTCCTCATCGCCCTGGCCGCGGTGTCCTCTGATGTGACCGACATCCTTACCAGGGCCGGCGCGACGACCGCCGCCCTCACGACTGCGTTCAACGATGCCCGTGGGGACAAGCGGGTGACCTCGGCGGAGTCCGAGGGGGGCGAGTCGGCCCTGGACAAGTACTCCGTCGACCTCACTGAACGCGCCCGCGAGGGCCGCCTCGATCCGGTGATTGGCCGCGATGCTGAGATCCGTCGCGTCGTGCAGGTCCTGAGCCGTCGCACCAAGAACAACCCGGTCCTCATCGGGGAACCGGGTGTTGGCAAGACCGCGGTGGTCGAGGGTCTGGCCCAGCGCGTCGTCACCGGAGACGTTCCCGACTCCCTCAAGGGTCGCCGGGTGGTGAGCCTCGACCTCTCCAGCATGGTTGCCGGCGCCAAGTACCGTGGCGAGTTCGAGGAGCGACTCAAGGCCGTCCTCGCTGAGATCAAGGAGTCCGACGGCCAGATCGTCACCTTCATTGATGAGTTGCACACGGTCGTCGGTGCCGGTGCGTCCGGTGATTCCTCGATGGATGCCGGCAACATGCTCAAGCCGATGCTGGCCCGAGGCGAACTGCGTATGATCGGTGCGACGACGCTGGACGAGTACCGGGAGCGGATCGAGTCCGACCCGGCGCTGGAGCGCCGCTTCCAGCAGGTCTTCGTCGGCGAGCCGAGCGTTGAGGACACCATCGCCATCCTGCGGGGTCTGCGGGAGCGCTACGAGGCCCACCACAAGGTCCGGATCACCGACGGCGCGCTCGTCGCTGCCGCGCAACTCTCCAACAGGTACGTGACCAGCCGTCAACTGCCCGATAAGGCCATCGATCTGATCGACGAGGCGGCGTCCCGGTTGCGCATGGAGATCGACTCCAGCCCGGAGGAGATCGACCAACTTCGCCGCACCATCGACCGCATGATCATGCAGGCCTTCGCGTTGGAGAAGGAGACCGACGACGCGTCGGTTGA
>JBKEBV010000038.1:0-11940 GCA_047973315.1 Propioniciclava sp.
GCCAGGTCTGCGGTTCACCGCCGAACATGACCACCATCTGGTTGAGCAGGCCGATCTGGGGCGAACCGGCGGGCTTGAACGCGTAGATGAGGTTCCAGATCGTGGCGGCGCCGACCATGGAGATGGCCATCGGGAGGAAGATGACCGACTTGGCCACCTTCTCCTGGCCCGGCTTGAGCCGGTCGGCCAGCACCGCGACGAGCAGTCCGAACGCGACGATGACGGTCGGCGCGATCGCGATCCACAGCAGGTTGTTGAACAGGGTCGACAGGAAGGCCCGGTTGGTGAACAGCCGGAGGTAGTTGCCGAAGGCGACGAACTGGGACGAGTCCTCGTTGAGGAAGCTCGCATACACCGTCGTGATCGCCGGATAGATGAGGAAGGTGATGATGACGGCTGCAGCAGGAAGCAGCAGCGCGTACGGCTTGAAGCGGAGTTCCCACTTCTTGGGGAGGAGTTCGGTAAGTTTGTTGAGCACCCAGAAGATCGCCACAGCGCCGAGGACGCCGATGATCACAGCGCCCAGGGCCAGAGCCAGCTTTTCAAGCATCGTCGCTCGTTTCTCTCATGGGCGGTGGCCCGGGAAACGCTCTCCCGGGCCACCGTCGGCTGAGTAGGGAAGACCGATCAGGCCGGCCATGAGGCGTCGATGTCGGCCAGGGTGGTGTCAAGGTCCTGGTTGCCTGAGGTGTAGGACACCATTCCCTGCCAGAAGGAGCCGGAACCGACCGCGGCGGGCATCTGGTCGGATCCGTCGAACCGGAAGACCGAGGCACCCTGAATGGTGCCAACGACGTTGCGTAGCGTGTCCGAGGGGTACTTGCTGGTGTCGTACGACTTCAGCGGGGACAGCCAGGCACCGGTCTGGGACTGGGCATCACCGAAGGTGGGATCGGTGGTCATGAAGGCCATGACCTTCTTCACGTTGGCATCGTTCTTGGTGAACGCAGCCGCGAGGTCGCCGCCACCGAGGATGGGGGACTCGCCGCTCACGCTCGGGGTCACGAACATGCCGACCTCGTCGTCCATGGTGGCGTTGATGTCATCGGGGAAGAATCCGGGTTGGGTGATGAAGTTGCCCTGCTTGCCGAAGTAGCACTTCGGGTCATCCTCGAACATCGGGTTGAGCGCCTGCCCGAAGGCGACCGACGGGGCGTTCTTGGCGCCACCGTAGACATTGCCATCGGTCAGGATCAGCTCGTTGTAGACGTCGAAGGCCTGTCGGATCTCCGGGGAGTCGAACGCGACCTCACCGGCGACCCACTGGTCATAGACGTCGGCACCGGCGGTCTGCAGGACGTAGTCCTCGATCCAGTCGGTGGCCGGCCAGCCGGTGGCGGATCCTGATTCCATGCCGTAGCAGATCGGGGTCTTGCCGTCGGCCTTGATCTGGTCGATCAGCGAGAGCAACTCGTCCTGGGTGGTCGGCACGGTGTAGCCGGCGGCCTCGAAGTTCTTCTTCGAGTACCAGTAGAAGCTCTTGCCGTTCATCGAAATCGGAGAACCGTAGATGGTGCCGTCGACCGTCGCGGCGTCGAGGAAGCCGGGAACGATGTCGGCCTCGAGCGCGGCGAGGTCGACCTGGCTGCCCAGTTCGGCCAGATTTCCGTTGCCGGCCATCGTCTTGAGGATGCCGGGCTGGGGGAAGATAGCGATGTCAGGCGCGTCTCCGGAGGACACGCGGGTTGCGATCATCTCCTCGAAATTGTCTGACTGCACGAACTCGACCGTGAAGTCCTGACCCTCGGCCCAGGCGTTGATGTCCTCCTGGAAGGTGTCGGACTGCTCACCCGAGAACGCGTACATCACCGTGACGGTGTCCTTGGCGGTCTCCTCACTGGGGGCTGTGGACGCGGCACCTGAGCCTCCGCTCGACAGGCAACCGGTCAGCAGAAGGCTGCATGCTGCCAGCCCACCGATGGCGGAGAGGGTTCGTTTCATCCGTTGCTCCTTTGCTTGTGCTGCACTCAGCTGCGTTCTTGTCCGCTGGTGCCGTCGCTATCGTGTGGGATCGTCCGTGATTTGTGAATTACCTCCAGGCGAAGGTTATTCAACTGTGATCTAGTTCGGCGCGGATGGGCGCACTCGACGATCCTGCGGAAGCGCGAGGCCAGCCCCGGATGGTAGGAAGGAGCCATGACCCGCCCTTCCGCCGACGTGCTCAGCTGGCTCGAACGGCTCATCGGTTTCGACACCACCAGCAGCCGCAGCAACCTGCCGCTGATTGCGGCGGTGGCCGACGACCTCCGCGCCCTCGGCCTCGAACCTCTGGTCCTCCCCCGGGAGGACCAGACCAAGGCGAACCTCGTCGTCACGGTGCCGGACCGGTCGGGCAACCTCGTCGGCGGGGTGATGCTGTCGGGACACACCGATGTGGTCCCGACCGAGGGGCAGTCGTGGGCGAGCGACCCCTACCGGATGGTGGAACGCGACGGCCTGATCCACGGCCGCGGGGTCACCGACATGAAGGGTTTCGTCGCGGTGGCGCTGGCCGCCGTGCCCGCCATGGTGTCCGCCGACCTGAGGGAGCCGATCCATCTCGCCCTCAGCTATGACGAGGAGGTCGGCTGCCTCGGCGCTGGGCCGCTGGTTGCGGCGCTTCGTCGGGAGAACCGCCTGCCGGACACCTGTTTCGTCGGTGAGCCGACCTCGATGCGGATGATCCGCGGGCACAAGTCGATCACCGTGGCGACGGTTGAGGTCACCGGCCGCGCGGCACACTCCTCACTCAGCACCTCCGGGGTCAATGCGATCGAACACGCGGCGACCATCGTGAACTACTGGCGCGAGCGGAAGGAGCACTGGCGCACGGAGGGTCCGTTCGATGCCGCCTACCCGCTGCCGTACACCACCGGTGCGGTCACCACCGTCACCGGGGGAAACGGGGTCAACATCATTCCGGCGTCCTGTCGGCTCACCCTCGAGTTCCGTGCGGTGGGTGCAGCCGATCCGGGGCGGGAGCTGGCGGCGCTGGCGCAGGTCTGTTGCGACGTCGAGCAGGCGATGCGTACCGAGGCGGGCGATGCCGCCGATCAGGTGGGTGTCCGGCTGACGGTCGATGCTGAGACTCCCGGGCTTGACACCCCGGCGGACGATCCCGTGGTCACCCTGGGCGCCTCCCTGGGGCTCACGCCGCTGACGGACAAGGTCACCTACGGCACGGAGGCCGGCATCTTCTCGGCGGCCGGGGTCAGCACGGTGGTCTGCGGTCCGGGGGACATCGCTCAGGCCCACACGCCGGATGAGTTCATCGAACCCGCCCAGCTGGTCGCCTGCGAGGCCTTCGTCGCGCGATTGGTCGAGCAGCAGCGCGGCTGAGTTCGGGCTGCACCAGCGTCGCCAGCGTCCGTGGCTTCAGACCACGTGGATGGTGATGAGGGAGCCTTTCGGCGCCTCGGTGCCCTCGCGGGGATCCAGGCGCAGCACGATCCCGAAGGGGCCGTTCACCAGACGGTTGTACTTCGTGGTGAAGCCGAGATCCTCCAGCTGTTTCTTCACGTTCGCTGCGCCCTTCCCTCGCAGGCCGGTCGGGATGGCGACCATCACCGGCCCCTTCGACACCACAGCGGTCACGGTGTCCCCGCGGTGGAGGGTGCCCTCGACTGGTTCTTGACTGATCACCGAACCGGCCGGGATCGAGTCGTGATGCTGCTCGGAGGTGGCAACGGTGATGGCGTTCTTCTCCGCCCACGTCTTCAGCGCTGACAGCGATTTCTCGGTGAAGTCCTTCGCCTTGACCGGCGCGGGCCCCCGGGAGACCGTCAGGTCCACCGCAGTGTCCCGTTTGACCTCCTCCTCCGGGTCGAACCCCTGGGCCATCACCTCGCCAGCGGGAGTGCTGTCGTGGTACTTCTCAGTGA
Organism: Propioniciclava sp.; assembly: GCA_047973315.1. Lineage (GTDB taxonomy): Bacteria > Actinomycetota > Actinomycetes > Propionibacteriales > Propionibacteriaceae > Propioniciclava. Next base: position 3,861 of record JBKEBV010000038.1, read on the forward strand.
CCTCGCCGACCTGCAGGTGGGTGTTGGTCAGCGCGGTTGTCGCCTGCTCGAGGCTGATGCCGACCAGTTCGGGTACGGCGTAGCGTTCGGGTCCCAGGGACACGTACGCGGTGATCACGTCGTCGCGAAGCATGCGCGTCTCGGCCTCAGGGTCGGTTCTGATGACCTGCCCGAGGGGAACATCCTCGGAGTACTCGCGTTCAAAGACCACCCCGACGCCGACGTCCTGGGCCGCCGCCTGCGCCTCGGTCTGGGTCATCGAGGCCAGGGCCGGGGTGGGGACCCAGCGGCCCTCCACCATGTACCACGTGGTCCAGCCGCCGCCGACGAGGACGGCCAGCGCAGCGATCAGCGCGACGACCAGCGCCGCTCGCGGCCGTCGCCGCCGCCGCCGAGGTTCGGCCTCGACTGGAAGGGCCCGGGTGTGGTTCGAGATCCGGGTGGGGAGGACGGTGCCGGACACGTCCGGGCCGGCGTCGGCAGGCGTGGAGGCGGCGTCGGCGGTCAGCGGCACCACGGTGGTCGGCTCGTGGTCGGTGTCAGGAAGAGTGGTCCGGCGCATGAGGGCGGTCAGGTCCGGGTCGTCGGTGACCCCGCGGGCCAAGGCATCGCGAGCCGCCCGCAGGTGGGCCAGGAAGACGCCGGCGTCAGCGGGACGGTGGGGCCGATCGCGGTTCGCCGCCGTGGTGACGAGCGCATCGACGTAGGGTGGGATGCCGCCCTCGCGCCACGAGGTGGAGAGTTCCATCGACGGCGCCGGGATCTGGTTGTGCACGTGGCTGTAGGCGACCTGGATCGGCTCGTCGCCGGTGTGCGGCTTGCGGCCGGTGAGCATCTCGTACATGACGATGCCGAGGGAGTAGACGTCGGAGCGGGCGTCCGCGGAGCCGCGGGTGACCAGCTCAGGCGCGATGTAACTCACCGTGCCGAGAACGAGGCCCGTCGTGCCTGTCGGCGCCTGGGCGTTGACCGCGCGGGCGAGCCCGAAATCGGCGACCTTGACCAGACCACGGTCCGACACCAGGACATTCTCCGGTTTGACGTCCCGGTGGATGATGCCTGCGGCGTGCGCGGTAGCCAGTGCCGCCGCAACCGGTTCGAGGAGGTCGAGCACCCGCCGCGGATCCATGGGCGCCTCGCGGGTGATGATCTGCCGTAGCGTCCATCCCGCGATGTGCTCCATCACGATGTAGGGACGTCCACCGTCGGTTCCCTGGTCGAAGACACTCACCACGTTGTGGTGGGAGAGGTGGGCGGCGGCCCGTGCTTCCGCATCGAACCGGCTGGCGAAGTCCTCGGCGTCACCGAGGCCCTCGTTCATGATCTTGACAGCGACGGTGCGGGAGAGTCGCAGATCATTGGCCAGGTAGACCGTCGACATGCCGCCGCGCGCAAGCTTCTGGACGACCTCGTAGCGGTCGTCCAGCACCTGGCCCACGAGGCCATCGTGGCTACGTTCGCTCGTCAACACATGTCTCCGGGCCCGGGTTCGGGGAAGAAAGGGACACTGCGTACCGGCCCACGCCGAGTGTAGGTCGGCGGTGAGGGCAGATCAGTACCGACCCGCCGGAGTTGTGCGATGCTGGGGCCGTGACAGCACTGATGGGGATCCCGACGCGGCTCAAGCTCGCGCGCCTGCTCTACATCGCTCCCGACACCGGCGTCGTCAGCGCGCTGGCCCGCCCGGTCTTCGCCGGTGGGGTCGACATCATCGCGCTGGCCGACGATGTCAGCGAGCCCATCGCCGATGACACCGCCGAGGAGGCCTTGGCGGGAATCCTCGAGGCGGCGAGGACCACCCAGGGCCTGTCGGGCTACTTCGGTCGACCCGTGTCGGCGGCCAGACTGTCCCCCGACGTCGTGGTGCTGGTCGATCCGGAGGCCAACACCCGGCGCGCTCGGCAGTTGCTGGGGGAGTGGTCGGTGATCGGCCGGGAGTGCCACGACGCGGCCGCGGTCGATACCGCGCTGGCTGAGCCCTGCGTCGACTTCCTGCTGGTCGGCCCGGGCTTGGAACTGGTGCGTTACGCAGCCGAGGTGGCGCCACCGGATGACCCGAACGCGAAACCGTGGTTCGCGGTGCGGGGGATCAGCCCCAAGACGCTCGACGCCGTGGTGCGTGCCGGGGCGATGCGGGTCGCGGTCGGCGCGGCGATCACCGATGCGCCCGACCCCGGAGCGGTCGCCGGCCAGCTCAAGGACGGTTTGCGCAAGGCCTGGAACGAGCGCCCGGCGATGGAGGCGATCACCATGGCCGCTTTCGGAACCGGTCCGGCGTTGCCCTTTCCCCCGGGCGTGATCGAGGGTGCGGAGGACGATCGCTGAGCCGGACTGGTCCGGGTTCAGAAATTGCGGCGCACCGCCCGGTGGGCCAGTCGCTGCAATCCTTGGCGGCCACGCTCCGTGAGCTTGGCCGTCTCCAGTGCTGCCAAGGCCGTCCCGAACTCACGATCGATCTCGGCCTCGACCGCGGCGAGGGCTCCGCACTCGAGCAGAATTGCTCGCGCGCGCTCGACCTGGTCGGGGGTCAGATCGGGATTGCCGACCAGCGTGGCCAGTTCAGCTGCCTGGGTGGGGGTGGCGCGGGCGAATCCTTCGGCGATGAGGAGGGTCAGCTTGCCCTCGCGCAGATCCTCGCCGGAGGTCTTGCCGGTGAGATCGGTCGACCCGAACACGCCCAGGACGTCGTCGCGATACTGGAACGCGCGACCCAGGGGTTGACCGAAGGCGGTGAGAGCCTCGGCGGCCTCGGGGCTGGCGCCGGCCAGGGTGGCGCCCACCAGCAGGGGGCGCCGGACCGTGTAGGAGGCTGCCTTCCAGGTGACCACCGAGCGGATCAGGGCCATCAGCTCCGCCCGGCCCTCCGGCGTCCGAGCGAGAACGGCCGGTTCCTGCGCTTGGGCGACGATGTCGAGGTACTGGCCCGCGGTGACCTCGGTGCGCAGCGCCTCAAGGTCGGCCCGGGCCCGGTCGAGATCCTCGGCGTCCAGCCCGCTGCGCCGGACCATCTCCTCCGACCAGACCAGCAGCAGATCGCCGAGCAGGATGGCAGCGGCCCGGCCGAAGGCGGCGGATCCGCCGCGCCAGTCCGCGCTGGCGTGATCTGCCGCGAACTGGCGGTGGGCCGAGGGGACCCCCCGGCGCTGATCCGAGGCGTCCATGACATCGTCGTGCAGCAGCGCCGACACGTGCAGCAGATCCAGCGACGCCGCCACCGCGACGATTCCGGGTCGAAGGTCGGGTTCGCCGCCGGCCGCGACGTGCCCCCAGGCGCAGAAGGCCGGCCGGAGGCGCTTGCCCCCGCTGGTGAACAGGCGCGCCCGGTCGATCAGCGGCGTCAGCGTCGGGGACAGCGAGGTGAGCACCCGGTCCTGGCCGTCGAGGAAGCTGCTGATCGCTGCGGAGACCGCGTCGAGGAAGGGTTGATTCAGGGGTTCGGACGGATCGAGCATCACCACAGGCGTGAGCGTAGCGGCAACCGTGGTCCAGCGGTCCGGGGGAACAGGCGGAGGCATTAGGGTGGCGCGCATGCCCGAACCGACCGTCCTCGACCGCCTGAACGATCTCGGGCACCCGACGTTCTCCTTCGAGTTCTTCCCCCCCTCCGATGACGACGGTGTTCGACAGCTCATCAGCGCTGTCGATGCGCTGGGACCCCGGCACCCGGACTGGGTGTCGGTGACCTACGGTGCGACGGGCGCGAGCCGGTCCAAGACGGTCTCGGCGGTGGGTGCGATCCGTGGGACGACCTCGGCGCGGACCGTGGGCCACCTCACGGTCGCCGGGCAGAGTAGGGAGGAGATCAGGCGCGCCCTGGGTGCCTACGAGCGGCTGGGGGTGACCCACATCCTCGCGTTGCGGGGCGATCCGCCGGCCGGGGAGCGTTTTGTTCCGCATCCCGGCGGGCTGGCCAATGCGACCGAGTTGGTGCGGATGGCTCGGACCGAAGGTGATTTCACCATCGGTGTCGCCGCCTTCCCCGACATCCATCCCGAGGGCGACCCCGACCTTGACGCTCGCATCCTGTTGGACAAGGAGGAGGCGGGAGCCTCCTTCGCGATCACTCAGCTCTTCTTCTCGGTGGAGGCCTACACCTCCTTGGTTGAGCGGTTCCGTGCCCTGGGCGGCACGATGCCGATCGTGGCCGGGATCATGCCGGTGACCGCACCTGGCCAGATCGACCGGTTCGCCCACCTGTCCGGGGCCCGGATGCCGCGTCGGGTCGAGGAAACCCTGCTGGCGGCTGCCGATGATCGCGAGCGCTTCCGCGAGGTCGGCATCGACCTGATGACGCGACTGGCCGCCGATGTGCTGAGCGCGGGAGCTCCCGGGCTGCAGTTCTTCACCTTGAACCGGTCGAAGGCCACCGCCGAGATCCTCGCCCGGTTGCAGGATCGATAGCGCCCCGTGCAGGCCCTCGGCGGGGCGGATCAGTCGGTCAGGGGTGCCTGCCAGGTGCCGACGCCGCCGATGTCCAGGGTGACCAGACGCTGGGTGGGGCGGGTGAGCGCGACATAGAGGACGCGGACACCTCCGGGGCTCTCGGCGACGATCTCGTCGGGGGCGACCACCACCACCGCGTCATACTCCAGGCCCTTCGCCTCCAGCGGCGACATGGGCAGCACCCGAGCCAGCGTGGCAGGGTTCATCCGGGTGGCGAGGCGCTGCTCGAGGCCGTGCCGCAGCCGATCCAGGCGGGACGGAGGGGCGATGAGGCCCACGGTGCCGCCGACGGCCTCGGTCAGCTCGTCGACGATCTCGGCGAGGTCGGTCAGCAGGGCCGCCTCGCTGCTCACCCGCAGGTCGGGCCGGATGCCGGTGGACCGGACGGCGCGCGGCATGTCGGCACCGGGGTAGCTGGCGGTCACGATCCGGGAGGCGAGGGTGAACACCTCGGCGGGGGACCGGTAATTCACCGACAGCCGGAACTCCCGATGGGGGGCGTTGCCGATGAGGGAACCGACGGCCCGGCCCACCTCGTCAAGATCGGGCCACGAGCTCTGGGCGAGATCGCCCACGATCGTCCAGGAGGCCTGCGAGCCGCGCCGACGGAGCATCCGCCACTGCATCGGGGTGATGTCCTGGCTCTCGTCGACGAGGAGGTGGGCATAGGTCTCGTGCGTGTCATCGGTGAGGGATTCGGCATCGACTGCCGGGCCGGAGCCCGTTGACACCAGTTCCTGCACCCCGGATCCCTCGAGGAGGTCGAGGGAGAGGTCATCGTCCTCGACCACGGCGGCGGGAACGGGTCCCAGCAGGGCCGCCAACTCGTCGAGCAGGGCCATGTCGGCCACGGTCAGCTCAGCCTCGGGGCCGAAGCTGGCGGTGAGGAGATCCTGTTCGTCGGTGTCGAGGAGATCGCTGGCGACCGCGCGGGTGACGCCCGGATCGCCGAGGCGGCGGAGCAGATCGACCGGGTTCAGCGGCGGCCACCAGGCGTTGAGGAACATCTGAACCGACGCCGATCCGCCGATGAGATCGCGGATCGCGTCCTCCTCGAGATCCACCTCGGCCGGCACCTGGGCGGCAAGTGCAGTGATCAGCGCCCGCTCGGCGGCGTCCCGACCCCGGTTGACCTTGTGGTGAGCCAGGACACCGGAGCGGATCCGCGCCAACGCGCGTTCGCCAAGGGTGAGCACATTGCCTTTCACCGTGACCCGGACCCGGAGGCTGTCGTCGGCGACGTTGACGAGGGGAAGGCTGACGAGGTTCTTCAGCAGGGGCACCATGCGCAGGCTGCCCTTGACGAACGCGGTCGCCGCGTCGTCGACGACATCGGAGGAGAGCCCTGAGAGAACATCGCTGGCCACCCCGCCGACCGCCTTCAGGGTGACGGAGTCCTCGCCGAGGCTGGGCAGCACCCGTTCGATGTAGTTCATGAACAGCGGCCCCGGGCCGACGACGAGGATCCCACCGCGCTCGAACCGCCGCCGGTTGGAGTACAGCAGGTAGGCGGCGCGGTGGAGGGCGACAACGGTCTTCCCGGTCCCGGGCCCGCCGGAGATGATGGTGACCCCGGCATAGTCGGCGCGGATCGCCTCGTCCTGTTCGGCCTGGATGGTGGCGACGATGTCCTTCATCTGGGTGCCGCGCGCCCGGGCGAGGGAGGCCATCAGGGCGCCTTCGCCGATGATCGGCAGCCCCTCGGTGTTGGCGCCGGCGTCGAGAAGGTCATCCTCGATCCCCACCACCTGGTCGCTGCGGCAGCGCAGGACCCGGCGTCGGATCACATCCATCGGGCGGGTCGGGGTGGCTCGGTAGAAGGGCTCGGCCGCGCGGGCGCGCCAATCGATGACCAGCGGTTCGTACTCATCATCGCGCACCCCGATCCGGCCGATGTAGCGGATCTCCTGCGCGGGCTCGCTCAGGTCGAGACGACCGAAGACCAGACCCTCGTGCTCGGCATCGAGGGTGGCCAGGCGCCTGGCGGCCTGGAAGGTGAACGCATCGCGCTCGAACAGGGCGGTACCGTCCTCCTCCCGCATCCAGCTCTGCCGGTCGGACTGATAGATCTGGCGACCCGAGTGGGCAACCGATCGCGCAGAGCGGGTGGCAATGTCGAGCCGGGCGTACACGGCGTCCACGTGGGCCTGTTCCGCTGCCAATTCGCGCGCGAGCAGGTCGGTGTCGTTCAAAATTGTCCTCGTCCCGGGTGACCAAGATCCCCACTATAACGCGGTGATTCCTCCCCTCGCGTCGCTGCCCGGCCTGACATCCTCACCGGTGGTGAGCCTGTGGACGGCATAGGCCGCCAGCGCCCCGCTGAGGAGTTGGGCCCACGGCTCCCGGCCGGCCGGGCTCGAGGCGGAGGCATGGAAGCACGCCGGGTCCTCGGTGCGGGTGCCCGGTCGGGCGAGGAGTTGATCGACGAAGGAATCAGAGCGGCGCAGTCGGCGGGGGCGGTGCCAGCGGTGCCCCGGGTCGCGGGTCTCCACCCTCACCGGAGCTCCACCTGCGGTGTCCACGACTCGTACGTCCCGGTCAGTGAGCCGGTCGATCAGCACATCGACCAGATCGGAGGCGGGCCGCCGCTCCCCGGCCGGACCCAGGAGCCGCCATCGCCCGAAGGTCCGGTGAACGCTGAACCGGCTGACCAGCCACGACGGGAGGTCGGCGGGTCGCTGTTCGTAGTCCTCGGCCAGGGACAGCACCCGGTCCTGCAGCACCGGGTGCGGCAGTCTGCGCGCGGCATCGGCGAGGCTGCGGCGCGGATCCAGGGCGGCGCGGGTGGCCACAGCCGCGGCCAGTTCGGACTCCAGGCCCAGAGGCCTGAGTGCCTGCCAGGTGTCATCGGCGGCGTCGACGAAGGACCGCCAGGCGTCGGCTGCCACGGGGCCGAGGGCGTCCCGGTCGGCGTACCAGAGGTGGCCGCGGTCGGTGGGAGGGTCGTCGCTGTCGGGCACCAGCTCTAGGCCATGGCGGCCGAGCGCGCCGACGGCGGGCCGCCCGGACTTCTTCAGCAGATCGCGCCAGGGGGCGGGGAAATCGAGGGTCCCGTCGCCGAGTTCCCCACGGAGCAGTTCGGCCCAGCCCGGGTCCGGTTCGACGAGGGCGACGGTGTGGCCCAGGCGCGCGAGGCGCACGGCCGCGGCAATGCCCGCGAACGTCCCGCCGAGAATGTCGATGGCCGCCACGGTCAGCTGAGCCGGGTGCTCGGGTGTGCGGTCATGCCGGTGAGCCTAGATCCTGTCGCCGCCCATTTGCTGCCTATGGGGCGCCAACTGCGGGCCTGGAGCCTCGCCGGGATCCTCGCCGATGCCCCGGCATCGACTCCGGATCCACCGTCTCGCCCAGAACACACCCGACACCGCCTATCTCGGCCGCCACAGCCCAGGAGCGATCCTTGGTCGCCGGGACCCGTAGGGTCGCGGTGAGGTTCAGGCGGCGTCGGTGAGTCGGGCCGGTGGTGTGGACGTGGCGGCGAGTCGGAGAGCCGGAGATGCGGCGTTGTTCGACCCGGGTCAGCCTCGCACCTCGGCGTCGCACCCGAGCTGTGCTCGCCGCGCCCGATGCGCCCCTACGATGGCCGACATGGTGCGGAGTCGGTGGTGGCGACGGGTGCGCCGGATCGCCGTGGTGA
>JBKEBV010000048.1:0-2659 GCA_047973315.1 Propioniciclava sp.
GGCTTGAGCGTGCGGTAGTTGATGGTCTCGGGCTTCTTGACCTCGCCGTGGCTCCACTCGCGGATCTGATCCGCGGTGGCCAGGCCGATACGAAGCTCGTCGTAGAAGTTCACGTCCAGCACGTTTCTTCTCTTTCTCCCCTGACGGGGACTTCATGTTCGCACCCAGTGGCCGCTGGTATCTGCGGGCCGGCTGAGGCGCCTCAGCCGGGGTGCGGGGGTGTCCCCCCGCGGGGTGCAGGCGAGCCTGCGGTGACGATGGAGGCCTCAGACCTCGTCGATATCGGCGAACGAGTCCGCGCCCGGCCGACGGGACAGGTCGATGCCAAAGTCCTCGGCCCGGTGGTAGTCCTCCTCGGAATCACGCAGTTCGACGACCGTCCCGTCCGAGGACAGCACCTCGACATTCAGGCAGAGCGACTTCATCTCCTTGACGAGCACCTTGAAGGACTCCGGGATGCCCGGTTCGGGGATGTTCTCGCCCTTGACGATCGCCTCGTAGACCTTCACCCGGCCCGGCACATCGTCGGACTTGATGGTCAGCAGCTCCTGGAGGGCCCAGGCGGCGCCGTAGGCCTCCATGGCCCACACCTCCATCTCCCCGAAGCGCTGGCCGCCGAACTGGGCCTTACCACCCAGCGGCTGCTTGGTGATCATTGAGTACGGACCGGTGGACCGGGCGTGAATCTTGTCGTCGACCAGGTGGTGCAGCTTGAGCATGTAGATGTAGCCCACGCCCACGCGCTCGGGGTACGGCTCACCGGAACGCCCGTCGAAGAGCTGCGCCTTGCCGCCACCGTCGACGAGCTTCAGCCCGTCACGCTGGGGCAGACCGTTCTCCAGCAGACCACCGATCTCGGCCTCGGTCGCACCGTCGAACACCGGGGTCGCCAGCCGGGCATCGCCCTCGACCCGACCCAGGCCGACCTCACGCAGACGCTCCGCCCAAGCCTCTTCGATGCCGCTGATATCCCAACCGGAATGGGCGATCCAGCCGAGGTGGGTCTCCAGTACCTGCCCGATGTTCATCCGGCTCGGCACACCGAGCGGGTTGAGCACGATGTCGACCGGCGTGCCGTCCTCGAGGAACGGCATGTCCTCGACGGGCAGGATCTTGGAGATCACACCCTTGTTGCCGTGACGGCCGGCGAGCTTGTCGCCATCGGAGATCTTGCGCTTCTGGGCCACGTAGACCCGCACCAACTGGTTGACCCCCGGAGGCAGTTCGTCACCCTCCTCGCGGTCGAAGACCCGCACACCGATGACGGTGCCGGTCTCACCGTGCGGTACCTTCATCGAGGTGTCGCGGACCTCGCGCGCCTTCTCACCGAAGATCGCGCGGAGCAGCCGCTCTTCCGGCGTCAGCTCGGTCTCGCCCTTCGGGGTGACCTTGCCGACCAGGATGTCGCCGGTGCCGACCTCGGCACCGATACGGACGATGCCGCGCTCGTCGAGGTTGGCCAACATGTCATCGCCGATATTGGGGATGTCCCGGGTGATCTCCTCGGGTCCGAGTTTGGTGTCGCGGGCATCGATCTCGTGCTCCTCGATGTGAATCGAGGTGAGGGTGTCGTCCATCACCAGACGCTGGCTGAGAATGATCGCATCCTCGTAGTTGTGGCCCTCCCACGGCATGAACGCGACCAACAGGTTGCGACCCAGAGCCATCTCACCGTTGTCGGTGCAGGCGCCGTCGGCGAGCGGCTGCCCGGCGACCACCCGGTCACCGTCGGCGACCAGCGGCCGCTGGTTGATGCAGGTGGTCTGGTTGGACCGGACGAACTTCGCCAGCCGGTAGGTCGTCTGGGTACCGTCGTCGTTCATCACGTCGATCAGGTCACCCGACACGCTGGTCACCACGCCGGCGGCGGCAGCCACGGTCACCTCACCGGCGTCGATCGCGCTGCGGTACTCCATACCGGTACCGACGAAGGGCGACTCGTTGCGGATCAGCGGAACGGCCTGCCGCTGCATGTTGGCACCCATCAGGGCGCGCGAGGCGTCGTCATGCTCGAGGAACGGGATGAGCGCGGTCGCGACCGAGACCATCTGCCGCGGCGAGACATCCATGTACTGCACCTCGTCGCGGGCCACCTCGTCGGCGTCGCCGTGTTTGGTGCGCACCAGCACCCGCTCCTCGGCGAAGTGCCCGTCATCGGCGATGCGGGCATTCGCCTGGGCGATGATGAACCGGTCCTCCGAATCGGCGGTCAGGTAGTCAATCTGATCGGTCACCCGGCCGTCGACGACCTTGCGGTAGGGCGTCTCGATGAAGCCGAACGCGTTGACCCGACCGAAGCTGGCCAGCGAGCCGATCAGGCCGCTGTTCGGACCTTCCGGGGTCTCGATCGGGCACATCCGGCCATAGTGGCTGTGATGGACGTCGCGCACCTCCATGCCGGCGCGGTCACGCGACAGGCCACCGGGGCCCAGCGCGGAGAGGCGACGCTTGTGCGTCAGGCCGGCCAGCGGGTTGTTCTGGTCCATGAACTGCGACAGCTGCGAAGTTCCGAAGAACTCCTTCAAGGCGGCCACCACCGGACGGATGTTGATCAGGGTCTGCGGCGTGATCGCCTCGATGTCCTGGGTCGTCATCCGGTCGCGGACGGTGCGCTCGAGGCGTCCCAGACCGATGCGGAGCTGGTTCTGGATCAGTTCAC
>JBKEBV010000231.1:0-2635 GCA_047973315.1 Propioniciclava sp.
TCGTCCGGGTGCGGTTCCTCGATCATGAGCACCAGCATCCGCCCCTCTCCTATGCGATTCCCTCGGAGTTGCCGTCTCTGGCTGCCACCGTGTCGCCCGCGGAGGGGTCGCTGAGTACCGACGAACTGACGGTCTTCGTCGCTGAGGACGGGGCGCTCACCGCGAAGACAGCCTCAGGAACGGTCTTCGTCGCCGAACCGCCGAACAGCTATCGCCGTCGTCGCGGCGGTTTCACCTGGGTGACCGCCCTGGCCGATGCCGAAAGCTGTCATGGTCTGGGCGAACGGTCCTTCGGGTTGTCGCTGCGGGGTCGCCGGTACGGGCTGTGGAATACCGCGAAAGGGGCCTACCGTGCCGGGGATGACCCGCTGTATCTGAGCATCCCGTTCTTCCTGGGGGTGCGCCCTGATCTCAGTCACGGCATCTTCTTCGACCATCCGGAACGGGCGGCGATCGAGTTGGACCTCCGGGGCGATGGTCTGTTGAGGTTCACCGGTGGCCGTCGCCCGGTGACGATGTATCTGATCATCGGAACCCACCCGGCTCAGGTGGTCGGTCGGTTCACCGGCCTGGTCGGTCGGATGGAACTACCGCCCTTGTGGGCCATCGGGTACCACCACTCGCGCTGGGGACTGCGCAACGAGGCGGCCTTCCGAGAGCTGGCCGAGCAGACCCGCGCGCACCGGATTCCCTGCGATGCGGTTCACTTCGACATCGACCACATGGACGGGTACCGGGTGTTCAGCTGGGACCGGGAGCGGTTTCCCGATCCGGCAGCACTCCTCGCGGACCTGAGATCATCGGGCCTGCACAGCGTTGCCATTCTCGATCCAGGCGTCAAGGTAGATCCGGCCGATCCGACCTATGCCGACGCGTCCGCGCGCGGCTTGTTCTGCCGCACGCAGGCGGGGGGTCGGCTGGTGCGTCGGGTCTGGGCCGGGCGCAGCGAGTTCCCGGACTTCACCGACCCTCAGGCTCGCTCCTGGTGGGCGGATCGGTCGGCGGCCTTCGCCGCCACAGGTGTCGACGGGCTCTGGGTCGATATGAACGAACCCAGCACTTTCGACCTGAGGCACACCCTGCCTGACGCGACCCCGCACCAGTGGGAGGGCCGGGGAAACACTCACGCCGGGGGTGGGCACGGGGTCTACGGCATGCAGATGGCCCGGGCCACCCGGGACGGACTGGCCGCGCTGAGGCCGCAGAGACGGCCCTTCGTGTTCAGCCGCGCCGGTTACGCCGGTCTGCAGCGCTATGCCTCATCGTGGAACGGGGACAGCCGCGCGACCTGGTCCCACCTGCGCATGACGATCCCGCAACTGCTCAATCTGGGTTTGTCCGGGATCGCCTTCACCGGCAGCGATGTGGGCGGTTTCCAGGGAAACCCCGGCGCGGAGCAGTATCTGCGCTGGATGCAGCTGGCCTGCCTGACTCCATTCTTCCGGAGCCATTCGACCCGCTCGGCACGCAACCGCACCGCTTGGAGCTTCGGGGAGCCCACCACCGGGCGCGTGCGGGAGGCGATCGAACGGCGCTACCGGCTGCTGCCCTACCTCTACACCGCTTTCCAGGCCGCCGCCGCCGAGGGAATGCCGATCCTTCGCCCGATGTTCTTCGACGATCCTGCCGATGCCGATCTCGTCCGGGTCGAGGACCAGTTTCTGCTGGGGGACCATCTGGTGGTCGCGCCGATCCTTCACCAAGGCGCGCGAGGCCGACAGGTGCGGCTCCCGTCCGGCGACTGGTACCGGTGGGAATCGGGCACGCGCACCTCGGGTGGCCGCACGCTGTGGGAAGCGGCCGGTCTGGGGCTGCCCACCTATGTACGCGCCGGGGCGGTGGTCCCCACCTGGCCCGTCGCCCGGCACACCGGGATTCCGGTAGAAACCTTGATCCTGGATGTCTATCGGGGGACGGCAACGTCCTGGTTGTACGAGGATTCCGGCGATGGTTACGGCTATCGCGACGGACATGCACGCCGGTCCCGTTTCAACACCAGACATCACGAGGGCTCCTTCACGATGCACTGGAGCAGGACGGGCCCCTTCGTCCCGGACTACCGGAAGGTGCGGGTACGGATCTTCGGGCTCGCCAAGGCTGCCGTCCCGGTCACCATCGATGGCACGCCCCACGTCGGCCAGGTCGCCGAGGGGGTACTCACCCTGGACGCTGGCATCTTCACCACCCTGCACGTGGGGTGACCGCCCCGGTTCCGGATGTGCCGGAGTCCGGCCCCATCGGCGTCAAAGTTCGCAGGGTCAAGCCACACCTCAAGAGCTTCCCGCACGCGTGGCCACTCGGTGTCGATCAGCGAGAACCACGCGGTGTCCCGACAACGAGCCAAGTGCACGCCCGGTGTGGTGGTCGACGACCGCGTAGTGAAGCGGATCTGAACCCGGCGCCACCTCCTCCACCCAGGCACGCATCAGCCTTCAGCGGCTCCACGGTGCACCAGCCCCGCAGCCGCTCACCGGACACGCCTGCACCGACCGCGCAGGCTGACTCGTGCAGGACGCTCAGCACCCATCCACCCTGGGATCGGATCGCCGATGGGCTGACCGAACTGATTCTCCATTGTCATAGGTGCATTCCTGTTGGGGTGGGAGTTGGTGGATGCCCGCTCAGTTCGGGATGA
>JBKEBV010000005.1:0-33766 GCA_047973315.1 Propioniciclava sp.
GATCAGGTCGAGCGCAGAGTGGGTCGACATCATCAACCCTCGGGTCAACAAAGGCTCGGCCATCCGCGCGCTGCAGCAGTCCCTCGGTGTCGACCCCGAACAGACGATCGTCTTCGGCGACCTCGTCGGCTGTGGCTTCGCGAGCGGCCAGCTCCTCGGTGGTTTCCTCGTTGAGGTCGGTCAGGCCGAAGTCGTCGAACACGCCTTCCACGTCGACGTCGATCCGCACCGGTTCGGTGCGGTAGTGCAGCAGCTCGGCGTCGTCGTGGCCGGCTGTGCTGAGGACGATCTGCCGCACGTGGTCGGCTTCCCCGATGAGCTCACGGCGCGCATCGGGCGCCGCGAAGGCAGCAGATCGGCCGAGACAACCCACTAGGTTGATCCACAGCGGCGGACCACCGCCGGTCATTGCCGGGGGAGGGGCGCATGGAGGATTGGTTACCGGACAGCCGGCTCGACCGGGTGCTGGGCCGTCGCGAGGACGCGCCCTGGATCGCCGGTCTGTGGGCCCGCGACGACACCACAGTGCTGGGGGTCGCCGAGGACGCCCGGGTGGGCGTCGACGTGGTCGGCCACGCCCTGCGGGGAACCCGTCCCACCGAACCCTACGATCCGCAGCGGCACTGTCTGATCGGTCTGATCGACGAACGCGCCTGGTTCGCTGCTCCGACGCCGGATCCGGGGGCATGCGCCTCCCTGCGGGAGATCGCCGGGTTCCTTGACGCCACCGACCTTCATCTGGCCATGTCTGCGGTGGCGCTGGTCACCTGGCACCGGGAGGCCCCGTTCTGCAGTCGCTGCGGCAGCCCCACCCAGATGCGTGCCGGCGGCCAGCAACGATGGTGTCCGCGGTGCGAACGGCTGCGGTTCCCCCGCACCGATCCGGCCGTCATCGTGGCGGTCGTGGACGCTGATGACCGTCTGCTGCTCGCGCACCAGGCCCTGTGGGACCCGACCCGGATGTCGCTGCTCGCCGGTTTTGTCGAGGCGGGGGAATCGCTGGAGCAGGCGGTCCACCGCGAGATTGCCGAGGAGTCGGGCGTGCGGCTGAGGGCTGTCGGCTATGTGGGCAGCCAACCTTGGCCTTTTCCACGTTCGCTGATGCTCGGCTTCGTGGCTCGCGCCGATGCCTCGCCGATCGCCGTTGACGGCGTCGAGATCGACCGGGCGCGCTATTTCACCCGCACTGAGCTCACCGATGCCATCGCCGTCGGCGAGGTCAGCCTGCCGGGTCCGGCCTCCATCGCTCACCGCATCATCGCTGCCTGGCGTGCAGGAGGGCTGCGGATCTGATCCGACCGCACCGTTGGGGCGGGGCCCGACCCGGCCGCGGTTCCTGGGTCGGGTCGCCGATCAGAGGGTCGGAGTCGGGTGCCCCAGCCGGTGGGCGAGCCCACTCATGCGCCGGGCTGGGCGCGACACCGCCTCCGCGACGGCCTCGGAGGTTCCGAACAGCACCACCGAGCGACGGGCGCGGGTGACCGCGGTGTAGAGGAGCTCGCGGGTGAGCAGCGGGGACCCCGGCGGTGGCAGCACCACGGTCACGTCGGAGAACTGGCTGCCCTGGGCCTTGTGCACGGTCATCGCATGGACCGGGGTCAGACTGTCCAGCAGGAACGGGGCGAACGGCCGGAGGTTCCCGCCGGTCCGGAACCAGGCCTGCGCCGGTCCCGACCCGCCCATCACCACGCCGGTGTCGCCGTTGTACAGCCCGAAGTCCGGTGCATTGGCGGTGACCATGACGGGGCGTCCGACGGCGCTGTCGGGATCGCCGGCGAGGGTGGGCTCCGCCTCGGCGAGCCAGTCGATCACCTGACGGGTCCAGGTCTGCACTCCGAAGGGGCCGCGCCGGTGACCCAGGAGCAGCCGATGGGAGTCCAAGGCGGCCAGCGCACCGTCCACGTCGCCGGCCGCCGCAGCGCGCAGCAGTCGGATACCCGGGTCGAGGAGGCGGTCACGCAGGATCGTGGTCCCTCGGCTCGGATCGATGAGCCGCACCGTTGAGGACTCGGCGAGCGTCTCCACCGCGCTGGCGTCGTCCCCGGCGGCGATGGCTTCGGCGAGGCGAGCGATGTCTCCGTCGAAGCGGTGGTTCTCGGTGAGTCGGACGACGACCGTCGAGGTGGCCGGGGCGCGGGTCATGTCCGACAGCACCGACCCGGCATCGACGGAGGCGAGCTGATCGGGATCGCCGACCAGGACCAGCCTGGCCGTGGGCTTGAGTGCTGCCAGCAGACGGGCCATGAGCAGCATCGAGACCATGGACATCTCATCGATGATGACGACATCGTGGGGCAGCGGATGCTGGGCGTCGTGGTGGAACCTGGTGCGAGCGCCACGCCGCCACCCGAGCAGGGAGTGGAGGGTCACCGCCGTGAGCGCGGGGGTCGCCAAGGATTCGGTGAGCCGTGCGGCCGCCTTGCCGGTAGGGGCCGCCAGACCCACGATCGTGGCGGGCTCGGTGGCGGCGATATGGTCGACAATGCGCCGGATGGTATAGGTTTTCCCGGTTCCCGGTCCGCCGGCGATGATGGTGAGTGGATCGGTCACCGCGTGCTCGATCGCGGCGTCCTGACCGGCACCTGGCGGGCGGCCGGAGAGCGCCACCATCCGCGCCAGCAGCAGGCGTCGGACATTCTCCTGATCGGTGAAGTGGCGCTCCAGATAGAGCGCTCCGTCGACCAGCCGCAGCGGACCCTCACCGTCGGTCTGATCGCCGACGGTGACCGCAGGGCTGGCCCGCACGGCTTCCAACCACGGTTCGTCGGCGGGCCACAGATCCTCAGGGACGGCGACAACGCCATCGTCGGTTGAGCCCAGATCCCGGATCCGGTCCCACGTGAGGCAGATCGATCCCCCGCGCAGAGCCCGGACAGTGAGGGCGAGGGCCAGGGCGACCCGTTCGTCGGCCTCGCCGAACAGGTGAGTGAGGTGCTGGGCCGGTTGCACGTCGGCCCAGGCCAGGGCGCCGGCCTCGGAGAACGCCCGGAGGAGGCCGGTGCTGCTGACAGCGACATCACCGTTCATGCTGGCTCCCCGGCGAGAAAGGCCGAGACCTCGGTGATCAGGGCTGCGGGCGGAGACCAGGTGAAGACCCCGGTCGGGCTGCCGTCGACGATCGGGGTGGCGGGTCCGGCGAGTCCCCGCACGAAGAGGTATCCGATACCGCCGAGATTCGCCTCGGGGCGGTACCCGGGCAGGCGCAGGCTGAGGTAGCGATGCAGGGCGACGCTGTAGAGCAGCGCCTGCAGCGGGTAATGGCTGTCCATCATGGCCGCAGCCATCGCCGCGGGCGTGTAGTGGCCCAGCGTGAGCGGTTCCGCTGTCGGCGCCAGCCGGTTGGTCTTGAAGTCGACCACGACAAACCGCTCGGGGCTGTCCGGCGTCCGCACCCGCAGCACCGCGTCGATGGACCCGGTGAGGAAGCCGTGCAGGCGCTGGGGTGCCAGCTCAGGGCGGCGCAGCCGCTCGGGGTAGTCCGCGAGCAGGTCGTCGGCCCCCAGGTGGTCGGCGAGCAGGTCGGCCAGTGCGTGGATGCGGGCCGAGGGGTTGGCCAGGGGTATCTCGAAGTCCATCTCGGCCAAGCGACTGCCCGGCCCGAAGTCGCGCATGCAGGCGTCGGCGACCAGCGATCCCAACGGCGTCTCCAGGCCCGGAATGAGAGCGCGGGCGAGGTCCGCGGCGTCAACCCCGGCGACGGGCCACCGCCGCAGCCCGCGGGCCACCGCACCGGTGAGTGTCCCGCGCCAGTCGGGACCGCGCGCCTCAAGGGTCTCGTAGATCCCGTGGACGAGGCTGCCAAAGGCGACGCCACCGGGAAGATCGGCCATCGGTGAGGGTTCGGCGAGGTGGGGATCGCTGACGATGGCGCCAGGTTCGGGATCGGCCTCATCGGTGATCATCCCCTCGCTGTGATGAAGGGCGTCGTGGGCGGGAGCGGTCAGCCCGGAGTAGGAGGTGCGGCGCCAGTCGAGGTCGATTCTCCGTTCCCAGTCGCGGACGCTCAGCTGCGCCTCCAGCGGCCTACGGACACTGACGGGGACGGTGGCGCCCGGCACCGGTTCCACGGCGATCCCGCAGCCCTCGGGCCACGGGAGCGACCGGGGCCTCGCCCGGTCGGGGTGGTGATCGGTGGGATAGGCCCGGTCCGGCCGCCGGGGCGTGCTCGAATCGTGGGAGGCGAACATCAACCGGTGCAGCGGGGCCCTGCCGACGCGCCAGTGATGGGCCCACCAGGTGATGGTGTGGGACTGGGCGCGGGTGAGGGCGACGTACAGCGTGCGGAGTTCCTCGTCGTCGGCGGCACGTTGGGCCCGTTCGAGCCGTTCCCCGCGTCCGGGGCCGCGCCCGGTCACGTCGAGGAGACGGCCGGTGGGCGAGGGGAGGATGAGCGCCTGCCCGGTATCGGGTCGGTCCCAGGGTTCGGCGGTCGCCTCGGGCACCAGCACGACCGGCCACTGGAGTCCCTTCGCGCGGTGAACGGTCATGATCTGGACGGCGTCGGCGTCGGTCTCCAGCCGGCGAGTCCGCTCGCTGTCGCCGCGGGCCCGATCGATCTCGCCGCGGAGCCAGGTGGCGAGTTCCCGGGGCCGCGGCCCCGAGGCACTGGCGGCATGGGTGTGGAGGATCTCAGCGAGATGCTGATGGTCGGTCACCCGTCGCTCGCCATCGGGTCGCTGCAGCAGGCGGGCGGTGAAGTTGGTGTCGGTGTCGAGAGCAGCCATCAGTCCCGGTACTTGGGCCCGGGCCAGGACCCGGGCCCATCGATGAACCAGGAGAGCCCAGTCCCCGGTGGTCGCTTCGTCGGCGCCGGCGATTGCCGCCAGATCCGCACCGACGAAGTCGGTGAGCCAGGCCCGCTGGAGATAGGGACGCCGTCGCCGGTCCATCGCCTGGAGCAGGGTGAGCCAGTCCGCCGCCGCTTCCGAGGAGAAAACGCTGCTGGTGCCGGCGAAGGTCGCCGGGATCCGAGCTCCGGTGAGAGCCTGAGCCAGGTCGTGCCCGCGCTGGTTGGACCGGACCAGGATGGCGATGTCGCGGGGCGCGAGGGTGCCGCCGTCCCGGGTCAGGGGAGGCTCGGGACCGAGCAGTGTGTTGACCACCTGGACAGCGTCGGCGGTGATGATGTCGCGGGCCTGCCAGGGGCTGATCGGTTCCTCGGCCTCCACGGTGCGGATCTGCAGGCCTGCGTCCCACGGTGGACCGTTGGCCACCAGCGACGGGGTGCGGGCCGGCGACACCCCACCGACGTCGATGGCCTCGCCCAGGCTGACGCCGGAGAACAGGGCACCGACCGCGGCGACCGCTGCCGGATCGGAACGACGGTTGACGGTGAGGGTGGTGTGCACCGCCGCGGACCGGGTCGCGGCCCCGTACTGGTCAATATCCCCGCCGCGGAACCCGTAGATGGCCTGCTTCGGATCCCCGATGAGAACGACGGTCGACTCCTCGGCGAAGGCCTCGGAGAGGATGCGCCACTGCACCGGGTCGGTGTCCTGGAACTCGTCGACGAGAACGACGGGGAAGCGGGCCGACAGCCGGGCGCGCGCCGCGGCCCCGGTCACCGGGTCGGTCAAGGCGTCGGCCAGCCGGGAGAGCTGGTCGTCGAAGCTGAAAAGGCGACGGTCCTGCTTGCGTTGGTCGACCTCGGCGCGGACGGCTGCGGCGAAGCGGGCCCGCTCACCGCCGACGCCGGGCGAGTCCTCGCCGAAGAGGGGCGCCGGATCGGCCATCGCCGCCCGGGCGATCGCCCGCGCTCCGGGGTCGGTGCGCGGTCCGCCCTCCTCGGCGAACGGGAACGGCGGGCTCTCGGGGTGGGTGCCGTACCGCTGGAGGTAGAGGTCAGCGGCGACCTCGTCGGCGAGCCAGGTCAGGTCCTCCAGCAGGGTGGACTGCGGCGTCTGCGGTGCCAGCACCCCCAGACCGCTGAGCATGGCCTGGGAGAACTCGTGGGTGGTCATGATCGTGGCGCGGTCGAACCCGGCGAAGGCGTCGGCGAGGCGGCCGGCGCGGGCAGCCACCTCGTCGGCGGCAACCCCGGTGGTCAACAGCAGGTCAAGCTCGTCGGTGGGCTCTTCGCCGTGGGTGGCGCGTTCCAGAGCCCGGGCACTGGAACGCAGCCGGTCGCGGACCCGGCGCGTCAGTTCGGCGGTCGCCGCCCGGGAGAAGGTGACAATGAGAACCTCGTCTATGCCGACCGACCCCTCGGCCAGTAGCCGGGCCGCAAGAGCGGCGATGGCATAGGTCTTGCCCGTCCCGGCGGACGCCTCCAGAACCGTCACGCCCCGGGGCAACGCGGCCGTGCGAGAGAACCGAGCGGCGGTGATCATGTGCCCGGCCCTCGGCCCAGGGGGCCCCACACGCTGGTGGCCAGAGCGCCCCACGGGGGCGTCTCCTCCGGGTGGCCGAACCTGCCGTCCTCGGTGCGCGCACGCGCCCCCGGGCGCCGACCGGGAAGGCACCGCTTCCACACCTGGTCGTGGTCGCGGTCCCAGGCCTGTTTGAGTCCCCGAGTGTCCGCGAGCGGATCCTCGCCGCGGGCGCGCAACCGGGCCCACCGGTGGGCCAGCCGCGGCGGCATCGGCAGGATCTCGGTGGTGCCGTCCACGGCAAGGCCGACCACGGTGGTGAGCAGCGCGTTGGCGATGTCGACCGGAGGGGCGCTGAGCCGTTCGGTGCCGCCGCGCCCGATCAGCACAGCGTCGGTGCGCCGGCCGGTCATCACGGTCGCGGCCAGCACCTGGACCCAGGCGGCCCCCAGATGGCGCGGGGAGATACGGGCGTAGTGGGCCTCGACGAGGCGATCGCCCCGGGTGGTGAGAGACCCGGTGATCCGCACGCCCGCCACGTCGAGGGAGACCAGCGTCGGGACCACCTCCGGCGCGGCTGCCGTCCGCCAGGCCCGGTGAAGCCGGTCGGCGGTGGTTCTGACCCGCTCCATGGCGCGTCGTCCCAGTAACAGCGGCGGAACGTCGCCCGAGAGCCACTCGCTGGTGATCAACGGCTCGGCTGGCTGGCCCTCGTTGAGGGCGGCGAGGATCCGGTTGCCGAGGGCCCATTCGTCCAGGGCGCCCAGCTCGAGGGGGAGCTCCTGGGCCGACGGCTCCTCATCGGTCAGGGTGATGCCGGTCCGCTGCCGCAGCCAGAAGGCGCCCGGGTGCCGGACGAACGAGACCAGTGATCCCAGGTCGAGGGTGGTGAGATCCTCGGTCCGCGGCACGAAGCCCACCTGCCACCGGTCGGCCACCTGACGGTGCTCGCCGGCGAGAGCCCGGGCCGCGGTAAGGGCGGCGGTATCGAAACTCCGGGGCGGGGTGAGGAAGTTGGCCGGTGAGAACGGTTGGAGCGGCTCGGCCCGCTGGCCGGCGAGCTCGACCAGTTCTAGGACACCGGCCGGAGGGTTGTGTTCGGTGTTGAGGTGGGTCGAGAAGCCCTGGTAGACGACAATGAGGCGCTCGGTGGCACTCAGGACAGCGTCAAGGATCAGCTGTCGATCGTCGGCGCCGGGATCCGGATCGAGGTCGGCGACTTGGTCGGCGAGCAGATCGTCACCGTCAGGGACCGTGCGGCGGGGAAAGGTCTGCTCGTCCAGTCCGACCAGGCAGACCACCCGGTGAGGGACCCGCGCGAGGGCCTCCAGCGAGCACACCACCAGCGACCCGTTGCCGAAGTTCGGGCGGGTGGTCCGGTGCTCGAAGGCCCGGTCCAGCAGCGCGGCTGCATCGGCGGGGCCCAACGCGGTGGTGGAGGCTTCGGCGCGGCCTGCCAGTTCATCCAGCACCGACCAGACCTGGTTGAGTTGCCACAGGTCGGTGAACGGGACCTCGAGCAGGACCTCGGTGGTGTGGCGGAGCCGCTCAGCCCAGGCCGCGAGTCCGCGCGGGGTGGTGAAATCCGCCACGATCCTCGAGACGCGGCTGACCAGCTCGGCGAGAGCGCCGATCACCGTCGCGTCGGTGGAGGTCACATCGTCCACGGTCGCGACCGCGCCGACGCTGGTCGGGCGGTCGGCGCTGAACGCCTCGCCCAGCAGCAGGCGACGCACGCCGAGCTGCCAGGTGCTCTGCGGCACGTTGTCGAGTCCGAAGCGGGACCGGTGGGCCTGGTCGACACCCCAGCGGACCCCGGCCGCATCGAGCAGTTCCTCCAGCCGTTCCAGGGCGTCGGCGTCGAATCCGAACCGTCGCGCCACGAACGGATGCTGGGCCAGGGCCAACAGATCGTTGCTGGTGGCCCGGCCGGTTCCCAGGCGGAGCAGGTCGGCCAGCAGGGCGTAGACACGGTTGGTCTGGGCGGCCGAGGTCTGGGCGATCTGGAGCCGGAACGTTGTCGCCGGGTGAGCGCGGTGGTCAGCCGAGGGGACCCGCGCCGGGGTGAACGCGGCATCCAGATGGGGGGCGAGCAGGGCCGGTTCGGGGCAGGCGATGACGACGTGGCGGGGCTCCAGGGTCGGGTCGTCGGCAAAGGCACCAGTGAGGGCTTCCCGCAGCACGCCGACCTGACGCGCCGGGCCATGGCTGGCATGGATCGCGATGCTCGGGTCCTGGCCGACCGGGGTCGGCGTGCCGGTACGGATCCCGGCCTGGAGACGGCCCAGGGCGGTGGCGGGGGGTGGGGGAGCGGTGAGGTCTTCGGTGCGGCTGGCGACGGTCTGCCAGGCGTGGTGCCAGGCCCGGGCGCGACGGGCGAGGGGAGCGCCCAACGGATGGGTGGTGGGCTCGGGGCCGTCGCTGGGCAGCCACACGTGCACCATCACCTGGGCGGCCAGCGCGCGCACCAGGTGAGTGTCGTGCGGCCGGATCCTCCGGGGTGCGAAGGCGTGCACCGAGGGCCAGGGAAGTTCAGTCTCGGCACCGGTGAGCCGCTCGATGCAGGTGGCGCGCCGTTCGATCGGGTCCGGGTCGCCGATGAGGGTGTGCAGCCAGCGCCACAGGTGCGGCTGCCAGACGTCGTCCGCACCGACGTTGTCCGGCCCGGAATTGGTGGTCCAGCCGGCCACCAGGGTGGGGCGGTGATCGCAGTAGTGCAGGAAGAGCCGGGCCAACCGGTGGGCGTTGGCATAGCGCTGGTCGTTGCGGGTCAGATGGTGCCGTACCGGCGCCAGCACCGGGTCGTCGGAGTCGAGCACCTCAAGAATCCGCCAGACCAGGCGGTCGGGGCGCCACGGGTCGCGAGCGGCGTCGGGGTCGAGCAGGGTCTCCAGCGAGGCGAGTGGCTGGACGTCGAACCCCGCGAAGATCCCCTCGGGGCCGGTCCCGTGGGCGACATACTGACTGAGCCACCGGCCGAGGCCTGCCCCCGGGACCAGCAGCAAGGGCTGGGCGAAGGGGTCCTTCCCCCCGGTGGACGCGCCCAGGAAGCCGTCGGCGAGGGCGCGCAGGTCTGCGCTGCGGTGGACGACCAGTTCTGACATCGCCCCCTACCCTAGGGCGAGGCACCGACGTTTCGGATCAACCGAGCACCTCGGACACCCTGATCGGTGGGGCCACGATCGCGGTGGTCGGGTCTGGTGGACCTGGCGGTCGATGGTGGCGAGCGGGATGTGCCGCAGGACACCCCCTGACCAGCCGTCGAGTCGGCGGTCGGCTGCGCAGTCTCGGTAGGGTTCTCAGGGTGCAGGCAGACCCGGAGACGATCCTCGCCGATCTTGACCCCGAGCAACGGCAGGTCGCCCTGGCGCTGGAGGGGCCCGTGGTCGTGCTGGCGGGTGCGGGGACAGGCAAGACACGGGCGATGACGCACCGGATCGCGTACGGCGTCGCGACGGGGGTGTTCCCTCCCCACGGGGTCCTGGCGCTGACGTTCACCACCCGCGCTGCAGGTGAGTTGCGCGCCCGGCTGCACCGCCTCGGCGTCCCCGGCGTGCAGGCGCGAACCTTCCACTCGGCCGCGCTCCGGCAGGCGCAGTACTTCTGGCCGCGGGCCTTCGGCACCGAACTGCCGCCGGTCGAGTCGAGCCGGGCCACTCTGGTGGCTGCGGCGCTGCGCCGCCAGGGCCTCACTCCCGACGCTGGGCTGATCCGCGACGTCGCCGGCGAGATCGGTTGGAGCAAGGTGAGCAATGTCAGCCCCGACGAGTACCCCGTTGTCGCTGGGTCGCGTGGGAGGTCGGTGTCGGGGAGGAGCCCGGAGGAGGTTGGTCAGATCCTCACCCACTATGAGGCTGCCAAGGCGGCCCGGGGGGTCATCGACTTCGACGATATCCTGTTGTGCACCGCCGGCCTGTTGGCCGATCACCCGGAGATCGCGGGAGAGGTTCGGCGCACCTACCGGCACTTCGTCGTGGACGAGTACCAGGACGTCAGCCCCCTGCAGCAGGCGCTGCTCGACCTGTGGCGAGGCGACTCCGAGGAGATCTGCGTGGTGGGGGATCCCGCCCAGACCATCCACAGTTTCGCGGGGGCGCAGGCGTCCTTCCTCACATCCTTCCACCAGCGATACCGGGCCACCCGGATCACCCTGCGCCGCGACTACCGGTCGACGCCGCAGGTGGTCGGCCTGGCCAATGACCTGATGTCTGACCAGCCTCACCGGGTCGATCTGCGAGCGATGCGTGCTGACGGGCCGGCGCCGGTGGTGGGTATGGCCGGCAGCGAGGCGGCCGAGGCCGCGGGCGTCGCCGCCTGGCTCACCACCGTCCAGGCAGCGGGGACTCCGTGGTCACAGATGGCGGTCCTCTACCGCATCCACGCCCAGTCCCCCGTCATCGAGGCGGCCCTCGCCGACGCCAGGATCCCCTATCTCACCCGCGGCAGCGACGGCTTCTTCGATCGCCCCGAGGTGCGGGCCGCGGTGCGGGCGTTGCGGACGGCGCAGCCAGCAGCCGACCAGACACCGGCCGACGTGCTGCAGGCGGTGCTGGCCGGCCTCGGCTGGAGTCCGGAACCTCCGCAGGGGCAGGGGAGCATGCGGGAGCGGTGGGAGTCCTGGGACGCGCTCGCCTCCCTGGGTGCCGATTTCGTGCGTCTGCAGCCCGGGGCGGGAACAGACCAGCTGGTGGCGGAACTGGCCGAGCGGGCCCGCTCGCACCACTCCCCGGACGGGCAGGGGGTGACCCTGTCGACGCTTCACGCAGCCAAGGGACTGGAATGGGACGCCGTGGCGATCATCGGGGTCCATGAGGGGAGCATTCCCTTCGCGCTGGCTGGCTCCGATGACGCCCTTGCCGAGGAGCGGCGCCTCCTCTACGTCGGGGTGACCCGGGCCCGGGAATGGCTGCACCTCTCCGGAGCGGAGACCCGCCACGGTGGCGGGCCCCGGCGGGCGCCGAGCCGGTTTCTGCCGCTCCCGGGAACAGACCTGGGCCCGGCCAGGTCGATCGCCTCGCGTCGCCGAAGTCGGGGGACGGCCCTGGCCCGTCGGTGTCGGATCTGCGACGCCCCGTTGGGGACCTCGGCCGAGCGCAAGCTGGGTCGTCACGATGACTGCGCCACTCCGGTTGAGGCAGCGTTGTGGGATGAGTTGTGTGCCTGGCGCGCAGAGATGGCGGCGGCGTCCGGCGCTCCCGACTTCGTGGTGTTCAGCGATGCGACCCTGCGGGGAATCGCAGAGAACAGGCCGACCAGTCTGCTCGAACTCTCCGCTCTTCCCGGGGTCGGCTCCACCAAGCTGGAACGCTACGGCGCCGGGGTCCTGGAGGTGATCGCGGCTCACCGCCGCTGAGGATCATCAGAGGTCCTGGCATGAGCAGGACGGATGGTGTCGCCACGTCCGGGTCGCGAGCGAGTGGCGATGGCGGTCCAGTTCGACGGTAATGCCGCCACCGCTGGCCGAGCCGGCCCATCGGGACCGGAGCAGGCTCACCGCGGTGGCCGCCGCCCACGCGGTGTGGGACGGATCGGGTTCGGTGACCATGCGGCACAACTGTGCCAACAGATGTGGCCAGCGGGGATCGAGATCACGGCGGGTCAGGTCGAGGCACTGCTGGCACGGGTCCCGGCCGACCTCGACGAAGGGTCCGACCACCGTTCGCTCAGCCTCGGTGCGGACGATCAGGTGCGGTAGGCCTGCACGGGTGAGCTGGGCCAGCACCCCCCGGTCAGGCTCGACCCGTTGGTGGGCCACCAGCACCACCGTCGGCCCGGCGGGCCGGCTCAGAGCGTCGTCGAGGGTGACCGGGCGCTCGATGCGGGCACCGGCCTCGAGCAGCAGCGGTGCGCAGGCGTCGGCGATCGGTGAGGAACCCAGCAGGAGCACCCGCGGCGTCGGCGTCGCGCGAGGGAGGGAGTTGATCGCTGCCACCTCTCGGGCCGTGGTGGCGGTCCAGGTGGGGTCGACCTGCGGGGAGAGGGCCGCGACGTCGGCCGGTGTGCGGCCAGCGGCCAGGAGCCGCGCCACCCGGTCGGCCTCGGGTGGGCACCCGGTGAGGACGGCCGACCGGTCCGGGTCGAGGCCGATCTGGAGCATTCCCGGCTCGCGCCAGAGCACGGTGAGGGTGGGTCTCATATGGTCAGCGTGCCGGATGCCGCCCGGGTCCGGGGGTTCACGTTGCCGGGGGACAACACCGGGACGACACCTGATCACCGAGGGCGGCGGCGCCAAGGGAAAGAGCCGACCAGTTCGCCACGGGTCCTGCCAGCAGGCGCCCCGGCTCCGTCGGGGATCGGTATTGGCCCGCGCAACTCCTGCGGATCCCACCAAATTGCTCAGGCCAAGCCCGCGCCGATCGGTCCGCGGGCCCGACGGGGACAGCAATGAGGGCGCCGGAAGAGATCCGGCGCCCTCGGGTTCTGCTGAGGTCGTGGGTTACTTTTTCGGCAGGAAGCGAGTGAGGTTGGTGCTGCACACGGGGCACTTGGCCTTGGCGATACGCGTGCCCTTCTCGTTGACAGACACAGCCCCCTCGGCTTCACGGTGGTCTTTGCACTTCACACAGTAAAAGCTGCCGCTGTACGTCTCGTTCGACACGAATTTCCTCCTGAGGATTGTCTCTGAGCTGAGCCGGCTGGCCGCAGATCTCCGCTTCAGCATAGGTGACCTGGGGTGTCAGCCCTAGCCGAACAGGGCAAGACCCCCGGCGTGTCGCTGCTGCCCGCCTTCCCCTGCGGGCATTGCGATGTTCCGGGGGTCTTGGTGATGATCACGCTATCGGGCCCCGATCCGAGGGTCAACCCCCGGAGGTCACTCACCGGAAGAAAATGCCGGGGTGTCAGGGTTCACTCCGACGGGCCGTTGCCCTCCTCGTCGAGCAGTTGGGCCAGCGCGGCGTCCAGGTCGTCGGTCCCCTCGGCCACATCGGGGCCCCGCTCGGCGAAGGCGAGGGGATCATCGAGGTCAGCGGCGGTCGGGATGAGGTCGGGATGGGCCCAGACCGCATCGCGCTGGTCGACGCCGCGAGCGCTGCGCAGCGCGGCCCAGGCGTTGGCAGCGTCGCGGACCCGGCGGGGTCGCAACTCCAGGTTGAGCAGGGTGCGCAGGGCCGCCTGCGCCGGCCCGGCCGCGGCCCGGCGGCGGCGCGCCGCCTCCATCAGGGCATCGGCACCGGGAAGCAGGCCAGCGGTCGCCTGTCCCACCACGTCGTCGACCCATCCTTCGACGACAGCCACGAGCGTCTCCAGCCGCTGGACGATCTCCTGCTGTTCCTCGGACAGATCGGGGCGGAAGAGCCGCCCGGTCACCGTCTCGCTGAAGGAGGCGAGGCTCTCCGGGGAGAGCCCACCCGACATCTGGGACTCGATGGCCTCCTCGAAAGAGTCGGGATCGATGCTGATGTGGCTCGCGTAATGGCTGAGCAGGGCGAGCATCTGGGGGCCCAACCAGGCGACATCGGCGAAGAGCCGTTGCCGCGCGGCCTCCCGCAGGGCCAGATAGAGCCGCACATCGTTCGGAGAGATCTCCAGCCCGGCCGCAAAGCCGCTCACATTGGCCGGGAGGAGGGCGATCACCGGCGTGGGGGAGAGTGGGAAACCGAGATCGGTGACGCTCAGCACATCGGTGGCGAGTTCGCCGATACCCTGACCGACCTGGGTGGCCAGCATGCCGGAGGCGGCCTGCCGCATCATCGGCTCCATCATGGCGGCCATTCCTGCCAGTTCGGGTTCGGGACGCTGCAGCAGCGATGCGACAGCATTGGTGAGGGCCAGCGACACGCCCCCGAGCAGCTCCTGCCAGGTGCCCATGGTGTTCTCCACCCAGTCCGCGCGACTCCAGGCGGCGGGCGCTGCGCTGGTGCGCCCGAAGGCGGTGTGCTGGTCCAGCCACAGGTCGGCGAGCGCCACGGTGTCGCGGACGGCGGTCACCTCCGCCGAGGTCGGTGACGGGTCAGGTCCGCTGGCGGCGGTCACCTTGCGGGCGATGTCGCGAACGAAGGTCCAGTTCAGGCCGGCATCGGAGCCCGGTCCCGCATCGGCACCCGATCCCGCACCCATCTGGCGGCCGAATTGCTCCATGGCGCTCTGCAGCGGTCCGATGAGCTGGGCCATGTCGAAGGAGCCGTCCGGGCCGGGCTGGATCCCGAACTGTCGCAGGAAATCCTCGAAGGGGTTCGGGTCGTCGTTCTCAGGCATCGTTCTCCTGTCGGTGTCACCGCCATTCTCCCGCATCGCGCAAGCCGCCGGACAGCCCGCAGGCTCACGGTAGGATCGCCGCATGACGAGGCAGACGTGGACCGCCGCTGTCTCGGCCCTCTGTTTCCTGGGATGCGCTTTGGTGATCGCGCTGACACCGACGCCGTTCGTCACCATCGCGCCAGGGATCACCTACGACCTTCTCGGCGAGGTCGACAACGTGCCGGTGGTGCAGGCCGAAGGGGTGGAGACCTATCCGACCGACGGTGCGATTCTCACCGCTGGCACGACGACCTCCGAGCCCCAGTCGGCCATCGCGTTGCCGGAGGTCCTGTACGCCTACTGGGCCGCCGACCGTGAGCCGATCCCGCGGGACTGGTTCTATCCGGCCGGCTCGGACGACGCATCCGAACAGGCGCGACGGACGCAGCAGCTCGAGTTGTCGCGCGCCTACGCCGAGGCATCGGCGCTCCGGTCGGCCGGCGTGGAGGTGAACCAGATCCCGATGGTCCAGTCGGTTGCTGCCTCCGGCCCGGCCGCGGACAAGCTCTTTCCGGGCGATTTCGTCCTGGAGGTCGACGGCGAGCAGTTCGACAACACCGCCTCGGTCCCCGAGGCGATCCGGGCCCGGGGAATCGGCGAGACCGTCACCTTGACGGTGCTGCGTGACCAGCGCCCGGTGACGGTGACGATCGAGACCGCCGCGTCGAACACCGCCGCAGGCGTCCCGGTGTGGGGCGGCACCCTGGTCATGGGGTACAACTACAGCCCGCGCGTCACTTTCATCGTCGACGCCGAGCACAGCGCGGCCAGTGACAGTCTCATGCTCGCGCTGGCCCTGTTCGACCGGGTCACCGACGGCGACCTCGTGGGCGACGCGGTCGTCTCGGGGGCGGGGAACATTGACGGCGCCGGGAACGTCTCCGGTGTCAGCGGAATCCGGGAACGGGTGGCCGCCGCCGAGCATGCCGGCGCGAGTGTCTTCATCCTTCCGATGACGAATTGCCCATCGCTGGAGGGCTATTCGACCAGCATGCGCCTGGTGAGCGTCTCCACGCTCGACGACGCCATCCAGGCCCTCGACGCGCTGGCGGATCCGGCGACCGCCGATCTTGTCCAAGGATGCTCATGACCTCTGATGCCCTCATTGCGGCGCTCGCCGAGATTGAACGCCATGTCGGCCGATCGGGCTGGGATCAGCCGGCGCGCTTGTTCGCCTTGGTTCCCACCCACGCGTTGCTCGCGGCTGAGCCCTCGCTGAGCGAGCAGCTCGAGCGTCCCGGTGGCATCGACGACGATGCGCTGAGTTCGATCGAGCAGGACGGCTTCACCGGCGGGGACGACATTCTGGAGGCGCTGGCCCGGATCCAGTGGCCGACGACCGTCCACGGGGTGGCCATCTCCTTGGAGCGGCTCTTCCTTCCCCGGGATCACGAGGGCGACCTTCCCGATGACCCGGAGCAGGCTGCCGACCGCGTCGCCCACCACGAGGCCCGCCAGGACGTCCGTGTCGTCGTCGGCGTCCTGCGCGCTGGTGACGCCTATGGCCTCGCCCGTGTCCGCTCCCATCCTGAGGACCTGCTCTCCTCCCCCGACCTCGTGCCGGGGCTCGCCGAGAGCCTCGCGCAAACGCTCACCACCTGACCAGGAGAACCCGTGGCAACACCGCAGTCACCGACCCGAAGCCCCCTGTTGATCGCCGTGATCAGCGTGGGGGTGCTCGTCGCCGCTTTCGTCATCTTTGCCGGCCTGTGGACCGACAAGTTGTGGTTCGATGCGACGGCCTTCTCGAGGGTCTTCCTGACCCAGCTGGCATCCCAGTCAGTGTTGTTCGTGGTTGGCGCTGTGCTGATGGGTGGCTCCATCCTGGCGAACATGTGGATCGCGTTCCGGCTGCGTCCCCGCTCGCTCCAGGCCGGTTCGTCGGCGGTTCTGGAGCGGTACCGGGAGCTTCTTGAACGCAATTTCGTCGCGACGATGGTCGTGCCGGCGGCGATCTTCGGGGTGATGGCCGGGCTGAGCACCTCGACCCAGTGGCTCACCGCCATCGCCTGGCTCAACCGGGAGCCGGCCGGGGTGACCGAGCCGACCTTCGGTCTCGATGTGTCGTTCTACATGCTTGAGTACCCGGTCTGGACGCTCGCTGTCTCGGTCTTGATCAGTTCGCTCCTCTTCGGGCTCATCGCCGCCGCCGCGGTGCATTTCGCGGTGGGGAACATCACTCTCGGTCGCCCGTCGGGGGTGCCGCGGCGGACGGTCGCCTCCACCCATCTGTCGTGGCTGGCCGCCGGGCTGTTCGTGCTCTACGGTCTGCAGAACCTGCTGGACCGCTACGGTCTGCTGCTCCACAGCGGTACGCTCTACACCGGCCTGCAGTACACCGACGGCAATGCCCGGATGACGGCCCACCTGATCGTGGCGGTGATCTCCTTCCTGGTCGCCGGCCTGTTCGCGGTCAATGCCTTCCTGCACCGGTCGATCCTGCCGATGGCCGGCGTCGCGCTGATGTTGGTGTCGAGCCTAATCGTCTCCCTGATCTACCCGATGATCGTCCAGGCCTTCCAGGTCCGGCCGAACGAACCCGACTACGAGCGCGACTACATCGCCGCCCACATGGCGGCGACCAAGCAGGCCTACGGCATCGGGGAGACGGAGATCGACGAGTACGAGGCCGTCACCCAGGTCAGTCCGGGCCAGCTTCGCGAGGACGCCGCCGCCCTGCCCGGTATCCGGCTGATGGACCCGAACGTGATCGGGCCCACCTTCGACCAGTTGCAGCAGGTCCGCGGCTATTACGCCTTCCCCTCGATTCTCGACATCGACCGGTACACCATCGACGGCCAGGAGACCGACACCGTCGTGGCAGCCCGCGAGCTTGATCCCAACGGAGTTCCTGATCCCAACTGGAACAACATCCACACCGTGTACACCCACGGTCACGGTCTGGTCTCTGCGTACGGAAACCGGCGGCAGTCCATTGGGGAGCCGGTGTGGATCACCCGGGACATCCCGCCGGCGGGCGAGATCGAGCAGGCCCAGTCCCGGATCTACTACGGCGAGCAGTCCCTCGACTTCGCCATCGTCGGCCGCGAGGAGGGACAGGCGCCGATCGAGCTCGATACCCCCGGTGGTGCAGAGGGCGGCGGCGAGCAGTACAACGAGTACGACGGGTCCGGCGGCGTGGACATGGGGACCTACTGGCACCGGATGCTGTTCGCGACGCGGTTCCTCGACCTCAACATTCTGCTCAGTGACCGGGTCAACGAGAACTCGCGGATCCTGTACGAGCGCACCCCGGCCGAGCGGGTCAAGAAGGTGGCGCCGTGGCTGACCGTCGACAGCAACCTGTACCCGGCGATCGTCGACGGCCGGATGGTGTGGATCGTCGATGCCTATACGACCTCGGCGACCTATCCCAACAGTCAGCGGGTGTCATTGGCGACCGCGACCACCGATGCCCAGACGGCGGTGCTCGGCGGACAGATCGACGAGCCGATCAACTACATCCGCAACTCGGTGAAGGCAGTCGTCGATGCCTATGACGGCACAGTGAAGCTCTACGAGTGGGACGAGACCGACCCGCTGCTGGCGACCTTCAAGGCGGCTTTCCCGGGGACGGTCCTTCCGAAGTCGGAGATCTCGGACGAGTTGTTGGTGCACCTGCGCTACCCCGAGGACCTCTTCAAGGTGCAGCGGGAACTGCTGGGTCGGTATCACGTCACCGACCCGCGGGTGTGGTACAACGCCACCGACAGGTGGGAGGTGCCGGTCGACCCGGTCCAGGCCAACGACGAGGCCAAGGAGCCCACGTATTACCTGTCCATCAAGTGGCCGGGTGACGAGGCCCCTGTTTTCAGCCAGACGGCGGTGTTCGTTCCGCGGGCCCGGCAGAACCTTGCCGCCTATCTGGCGGTGAACGCCGACGCGGCCAGCGAGAACTATGGCCAGCTGAGGATCCTGCGGATGTCGGACACCCAGCAGATCGATGGACCGAGCCAGACGCAGAACGCGATCACCCAGGACACCAATGTCGCGGCGAAATTGTTGCCGTATCAGCAGAACCGTGGTGCGGCGTCGATCAAGTACGGCAACCTGCTGACCCTGCCCATGGGCAACGGCCTGCTCTATGTGGAGCCGATCTACACCGAGCGGAGCGGCAACGCGGGCGCCTATCCGGCGCTGACCTTCGTGGTCGTGCGTTTCGGGGAGCACATCGGCATCGGCTCAACGCTGCAGGAAGCGCTGGACGAGGTCTTCGGCGGCGACGCTGGCGCCGATACCGGAGAACTCCCCGTCGACGAGGTCGATCCGGAGGATCCGGGCACCGAGGAACCCGCACCGGCCGGCCCGATCGACGAGGAGCGCACGGTAGAGGCGCTCAACCGTGCTGAGGACGCCTTCACCGCGGCCGAGGTGGCGTTGCGTGAAGGCGATCTGGCCACCTACCAGGAGAAGACCAACGAGGCCCGGGCGGCGATGGAGGAGGCCATCGACGCCATGGGCCGCTGAGCAGCCCGTGCACCCGGTCAGCGGTTCACGCCGCTACCGGGTGACGCTGGGCTCCCAGCCGGCCGCGCGGACCTCCGGTTCGAGGGCGTCGGCGTCACCGACCACCACCAAGGTCCCCGCGTCCGGGCGGATCAGTTGAGCCGCCGCCTCGGTCGCGTCCGCGGCGGTGACCTCCCGCCACGCCGAGAGCTGTTCATCGGGGTAGCTGGGCTCGAGCCCGGCGACGAGCGCTGAGATGACGCCGTCGCACAAGCCGCCCGCTGTCGCGTAACGGAGCGGAGTCACTCCGACCAAGTAGTCCCGAGCCCGGTTGGTCTCGGCGTCGGTGAGCGGCCGGTCGGCCACCGAGATCAGCGAGGGCAGCAGGGCGAGCGTTCGACCGACGACCTCGGTGCGGAAGGACCCGGAGACGTAACTCATCCCACCTTGGCGCATCGGGGCGTTGGACAGGTGCACGCCGTAGGTGTAGCCGAGGTCCTCGCGCAGCACCGTGTTGAGCCGGGACCCGAAACCACCGCCGATCGCGTGGGTGCCGAGTTGGAGAGACGCCCACCGGGGATCGGTCCTGTCGATGGTGAACCAGCCCCACCGGATGTCAGCCTGGACCGAGCCGGGACGATCAATGATCACCGCACTGCTCGGTTGCGGGGTCGGTGGCTGGGAGAGCGGCAACCCGACTTCCGGTTGGCTCCAGTCGGCGAAGGCGGCCATCAGTGCGTCGAGCCCGTCGCGGGGCAGATCGCCGGCCACGACCAGGGTGGCGTCGGTCGGGCTGAACCAGCGGCGGTGATGGTCGCGCACACTGGCCCCGGTGACGGCCCCGAGCGTGGCCGTTTCACCCCCGGGGAGGCGCTGCTCCCGGAACCCTGGGGCGATGAGTGCGTGTCGCAGCCCCTGGTGGGCCCGGTCGGCGCTGCGCGCGAGTTGTTGTTGCAGGTGGGCCTGCCGGATCTGTCGTTGCTGATCGACCTCGTCGTCGGTCAACTCCGGGTTGCGTACCGCGTCGGCGAACAGCCGGGCAACGTCAGCTACCCGGGAGCCGGGGACGTCCATGCTCACCTCGGCGTGGGCGTATCCGACACCGGCGTCGATCACCGCCCCGCCGGCCTCGACGGCGTCGGCGAACGCGGTGCCGGGCCACGTTGAGGTCCCCTGGTCGAGGGTGGCAGCGGTCAGGGCGGCGACACCCTCGGAACCCCGGGGTTCCACACTGAGGGGAACGGGCATGACGAGACCTGCGGAGACGACGTACTGGCCGGGCCGCTCGTAGAAGAGCACCGTGACGCCGTTGTCGAGGTGGTGGCGTTCTGGCTCGGGGAAGGCCCAGTGTGGTGCGGGGGCCAGAGCGGGGCGCGGCTGACTCACGAGTCTTCTCCTTCGGAGGAGGTGTGCAGGTAGGCGAGCGTCGCGCGGTGTTCGGTGAGCAGATGCGTGCGGGCCGCTTCGCGCACCTCCTCGACGCCGATGGAGCAGTACTCGACGATGCGGGTATTGATCCGATCCGGGTTCCGGTCGATGGTGGCAGACGCGCTCAGCAGATCGGCTCGCGCCTCGACCCGGGCGCACTGGCTGAGCCATTCGCGTTCGAACTGGGTCCGGATCCGGTCGAGCTCGCCCTGGCTGGGACCTTCTTCGCAGAGGCGGTCGATCTCGTCGACGATGACCTGCTCGACGGTGTCGAGCGATATGCCGTCGAGGGCGCGCGCCTGCGTGAACCCCAGGGATGATCCCCGGGTGAGGCCGAGCGCGGAGGCGCCCGCCGAGGTGCACAGCCGGTCGGTGCGAACCAGCCGTCGGTGCAGGCGGGAGGTCTCACTGCCGCCGAGGACCTCGAGCGCGAGATCGGTCGCGTCCGCCTCGCGGGTGTGGCCTGCGGGAGTCCGCCAGCACAGGGTGAGGAGGCTGGCGGGTACGGCGCCGCTGACCTCGGCGCGGGGCGTCCCCGCAAACGGCGGCAGCGGGCCCGGTGGCGCCGATGCTGTCACCTCGCGAGCGGGAACCGTGCCGAAATAGCGCTCGACGCGAGCGAAACCGTCGACAGGTTCGATATCGCCGGCGAGGGTCAGCACCGCATTGCCGGGGGCGTACCAGCGGGAGAAGAAGGCGCGCACGTCCGCCAGTGCGGCGGCATCGAGATCCTCCATGGAACCGATCACGGGATGCCGGTACGGATGATCGGCGGGGAAGGCGAGGTCGAGAAGGTGCACCAGGAGGTCGCCGTAGGGCGCGTTGTCATAGCGCTGGCGCTTCTCCTCCTTCACGACATCGCGCTGATTGTCCAGGTTTTCCTGGGTGAGTGCGTCGAGCAGGCCACGCATCCGGTCGGCCTCGAGCCACAGCGCAAGGTCGAGGGCGCTGGTGGGTACGGTCTCGAAGTAGTTGGTCCGATCGAACCAGGTGGTCGCGTTGCAGCTTCCTCCGGCGTCTTGGAGCGCGCTGAGATGCTCCCCGCTGCCCACGTGGGTGGATCCTTGGAACATGAGGTGCTCGAACAGGTGCGCCAAGCCGGTCTGCCCGGGCCGCTCGTCCCGTGATCCCACGTCGTACCACAGGTTCACCGCCACCACCGGTGTCGCATGGTCGGGGTTGACGACCACGCGCAGTCCGTTTCCAAGGGTGTGCTCGTGAAGGGGGTAGTCGAGTCGCGCTGTTGAGGTCACGCCTTCATCCAAGCACACCCGTCACGGGTGCGGTCCGTCAGCGGGGTGGGGCTAGGAACAGGACCGCGAGCGTGACCACGGCGGCACCACCGAACACTGCAGTGGCCGGAGCGTCCAGCAGCGCCTGAACCAAGGATGGTTCGTGGTCCCCGCCGGGGCCGGTCGGAGTATTGGTCGGGTTGTTCGGGTTCGCCGGTTCGGTGGACGGGTCCCCTTCGTCCGGTTCAGCGGTCTCGGGATCCTCACCCTCGGCCGGCTCCGGAGCCTCGAGATCTGGCGCGACCGGCGGCGGTGCCACCTGAGGCAGCGGGGCCGGTAGACCCATCCCGGCTCCAGGGTCGGTGCGCGGCGGGACGGGGGAGCGTGATCCGCTCGTCGGGGCGGAAACCGATGGCACCGTCGTGGGGGTGGCACTGGACGTCGGAGTGGGAGCCGTCGGGCTGGGCGGCTGCGGATCGGTGCCCTGTCGTGCGGTGATGATGGTGAGAATGCCGTCGGAGTCATCGGCATCGTCGGTGACCCAGACCGCCCCGCGGACGAAGGCCCTGGCGGTCGGCGGCGGAGCCCCGACGGCCGATGGGGACACCACCGTGAGCGTGACCTCGACGCCGTCGGCCGGCGACTCGGCGAGTTCGGGCGCCAAAGTCACCGTGCGTCGCAGGATGTCATCGGGGCCGGTGGCGAGGGTACGGTCGCCCTCGGTCATGCTCTCGACCTCGCGGGAGTCCGCGCAGTACTCATCGGCCGCAGGCTGATTGACGCACACCTCGAAGTCGACGACCGCTTCGGAGACGGGAGTGCCTTCGTCGTCATCGACCCTAACCAACGGCAACTGCGCCGGGTCGGGCACCGGATTCGGATCAGCCGACACCGTGGGCGGCGTGATGGCCACCGGAGGTTCGCCGAAGGTGACGATTCCGTCATCCGGGTTTCCGGTGGTCGTCCAGCGCCCGCCGGTTCGCGACGCACTGACCGATGGGCTTCCCTCCAAGGATTCGGCGATCACGGTGAGGGTGACCGGAGCCTGGGGATTCTGCAACGTGACCGTGTGTCGCAGCAGGTCGCTCGGCGATGTCGTCAGCGTACGCTGCTCCTCGGTGAGCACCTGCCTGGCCCGAGCACAATTCTGGGCCTGGGCATTGGGGCTGCAGACGATGAAATCGACCCGGGTGCCGGTGACGCGCCGTCCGCCCTCATCGAAGATCTGGATGAGGGGCCAGTCGGCCTCGGGGTCACCCTTGACATCCGGATTCGGGTCGTCGGTCGGGGCGACAATCTCCACCGGCGGCCGCCCGGGCTCGGTCGGGTTGGCTGCCGTGATGGTGAGGATCCCGTCCCGAGGATCCCCGTCGCCAGGAGTCACCCAACTCGGTCCGGCGACGTGGGCCTTTCCGGTCGGACGATCGGCATCGGAGGTCACCACAACCTCAAGCCGAAGGTTGGCGACATCCGGCCCGAGGGTCACGGTCCGGCGGAGCAGATCGCTCTCGGCGGCGGTGAGGGTGCGCTCCTGGTCGGAGAGGACATCGGAGGCGGTGACGCAGCCGCTGTCGCGAGACTCTCCGGGCCCGGTGCAGACGGTGAAATCGATGACGGCGCCGACCACCGCCTCGCCCTCAGCGTCCAGCACGCTGATCATGGGCCAGTCGGGGTTCGGATCCCGGTCATCGGTGGGGGAATGGATGGTGACAGCTCCGGGCATCTCGTCGGTGGGCGCATCGACGAGCGGGGTCTGGGGCCGGGAAGGGCCGGTGGTCGGCAGCGGTGTGGATCTGTTCGGGCTGGACCCGTTCGCCTCACGCGGAGTGCTGGTCGGCGGTCCGGAGGGCGTCACGGGCTCCTCGGCAAATGCTGGTGCAGCCAGCCCGGTGAGGCCTACGAGGAGACCGAGCGTGGCCGCACTGATCCCGCGTCCGAGTACGGTGCGCTGAGTCACGAACAGGGGTCCCCTTGCCTGTGCGATCGGTCAAGACAGTGTTATTCGGGAAGCCTACTCGGGTTCTGCACCGGACTCCTCCCCCCGGAGGGGGGACAAATTGCGTCATCCTCGTAGTACTTTCGAACGAATATCGCTCACGATAGCCGAACCCGACCCCCGAAGCACTTCGCCGCGCCCCGCGCGTCGAGCGGCTGGTTTCCTGCCGCCAAGATAGTCGCATTTTGAAGTAAATCGTCCAATGGGTCGGTGCCGCCACTGTCGGCTCCCTCGGGTGCACCCGTCCCGGCCTCGAGGACGCGCGCCTCAGCGCCGATACTCCACTGAGGGAGCCGCTTTACCAGCGCCGTCGGTGTCCTCACCCCGGCCCGACGACACGGTGGCCGGACCCTCCCATCGGGTGCTCGGCAGTGGCTGCCCCGTCGATCGGAGAAGGTCCGGTATCGACGATCACGTCCCCTGACTGCTATGAGCCGGGCGTCGTCCTTGGTGCCGTCCTCGGACTTTCGTGCTCGCGGGTTGATGCCGGGGTGGGAGCCATGGCTCGGCTCGGTCGGTTCGGCCCCTCGTACTCCCGGGCCGATGACCGCTCACCCGGGCGAGTGCGGCCCAGTACTGCGGGGAGACCGGCTACCCTGATCGCCCTCATCCCGATCGATCGCGGCGATCAATGGTCGGTATCGCTGTTTGCGGAGGTTTTGTTCCCTCGTTTTTGTCGCCTTTTTGTTGTTTTCGGCAGCGTCGGTGATGGTGACGTGGTTCGCATTTTCGGCGTGCGCCGCGCCGGTGTTCGCTCTGCAGCTGCACTGAGGGTTGCGGTTGGTGGTTCGTCGTCTCCGGAGCTCGGTCGAGGAGTGAGGGCCTGGGCCCGTGTGACGGCCGCAAACTCTTGCTCTGGCACCGAGGCCCGGTTCGGGACGTTCGAGAAACCATCGCTCCGGCCGGGCCTTCTGAGCCTGCTGGGCCGGTAGGTGATGGACGAGGTGACAGCTGAGTCACGTCGCGTAAATTTCAGGCTCGGCTTCCTGCTGGGAGCCGAGCCTGAAATTCGTAGCGGGGACAGGATTTGAACCTGTGACCTCTAGGTTATGAGCCTAGCGAGCTACCGAGCTGCTCCACCCCGCGGTGTGATGACAAGGCTACCGAAGGTCACCGTCGATGCCAAATCATGGACAGGGGGGCCGGTCCGGTAAGCTGACCCGGCCCACCGCGACCGGCCATCAGGGAGCAAGCATGACCTCGTCAGACCCACGCACGGGCCGTTTCGCCCGGCACCTCGCCGCTGTGGTCGCGGCGGCTGCGCTCGCGGCCGGGTTGGCGGCCTGCGCGGGGCCGGCGAGCGGACCATCGGCCGCGTCCGGCCCGCCGACGCGGACCGATGCGCGGACGTTGGTCATCGGCGCGACGGTGGCGCCCACGTCTCTCGATCCGAGTGCCGACGCGGCCGCTGCCGGCACCCAGGTGATGCTCTACAACGTCTACGAGACCTTGGTGAAGCTCGATGCCGAGGGCAACCTGCGTCCGCTGCTGGCCCAGGCGTGGCAGTTGAGCGACGACCGATTGACCTACACCTTCCACCTCAATCCCGCCGCGACCTTCGCCGACGGGTCACCGGTGGACGCCGCTGCGGTTGCGGCCAATATCGAACGCATCCGGACCGAGCCGGTTGCGGCCAAACTCAAGAACAGCATGGCAGTGGTCGACTCCACCACCGTCGCTGATGCGCGCACCCTGCAGGTTCACCTGAGTCAACCGTCCAACCTGTGGCTCTACGACATGGCCTCGACCGCCGGAATGGTCATGAATCCGACCGGATTCGGAAGCCTGGCCGACCAGTCCGCCGGTTCGGGGCCGTTCGCCGTCGAGCGATGGACGCCGGGGGACTCCATCGTCCTGGCCGGCAGCCGCAGCTACTGGGGGACTGCGGCACGCTTTGACACGGTGACCTTCCGGTACATGAGTGACCCGAACGCTATGACCGCCGCCATGCTCACCGGTGATCTCGACGTCATCTCCAACCTGCAGGTTCCCGACGCTCTCGCCCAGTTCAGCGATGCCGACCGGTTCACGATCGTGGAGGGAACCACCAACGGCGAGGTCGTCATGGGGCTGAACAACGGCGCTGCACCCATCGACGAGGACGCCGCCACCGGTAAGGGGAACCAAGCCCTCCGGGACCTGAAGGTGCGTCAGGCATTGACCCATGCCATCGACAAACAGGCGCTCGTCGACACGGTGTGGGGTGGAAAGGGGGCGGTCATCGGATCAATGTCGGTGCCCACCGATCCCTACTATGAGGATCTCGCGCAGACCTACCCCTACGACCCGGATCGGGCGAGGACATTGCTGGCCGAAGCCGGCGAGGAGAACCTCACCCTGCGGCTCAAGCCGGCGGCGCTCCCGTACGCCTCGCGCTCGGCACAGTTCATCGCCAGCCAGTGGGAGGCCGTGGGTGTCACCGTCGAGGTGGAGGAACTGCAGTTCCCGGCGCGCTGGCTCGAGGTCGTCTACACCAACGCCGACTATGACGCGACCATCGTCGCGCACGTGGAGGGGCGGGATCTGGTGACCTTCACCCGCCCTGACTACTACTGGCGTTACGACAACCCGGAGCTCGCCACGGTCGTCGCCGACGCCGACGCGTCGGATCCGGACGGCTATGTGAACGGTATGCGGGAGGCGAGTGAGATCCTGGCGCAGGACGCCCCGGCGATCTGGCTGTTCACCCTGCCGAATCTGGTCATCACCAAGACCGGAATCACCGGCGTGCCGAACAATGCCACCACCGAGTCGTTCGACCTCACCACGATGGCCCGCGTCTGAGCGGAGGGATCAGTGCTGCGCGCGGTGACCGTCCGGCTGGGCATCTTCGCGGTCAGTCTGGTCGTGGCGTCGGTGGTCATCTTCTGGGTGACGCAGGCGCTTCCCGGCGACGTAGCCCGGGTCCTGCTGGGTGACGGCGCCTCCGAGGCGTCCCTGGCCGCCAAACGCGCCCAGCTCGGCACCGACCGGCCGTTGGTGGTGCAGTACCTCGACTGGGCCACCGGCATGCTGCGCGGAGACTTCGGACGGTCCTGGCTCAGTGGGCAGTCCGTCTCCGGGCTGATCGTTCCGCGGCTCGGGGTCACGGCCTGGTTGGTGGTCCTCGGGCTCGGCCTGGCGGTGGCGCTCGCCGTCCCGCTCGGCGCAGTGGCAGCCCTCAGGCGTCGCCGGTGGCCGGGGTTCGTCGCCTCTGCCGCCGCGCAGGTGGGCATGGCTGTCCCCGCCTTCTGGGCAGGCATCCTGCTGGTGGTGGCCTTCGCCGTCACGCTGCAGTGGCTCCCGGCCAATGGTTACGTGCCGCTGCGCCAGGATCCGGTGGGCTGGGCGAGTCATCTGGTGCTTCCCGTCCTCGCCCTCGGGACGGTGCAGGGGGCCGTGCTGATTCGCTACGTCCGATCGGCCTTCCTCGAGGTGATCAGTGAGGACTACTTCCGGACCGCCCGCTCGGTCGGTTGGACCCGCTGGGGCGCTCTGACGCGCCACGGTCTCCGCAATGCGGCGGTCACCCTCATCACCGTCGTCGGTCTCCAATTGTCGGCTGTCCTCGTCGGGGCCGTCGTCATCGAACGGGTCTTCGTGCTGCCGGGTCTGGGAACGTTGCTGCTCGGTTCGGTCAACTCCTACGACCTCATCGTCGTCCGGGGGGTCGTCATGCTGCTCGTAGCAGCGGCGCTGGTGATCAACGCTGTCGTGGACGTGAGCTATGTGCTGCTCGACCCACGGATCCACCACCAGGAGACGCGATGAAGCGGCTCGAACTCGCGGTCGGCCTCGTCCTGGTCGCGACGGTGGTCGCCATGGCGCTGGTGTCGTACGTGTGGACCCCGTTCAACCCGACCCAGGTGCTGTCCGCGACGCCCCTGCAGCGCCCCGGCTGGCCCCATGTGTTGGGTACCGACGCCATGGGCATCGACATTTTCAGTCGGATCCTCGTCGGGGCCCGGTCGGCCCTCTCGGTCGGTGTCATCGCAGTGGGCCTGGCGGCGCTGGTCGGGGTTCCCGCCGGCATCGCTACCGCCCAGCTACCCCGCGGTCCGGCCGAGGTGGTTCTCCGCGCGACCGACATCGCCTACGCGTTTCCGGCGCTGCTGCTGGCGCTGCTGCTCGCCAGCGTTCTGGGCGGCTCCACCGAGACCGCCATGCTCGCGATCGGGATCGCCTCGGTCCCGCTCTTCCTGCGGGTGACGCGGGCCGGGGCGCTGTCGGTACTCGCCTCGGACTATGTGTTGGCCGCCCGGTCCTGCGGGACCACGCGCTTCGGCATCACGGTCCGCCACGTGCTGCCCAATGTCGCCGGACTCGTCGGGGTCCAGGCTTCGGTCACCTTTGCGTTGGCCATCCTCGCCGAAGCGGCTCTCAGCTACCTGGGTCTGGGCACGCCGCCCACGGTTCCGTCGTGGGGACGGATGCTCTTCGACGCCCAGGCGCAGCTCTTCTCCGATCCTTTGCAGGCGGCCTGGCCTGGACTCGCCATCGCGGTGGCCGTTCTCGGGTTCAACCTCGTCGGTGACGGCCTGCGGGATTTCCTCGACCCCCGCCTGCGGGAGTTGGCATGAGTCTGCTGCAGATCCGCGATCTGAGCATCAGCTTCGGCCGCCGGACCAGCCCGGCCGTCGACCGGCTGAGCCTGGACATCGCCCCGAGTCAGCGGCTCGGACTCATCGGAGAGAGCGGCTCGGGGAAGACGGTGACCGCGCTGGCCGTCATGGGCCTGCTGCCGGACTCGGCGAAAGTGACCGGGTCCATCGTCCTTCAGGGGCGCGAGCTGGTCGGTCTGTCGGACGCCGCCTTCTCGCGGGTCCGCGGTGACAGCGTCACCATGATTTTCCAGGAGCCGATGACCGCCCTTGATCCGACCATGACCACCGGCCGTCAGGTCGCCGAGGTCTTCCGGCTGCACCGCGGTGCCGATGCCGGCCGGGCGCGGGAAGCGGTCGTCGTGATGCTGGCCGAGGTCGGGTTGCCGGAGCCCGAACGAGTCGCCGACAGCTATCCGCATCAGCTCTCCGGAGGTCAACGACAACGCGTGGTGACCGCGATGGCCCTGATCAACGGCCCGGCGCTGGTGCTGTGCGATGAGCCCACCACCGCACTCGATGTCACTGTCCAGGCGACGGTTCTGCGGTTGCTCGACCGGGTGCTGACGGAGTCGGGTTCGGCCTGCCTGTTCATCTCCCACGATCTGGCCGTCGTCTCGCAGCTGTGCTCCTCGGTGGTCGTCCTGCGCGATGGGGTGGCGGTCGAATCGGGGTTAACTGAGCAGGTGCTCACCGCGCCGCGGGATCCCTACACCGCAGGCCTGGTCGCCACGGCGCGCATCGACGCCGTCCCGCCCGGGTCGCGGCTCCCCACGGTGGCGGACTTCCTGGGAGGGATCCGATGAGCCTGTACGAGGTGAGAGGTCTCCACCGGCGTTTCGTCACCGGGAAGCGCACCGTGACAGCCCTCGACGGCGTCGACCTGAGCATCAAGCGCGGCCAGCGGTTGGGCATCGTCGGGGAGTCGGGGTCGGGCAAATCGACGCTCGTGCGGATCATGGCCGGGCTCGATCAGCCCACCGAGGGGACGGTGACCTACGACCGGCGGCGGGTGAGCGGCATGCCGGAACGACGGCTCGGCTTCCTGCGGGCGGGGGTTCAGATGGTCTTCCAGGATCCCCGGTCCTCGCTGAATCCGCGGATGCGGGTCCGATCGATCATCAGCGAACCGCTCCGCAGTCCGATGGTCGCCCGCGAGCTGGGTCGCCAGGATCCGTCCGCGCAGGTCGCCTCCCTGCTGGAAGCCGTCGGCCTGGACCCGGGGGACGGGGCGCGCTACCCGCACGAGTTCTCCGGGGGGCAACGGCAGCGGATCGCGATCGCGCGCGCCCTGGCGCCGCGACCAGACGTGGTCATCGCAGATGAACCGGTGTCAGCGCTGGACGTGTCGGTGCGGGCCCACGTGCTCAATCTGCTCACTGACCTGGTGGACAACCTTGATCTGACGCTGATCTTCGTCAGCCACGACCTGAGCGTGGTGCGGCACATGTGTCCCGACGTGATCGTGATGCAGGCCGGTCGGATCGTGGATGCGGGTCCGACGGTGGCGCTCTTCGACGCGCCGAACCATCCCTACACCGCCGAGCTGGTGGCCGCGGTTCCGAGGCTGCGGCGCCGGGGGTGAGTACAATCCCGAGACGTGAAGGTGCTCCTGCTTGAGAACATCCACCCGGTGGGAGTGCAGCTCCTCGCCGACCGCGGCTTCGAGATCGAGACCCGGCCCGGCGCCCTGGTCGAGGACGACCTGATCGCTGCGTTGGACGGCATCTCCCTGCTCGGGATCCGTTCGGCGACGCAGGTGACCCGCCGGGTGCTCGAGGCGGCTGCCGACCTGCGCGCGGTCGGGGCTTTCTGCATCGGCACGAACCAGGTCGCCCTCGACGCGGCCACCGAGCACGGCGTCGCGGTGTTCAATGCTCCGTACTCGAACACCCGCAGCGTGGTCGAACTCGCCATCGCGGAGATCATCGCGATGGCGCGACGGCTCACCGATCACCATCAACGCATGCACGCCGGCATCTGGGAGAAGTCGGCGGTGGGCAGCCACGAGGTACGCGGACGCACCCTGGGGATCGTCGGCTATGGGAATATCGGCAGCCAACTCTCGGTCGTCGCGGAGTCGCTGGGCATGCAGGTCTTCTTCTACGACACCGTTGACAAACTGGCTCTCGGCAACGCCC
Source organism: Propioniciclava sp. (assembly GCA_047973315.1). Taxonomy (GTDB): domain Bacteria; phylum Actinomycetota; class Actinomycetes; order Propionibacteriales; family Propionibacteriaceae; genus Propioniciclava. Next base: position 30,370 of record JBKEBV010000005.1, read on the forward strand.
GCCGCTGCGATTCCCTGCACGAACTGCTGGGAACCGCCGAGACGATCAGCCTCCACGTCGACGGACGCTCCGCGAACCGCGGCTTCTTCGGCGAGGACGAGTTGTCGGCGATGCGGCCCCGTTCGCTCTTCCTCAACCTGTCCCGCGGCTTCGTCGTCGACGCGCTCGCGCTCAAGCGCCACCTCGACTCCGGCCATATCGCAGGAGCGGCCCTCGATGTCTTCTCCAGCGAACCCCGGGGTAATGGTGAACCCTTCGAGCATCCACTCCGGGGCACGCCCAATGTGATCCTCACCCCGCACATCGCCGGATCGACGCTGGAGGCGCAGCAGAACATCGGATCGTTTGTCGCCGGAAAGCTCGCCGACTATGCCGCTACCGGCGCGACCGTGCTGAGCGTCAACCTTCCGACCGTCCAGACCGGCGCCCCGGCCGGGGTCCGCATCCGGCATCTGCACCAGAACGTGCCCGGTGTCCTGGCCACGATCAACACGATCCTGGCTGAGTACGGCACCAACATCGAGCACCAGACACTGGCGACGCGGGGCCACGTCGGCTATGTGGTTCTCGATGTGGCGGGCAGTCCGGGGGATGCGGTGGTCGAGGCGCTAGCGGCGATGCCGGAGGCGATCCGCGTAGATGTGACCTGAGGCACCGCACCATGTCGGCATCCACTGCGATATCGGCCGGTGCGGCGGTTCAGACCGCCTCGTCCGCGTCACCGGGTGTCAGGGCGGACAGAGCCTGCTCGTGGAGGCGGCCGTTAGTGGCCAGGGCGCCGGGACCGATCGGACCGGCGAGGCCGTCAAGATTGGTGAACTGGCCGCCGGCCTCAGTGACGATCACGTCGAGGGCGGCCATGTCGTGCAGCGCCAGATCGGGCTCGGTGGCGATGTCGACCGCGCCTTCGGCCACCAGCGCGTAGCTCCAGAAGTCGCCGTAGGCGCGGGTCCGCCACACCTCCCGCATGAGGTCGACGAACTCCTGACCCCGGGCCCCGGACACCCATCCGTTCAGCGAGGAGTAGGACAAGGAGGCGTCAGCGAGCCGAGCCACCGAGGAGACTTGGAGCCGGGTCGCGCTCGCCAAGCTCTTGCCGGTGAAGGCGCCGCCGCCGCGGGACGCCCACCAACGCCGTTGCAGCGCGGGTGCGCTCACGACGCCGACGACAACCTCGTCGCCGTCCATGAGAGCAATCAGCGTCGCCCACACCGGGACGCCGCGGACAAAATTCTTGGTGCCGTCGATCGGGTCGATCACCCAGCGCCGGGGGCCGAAACCGGAGTCCTGTCGTTCCTCGCCGTGAACAGCGTCCCGTGGGCGGGTGCGGGCCAGCGTGGCCCGGAGCGCGTCCTCGGCCGCGAGGTCGGCATCCGACACCGGGGTGAGGTCTGGTTTGGAGGAGACCTGGAGATCGAGAGCCTTGAACCGAGCCAGGGTGATCGCGTCCGCGGTGTCGGCCAGCACGTGGGCGAGGCGGACGTCGTCCACCCAGGAGGTTTCTGCCATACCCCCACCCTAGGACACCGAGCCCGGATGCCTCCCCGACACGATCCAACCAGACACCACCATCGCCATCCGAGGAACCCCCTCCACCTCGACCAGGACCTCTGCGGAAACGACCGCAGCGAGCAGACGGGGGACGCCGATCACGGCGAGGTGTCGGGCACGAGCCAGGCTCGCTCCATCCGGCGGAAGGACTCCACGCGGTCAGGGTTGACGTGTCCGTGGGCCGCGGCCGGGTCGAGGGCGCAGCCGACCGCAGCCGAATCGTGCTGGCAGCCCCGGGGGCAGTCCTCGACGATGACGGCGAGGTCGTCGAAGGCCGCCAGGATCGAGTCGGTTGTCACGCCGGCGAGACCGAAGCTGCGCACGCCCGGGGTGTCGATGACCCACCCGCCGGGGGAGGGAAGCTCCAGGGCGACGGCCGAGGTGGATGTGTGCCGGCCGCGCCCGGTCACGGCGTTGACCTGGCCGGTGGATCGCTCGGCCTCCGGAATCAGGGCGTTCACCAGTGTTGACTTGCCGACGCCCGAGTGCCCGACGAAGACGGTGTGGTGGCCGGTCAGACGCTCCCGCAGATCAGTGAGATCGACTCCCGGCTCGACGGCGATCGAGGGAACCCCGAGATCGGCGTAGAGAGCTGTCAGGTCATCGGCCGAGGCCAGGTCGGCCTTGGTGAGCACCAGCAGTGGGACCAGCCCGGCATCGTATCCCGCGACCAGGATCCGGTCGATCATGCCGGTGCGGGGTGGCGGATCGGCGAGCGCAGTGACGATGGCGAGTTGGTCGGCATTGGCCACAATAGGCCGTTCATAGGGGTCATCATCGTCGGCGGTCCTGCGCAGGACCGTCGCGCGGGGGAGGACCTCCACGATGCGGGCCAGGGTGCCTTGGGCGCCTGAGGTGTCGCCGACCACCCGGACCTTGTCGCCTACGATGGCGGCCTTGCGCCCGAGAGCGCGCGCCTTCGTGGCCGTGATGCGGCGTCCGGTGTCTCGCCCGTCCAGCACCACGGTCAGCCGACCGCGGTCGACGGCGACGACGACCCCGACCGCTGCGGCGGAATAGTCGGGGCGGTCCTTCGTGCGCGGCCGGGTCCGGCGGGGCGGCCGGCCGAAACCGTCGTGGTCGTCCCGACCGATCTGGCGTGGGGTCATGAGACGAGTTCTCCCCACAGGCCGGGGAAGTCCGCGATGGTCTTGGTGGTGGCGTCAATGTCGTTCAGTTCGATCCCGGCGACGGCCAGACCGAGGAGCGCGCCCGCGTGCGCCATCCGGTGGTCGGCGTAGGTGTCGAAAGGCCCCCCGGCGAGCGGGTGGGGATCGATGATCAGACCGTCGCTGGTCTGGCTCACCTGCGCCCCCCGTCGAGTGAGTTCACGCTCGAGAGCCGCCAGCCGATTGGTCTCGTGATGGCGGACGTGGCCGACGCCGCGGATCCGTCCGGGTCGGTCGCCCAAGCTCAGCAGTGCGGCGACGACGCAGGTGAGTTCGCTCGCCTCACTCAGGTCGAGATCGGCGCCGCGCACCACGCCGGTGCCGTGGACGCGGACCTGGCCCGGGGTGCGGTCGATGCGGCCCCCGAGGGCTTCGAGGGTGGCGAGGATGGTGTCCGCCGCCTGGGCGGTGTGCGCCGGCCAGGCGAGGCCGACGGAGCCGCCGGTGATGAGCGGTGCGGCCAGGAAGGTCGCAGCATTGATGAGATCGGGTTCGATGGCCTCGTCGCGGGCGGCGATGGGCCCGGGCTCGACCTGCCACGCGGTCCGCTGCTCGTCGGCAGAGGTGACGACGCCCCGGTCGGCGAGCATGGCGAGGGTGAGGGCGATGTGGGGCGGTGAGGGGACCCGCGAGCCGGCATGGGTCAGCCGGAGTGCGTTGCCGAAGCGGGCCCCTGC
>JBKEBV010000014.1:0-3547 GCA_047973315.1 Propioniciclava sp.
ACCCCGATGCAACAACACTGCAACCTTCGTGGAACTCTTTATAGGTGTTCTAGACTAATATTGATGTCGAAGCGAGAGGAGGTGACCACCATGAAGATCTTCACCTGGATCCATGAGACTCTTGTCGAGCTCGCGGAAATGGAGCTCAAGGCCAAGGGCGAGCTCTGAGGAGAGGCCCACTGCACCTGTTTCCGACCGAGCCCCCATCACACAGCGGTGATGGTGGGCTTCTTTCAATTTCCGGGCGAACCAGACCCACGAGCCGAGCCAGACCAACGGTGAACGACTCGCAGGCCGGTATCGCTTGTTCCGATGCCATCGCGCAGTCGACTGACCCACCTCCCGGGATTCTCGATGGTGTCGTGGTGCTCGCAACAGCGACCGGCGGCGATGGCAACGTTCGGCCTCGGCGTGACCACAGATTTTAAGTCGCATAGACTAAATACATCGACGAAGGGAGGCACACCATGAAGATCTTCGAACTGTTCAGCGCGAACCTGACCCAGCTGGCCGAGCTCGAGCTCAAGGCCAAGGGCCTCATCTGAGACCGGTCCTCGACGAAGCCCGCATCACATCGTGGTGATCGCGGACTTCCACCCCCACACTCCTGCGTTCCCTTCCCTACCCCCGCGCGCTAGGGTAACCGGCGTGGCACAACCCCCGAACCCACCCGGTCACAACTGGCGACAGCGCCGCAGCTACCGTGTCGCCTGGTGGTGGGGCCTCGGCGCCGCCATCGGGCCGCTGGGGATCGCCTTCAGTGCCGTTGTGGTCCTCCGAGGTGCCCTGCAGGAGGACCTCAGCGCCCTCGCGCTGGTCGGTATCGCGCTCCTGGGAGCCGCCGCCTTCATGCTGTACTACGCGCTCGACTTCGCCCTCGGCACCACGACCACGGAGTCAACCACCCTGACCATCCGGCACCTGTGGCGCTCACCCATCGAGGTGCCCGCCTCCGAGATCATCAGGATCGGAGCTCAGCGCTTCAACGACGCCGAGCACTCCGAAACCTGGATGGCGGTGGTCTACGTCAAGGGGCGCTACCTTCGCCCGTACCACCTGAGAGGTTTCGTCCCGGGCCTGTTGGGTCTGCGCTTCGAGGCGCAACGCCTGGAACGGCAGCTAGCCCCGCTCGTGGCCTGGCAGCGGTTCGCCGTCGGGGGCTGACTCCGCCCGGACAAGGGCGGGGAGAACGTGGTGCGCCAGCATGGGTGCGAGGTCATCGGGGAGCAGCGGATCGCGCGGATCGAGCCAGCGAAGTTCGGCGATCTCCGCCGAGGGACCCGCCACCACCACCGGCGGATGGATGAACACCTGACTGTCCACCAGGTGCCCGGCCTCGTTCGCCGCAGGAGCCACGAAGTGTCCCAACCACTTCAGCCGCTCCGCATCCAGTACGGCACCCACCTCCTCGGCACATTCACGGATGGCACACACGTCCGGGGACTCCCCCTCCTCCGGCTTCCCACCTGGCAACATGAACCGGGAGGTGCCCTGTTTGCGCACGGTCAGCACGCGCCCTGCAGAATCGGTCAGCACCACAGCGCTGACCGCGATCGTAGGTGTCACGGGGCCCATCGTAGGAGTTCCGGTCCCGTACGATGACGCTGCCGACGCGTCAGCCGGCCGTCATTCCCACCCGGGTGATCTCCTGGAAGAACCGGTAGCTGTCCTTGGGGTATCGCCGGCCGCTCCCCTCGCCGCGGTCGTCGAGGTCCACGTAGACGAACCCGTACCGCTTGCTGCGCTCGTTCGAGGAAGCGCTGACGATGTCGATCCCTGACCAGATCAGGTACCCCACCATGTGGCACCCCTCCTGCACCGCGCGCTCGAGGGCCGCGATGTGGTCGGCATGGTAGGAGATGCGATAGTCGTCATGGATGGTGCCGTCCGGTTCGAGCACATCCCGGTTCCCCAGTCCGTTCTCGGCGACGAGGACCGGTAGGCCCGGGTAGCGGTCCTCCAGCTTGAGCAGCGCCAGATGGAACCCGGCGGGGTCGATCTGCCATCCCCACCGGTTCGCCTCCAGAAAGGGATTCGGCCGGTCGCCGTTGATCTCCCAGCCAGTGTTGTCCAGCATCGACGGACCGCCGGCCAGGATCCGGGTGACGTAGTAGCTGATCGCGAGGTAGTCGGAGGTGTTGTCACGCAGCAGCGCCCGGTCCGCCTCGGTGATGCCGAGGTCAAGGGCGCGCTCGGAACAGTAGCGCTCGAACCAGGCGGGGTAGCTACCCCGCACCATGACATCGGCGGTGTAGTACACGGCCTGGTCGGCATGCTGCACCGCCAGGGCATCCTCCGGACGGGTGCGCGCCGGGTAGGCCGTCATGTCGAAGATCATCGAACCGGCCCGGGCAGACGGGTCCACGCGGTGAACCGTCTGCACCAGCTGGGCATTCGCGAGAAGTTGGTGATGGATCCCCACCAGCTTGGACCTGGTGACATCCTCCACCTCCTCCTCCAGAATCCCGAGAGCGAGCTAGGGATCCATGAGACCGCTGTTGATCTGGTTGAACCCCATCCAGTAGCCGACCTCGCCGGCGTAACGCTCAACAACGGTCGTGGCATAGCGGTTGAAGAAGTCCTGAACCCGACGGTCCGCCCATCCTCCGTACTCGGTGATGAGAGTCAGCGGCATCTCATAGTGGCTGAGCGTGATCACTGGGACCAGGCCCAGGTCGTTCATCCGGTCGATGAGGGCGTCGTAGAAGGCCAGACCCTCCTCGTTCGGCTCCAGCTCGTCGCCGCGGGGGAAGATCCGACTGGAGAGGGAGACCAGCCTCACTCTGCACCCCGACGAAGTCGGATTCCTCGCCTTCCACCTGGGATCGGCGCTCCATCGGCGCCGCGGTCCGCAGGAGCCGGTCCGCCTCAGTCTGGTGATGCCGGGCTACCACGCCATCGCCCAGGACGTGGCGGGACGGATCACGACGGAACTGGGGGAACGGGTCGAGGTGACCCAACTGGTGGAGAGTGCTGACCCGGCCCCCTCCGATCTGACCGGGGATCTGATCCTCAGCCCCACGCCCATCGCCGGCATCCACCCGTCGCGCCAGATCCTGATCAGCCCGTTGCTGAGCGAGAAGGACCTCGACCTCCTCCGTGCGAGCGTCGCGGCACAGAGACGGTGGGCGACCCGTGTTCGACTGGTGACCCGGCTGGCGGCACTGTTCGACGAACGCCTCTTCCTGCGCTCCCCGCGCGTGCGGGACCGCGACGAACTTCTGGACCTGCTGTGTGCCCAACTCGTGACCCTCGGGGCGGTGCCACCCGACTTCCGCACCATGGTCGCCGAACGCGAAAAAACGTTCCCCGACAACCTTCAACGACATCGTGGCGATTCCGCACACCCTCGGCATGCCAGCCACCCGCACGACCATCGCCGTCGCCTGCTGCGACGACCCGCTGCCCTGGGGCAAGAGCCACGTACGGCTCGTGCTTCTGGTCGCGTTCAGCGACTCCGACAGGAACCTGTTCCGTGAGACCTTCGACCAGTTGGTGATTGCGCTGACCGAGCCGCGCAATGTCCAGCGCCTTGTGGAGGAGGGCG
>JBKEBV010000024.1:0-19238 GCA_047973315.1 Propioniciclava sp.
AGGTTGCCTCCCCCATCATCTGCCCGTCGACCTCGGCATCGGGCACCAGGTTGTCCACCTGGTGCAGGGCGATCTCGCCGCCGTCCTCCAGGCGCACGCTCACCGCGGCCGCGGCGCCGGCGGGGACGTGGGCGGCCACCTCACGCGTCTGCCCCTGCTGCAGCACGGTGCACGGCGGCAACGCCCGCCTCCAGTGGCGCAGGCCGTGCTGTCGCAGCGCTGCTGCCGCAGCCTCCTCGTCACCAGCCGGGACACCCATGCCGGCGAGAATTCCGATGACGGTGACGTCATCGATCTCGGTGTGTCGACCCTTCCAGTCCCAGAATTCGGTGGAGATCCCGTAGGCATCTGCGAGCGCACGCAACGTCGGATCGGACAAGGGCATGGGGGTCAGCCTAATGGCTGGGAGCCGTCCTCCTACGGCTGGACCACGGGGCGTTCACAGGGCTCGAGGAGGTGCCTCAGCAAGGGCACCAGTGCCGCGCGCTCGTCAGGGTCCAAGGCAGCCAGGAACCCCCGCTCGCGGACCATGAGGTCACCGAGGGCCCGCTCGACGACGTCCTTGCCGGGGCTCAGCAGCCGCACCTGGATACTGCGCCGATCCCGCGGATCGGGCCGACGCTCCACCAATCCGCGGGCGGCGAGCCGGTCGATGCGGTTGGTCATCGTTCCCGACGTGGAGAGGGTCTGGGCAACCAACTGTCCCGGCGAGAGCTCATAGGGAGCACCCTCGCGGCGGAGGGCCGCCAGGACGTCGAACTCCCAGGTATCCAGACCATGCACCCCGAAGGCCTCCCGACGGGCGCGGTCGAGATGGCGGGCCAGGCGCGAGATCCGGGAGAGCACCTCCATCGGCTGCACGTCGAGGTCGGGGGTCTCCCTGGCCCAAGCAGCAACGATGCGATCCACCTCGTCCATCCGCACCTCCTCGCCGTCCGAGGGTGATCCTAGCCAGTAGCAGTCTCGCCCACCGGTTGGCTGTCAGTTCCCCGGTGACGGTGAGGCGACCGCGGAGTAGTTCGCCACCGGGCCGATCCGGCGCGCGGTGAGGATCCCGAGTGCTGAAGTGCCGACTAACAGCATCCCGATCCAGCCGAACGTCTCCGGGGAGCCTTCGGTGGTGGGAAGTGCGGCGAACAGTGTGCCGGCCCCCCCGGCGATGATCGCGTTTCCCAGCACCTCCGACACCTGGAGCGAGCTGGTGTTGCGCCCCAGATCGGCCTCGAGGGAGAGTTGCATGGTCACCAGACTGGTCGATGCCATCGCCAGGCCCATGCCGAATCCGGCGATCCCGGATCCGACCACCGGAACCCCGACACCCAGGGCGGGCAACCAGGCCCCCGCCGCCACCACGATCAGGCCCGCACAGATGGCGACAGCGCCCCAGCCCACGATCCGATCCCGCGACAAGGTCAGCCATGGGCGGGCCTGAACCCAGGATCCGAGGAGCCAACCGATGGAGGAGAGCGCCAACGACGCCCCCGCCAGCACGAGCGGTACCCCGCGCTGGACCAGCAGCAGTGGCAGGAAGGACATCATCGCGAAGAACGAACCGCCGATGAGAAGCCGGGTGAGCACCGTGCTGCTCAGCCCGCCCGCGGTCAGGGAGAACCCTCGAGGCATCACCCCGGGCAACCAGGCGCCCAGCAGGACCGCGGCAACCACGACACCGGTCAGCGACCACCAGGTCAGATCCTGTCCGGATGCCTGGAGCAGCGCCGCCCCGACAGCAACTGCGAGCGCTGCCCGGAGCCGGATCTGGGTGTCATGCTGATCCGACCCGCCGATCCCGAGGCGTACCAGCCCCGGGAGCACCAACGCGGCACCGGTGGCCACCAGGGGCAGAACAGCCCAGAAGACCCACCGCCACGAGAGGCTCTCGCTCAGCCACGCCGCGATGACCGGCCCCACGAACGAGGGAAGCACCCAGCACGCCGAGAACCAGGTCATGACCCGCGCACGCCTGATCCGGTCGTAGGCGCGCCCGGTCACAACCAGCAGGGCCAGGCTGATCCCCCCAGCGCCCAGCCCCTGCACCGCACGACCGACCAGGAGGGCGAGCATCGAGTCGGCCAGTGCCGCTGCGACGATCCCGGCCGCGAAAATCGCCAGCCCCCAGGCCAACGGGCGCACCGGCCCGTGCCGATCGGCCCAGCGCCCGGCCACGGTGATGGCCACGATCTGCGGGATCATCACCGCCGTGAACGCCCAGGCGTAGAGCGGGAGATCACCCAGTTCGGTGGCGGCGGCCGGCATGGCAGCGGTCACCGCCATGTTCTCGAAGGCCACGGCGAGAACGCACAACAGCAGCCCGGTGGTCATCAGGCGGGTGGAAGCGGGCACAAGCTTCAGTCCACCACGGCCGGGTGGCTAGGATGAAACCCATGACGCAGCTCACACCGGCGCCGGGCTCGGAGACCATCGTTGAGGAGCGCACCGACTACCGTCCCGATGAGGGGGACCACGAACGCTTCAGCCACTACGTGCCGAAGAACCGCCTGACCGAGGCGATGGTGATGGGCACTCCCGTTGTCGCTTTGTGCGGCAAGGTCTGGGTACCCAGCCGCAATCCCGACCGGTTCCCCGTCTGCCCGGAGTGCAAGGAGATCTGGCGCAGCCTCAACCCCGGCTCCGGGGCTGGCGACTCTGACGCATGAACCGCACCCTGGTGGTGATGCGCCACGCAAAGTCCTCCTGGAAGACCAACGAGGCCGATCTGAACCGTCCTCTCTCCGGACGGGGAACCCGCGATGCGGTGGTGGCGGGTCAGGAACTGGCCGGCACCACCTTCGATGTCGTGCTGCTCTCCCCCGCCCAGCGCGCCGCCCAGACGTGGCAGTGTCTGGCCATGAACGGCGTCGCAGCCGACGACGTCCAGCTGAAGGACGAGCTGTACCACGCATGGACCCCCCAGGTGGTCGCCCTGCTGCGGGACCTGCCCCCGGCGGCAGGGCGGGTTCTGGTGGTCGGACACGAACCCACCGTGAGCGATCTCGTTCTGACCCTCGCCGGGCCCTCACCGTTCCGGGAACAGATCGAACGCAAGTTCCCCACCAGCGGATTGGCGCTGGTGACCACCGCCGGGCCGTGGACCGACCTCGGCCCGGGTCGCGCGGATCTGGTGGCCTTCGAGGTTCCCCGCGGATGACCTGGGTCGACATTGTCGGATATGTGGCCTCGGCACTCATCGTGCTGTCCCTGGCGATGCGTTCAGTGGTGCGGCTGCGGACGGTCTCCCTGCTGGGTTCGATCGTCTTCGCCAGCTACGGGGTTCTCATCGGCGCCTGGCCGGTGATCATCTCGAACACGATGATCGCGATCATCAACGTCTGGTACCTGCGCCAGGAGCTACGGACGACCAAGGGGATCGCGGCCATACCCATCGCCTGGGACTCCCCGTTCCTCGCCGACTTCATCGCTGCCAACGCCTCCGAGATCGCCCGGAGCCAGCCCGACTACCACGCCGAGGCCGGGGACACCTTCGTCCGGTTGCTCACCCGTGACGGACTTCCAGCCGGCGTCATCACCGGTGAACCCACCGGCCGCGTGCTCCAGGTCAAGCTTGACTACGTCACCCCTGCCTACCGCGACTCCCAGGTGGCCCGATGGCTGTTCGGTGACGGCAAGGCGGTGTTCTCCGACGCCGGTTTCTCCCGACTGGTCACCACCGCTGAGACCACGATCCACCGGACCTATCTGGAGGTGGCCGGCTTCCATCGAGAGGGAACCCGGTACGTCCTCGATCTGTGAGTGGTCGGATCAGTAGCGATAGTGATCGGCCTTGTACGGCCCGTCGGCGTCCACGCCGAGGTAGGAGGCCTGCGCCGACGTCAGCCGGGTGAGGCGGATTCCCAGCGCATCGAGGTGCAGACGTGCGACCTCCTCGTCCAGCACCTTCGGCAAGGTGTGCACCCCGACCGGATAGGACCCGTTCCGCGTGAACAACTCGATCTGGGCCAGCACCTGGTTGGTGAAGCTGTTACTCATCACGAAGCTGGGATGTCCCGTGGCATTGCCGAGGTTCAGCAGTCGGCCCTCGCTCAGTACGATCACGGCCCGCCCGTCGGGGAAGACCCACCGGTCGACCTGAGGCTTGACGTTGATCCGTTCGATTCCGGGGATGGACTCCAGGCCGGCCATGTCAATCTCGTTGTCGAAGTGGCCGATGTTCCCGATGATGGCGTTGTGCTTCATTGCGCCCATGTGGGCCGCAGTCACCACGTCCCGGCACCCGGTCGCGGTGATGACCAGGTCAGCGGTGCCGATGACGTCGTCCAGTCTCGCCACCTGGTATCCGTCCATCGCTGCCTGCAGGGCACAGATGGGATCGATCTCGGTGACGATGACCCGGGCGCCCTGGCCGGCCAGCGACTCAGCACAGCCCTTCCCGACGTCCCCGTAGCCGCACACCACCGCGACCTTGCCGCCGATCAGCACGTCGGTGGCCCGATTGATGCCGTCCACCAGACTGTGTCGGCAGCCGTAACGGTTGTCGAACTTGCTCTTGGTCACCGCATCGTTGACATTGATTGCAGGGAACAGCAGGCTGCCGGAGCGTTCCCGCTCGTACAGCCGGTGCACCCCGGTCGTGGTCTCCTCGGTGACCCCGAGCAGGCCGTCGGCGAGCGCAGGGAAGTCCAGGGTGCTGGCCGCCAGTGTCCGCAGAATGGCGGCGTACTCGGCCGCATCGGTACTAGTCGGCTCGGGCACGGCGCCAGCGGCAGCGAACTCGACACCTAGGTGAACCAACAGGGTCGCGTCGCCACCGTCGTCAAGAATGAGATTGGGTTGAGTGCGACCCGGCCAGCTGAGGATCTGCTCGGTGCACCACCAGTACTCCGCGAGTGTCTCCCCCTTCCAGGCGAAGACCGGGACGCCGCGGGGCTCCTCGGGGGTACCGTCCGGCCCGACGACAATGGCGGCGGCCGCATGATCCTGGGTGGAGAAGATATTGCAGGAGGCCCAGCGGACCTCGGCGCCCAAGGCGGTGAGCGTCTCGATCAGCACGGCGGTCTGAACCGTCATGTGGAGCGAGCCGGCGATCCTCGCCCCCCGCAGGGGCTGAGTGGCGCCGTACCGCTCCCGCATGGCCATCAGGCCGGGCATCTCATGTTCTGCGAGCAGGATCTCCCGCCGTCCGAAGGCGGCCAGGGACAGGTCAGCGACGCGGTAATCCACGATGCGTCAGCCTACCGGTCCTCGGTCACCCCGCGACCCAGACCGATACGAAGGTAGGCAGCCGCGAACAGGCCCCGGATCAGCAACGTGGCGTACCGGGTCAATTCGTCGCCGGTGTCGGCGACCAAGGTGCTCACCCTCAGGTCGTGGGCCTCGGCTGCGGTGCGCAGCCGGTCCCGCTCGGTGATCGCTTCGGGATCATCGGTGCCGTCGTCGACGAGCACGAGGGTGGGACGGACGGGCGACTCGCCCTCGACCGGGTCAGCGAACGGGTCCCGCCGGGGGGCGTCGACGATCAGGGGCAGCAACTCTGCGGCGTCGGCGGCAAGGGAAACCCGTCCGGAAGCCTCGCGGACAGCCTCGGCGATCCGGCGCGATGCGCGGGCCGCGAGAATCGATCCGCCCCAGACCAGGGGCTGGGCCTCAGCCAGTTCAAGGGCGAGCGTCTTGGCTGGATTGAGGGTGAGGTCACGCCCTTGTCCGCACGCCTGCGCCGCAGCGTCCATCGACGCCGCCACCGCGAGGGGATCAACTGCGGGACCCAGACCCATGAGGTGCAGGGCGGCGAGGGCCGCGACCGCCCCCGGGAACGGGTCGGTCAGCAGCGTGGTCGGCACCAGTGTGGTCGCCCGGGCAGCAGAATCGCGCGCCAGTCGCGAGCCCCGTGGTGCCACGACCAGGATCCGGCTTCCGCGCCGCAGGGCCTCGTGCAGGCCTGCCGCCGCCTGTTGGCCGGTACCTCCGAGGACGATGACCAGATCGAGCGGTCCCACCCAGCCCGGGAGGCCAGCGCTCGGCCAGGCGACGAAGGGCACCGGACAGACCGGCTCCAGCAGCGCCCGCAGCAACCGCGCCTCAGGCCCGACCGCGATGACCGCACGCGGACGGGGTTCCCCGCGGAGGGATTCCACGGCGTCGCTGGCCAGGTTCCACTCGCGCCGCAGCCGCGCGCCTGCCTCGGCAACAGGGCGGAGGAAGGTGTCGCCGCCTGCGAGCGCAGCCGGGTCGTCCAGGCGCCAGTCCTCGAAGTCGCTCATCCCAGGCCTTCGGAAGTGGCGCGGGCCTCGTCGACCACCAGCATCGGGATGCCCTCCCTGACCGGGTAGGCCAGACCACAGGCCGGACCCGAGCAGACCAGCTCGGCGGCCTCATAGTCCCAGGTCAACGGGGAGCGACAGGCGGGGCAGACGAAAAGGTCGAGCAGACCGCGTCCCTGATCAGTCATCGTGACTCCCTTCGCGGAGGATGGACAGTGCTTCATCCCGGAGGTCGATCATCTCAGCCGAGGTGCCTGCCTCGACGTTGAGGCGCACCAACGGTTCGGTGTTGGAGGCGCGCACATTGACCCACCAGCCCTCGCCGGACACCGTCAGGCCGTCACCGGCAGCCGCCCGACCTCGACCGGCGAAAGCCGCCTCGATCCGCGCCGTCGCGGCACCGACATCGGAGATCTGGAGGTTGATCTCCCCGGATCCGGCATAGGAGCCGACCTGTGCCGCCAGCGCCGACATACTCCCGGAGGAACGACCCAGCATCGACAACATGTGCAGGGCTGCCAGCATGCCGGTGTCGGCTCCCCAGAAATCGCGGAAGTAGTAGTGAGCCGAGTGCTCGCCGCCGAAGACAGCGCCGTGGGCGGCCATGTGGGCTTTGACGGCGGTGTGTCCGACCGGGCTCACCACGATCCGGCCGCCCGCGGCCACGACCTCATCGGCGACCGACCTCGAGGTGATGGTGTTGACCACGATGGTCCCGCCCGGCTCGCCGACCAGCTCCTGGCGGGCGATGAGTGCGGTCACCACCGACGGGCTGACCACCTCGCCCCGCTCGTCCAGCACGAAGCAGCGATCGGCGTCCCCGTCGAAGACCAGACCGAGGTCAGCACCACGTCGACGCACCTCGGCCCGGGCATCCACCAGATTCTCCGGGATCAGTGGGTTCGGCATGTGATGGGGAAAGGTACCGTCCAGGTCGAAGTAGAGGCCGTTGATCTCGAGATCGAGCGGGCCGAGCACCACCGGCGTCGTCAGGCCGGCCATGCCGTTTCCGGCATCCACGACCACCCGCAGCGGCCGCCAACCGTCCAGATCGACCCGGGAGCGCAGATAGGCGCCGTAGTCAGCCAGGATCGATCGCGAGTCGAGAGCACCGACCCTCTCGGCCACCACTGTCGAACCCGCCAGACTGAGGTCACGGATCCGCGTCAGCATCGTCGGGGTGACCGGGGCGGCACCGGCCAGGCAGAACTTGACGCCGTTGTCCTCGGCAGGGTTGTGGGAGGCGGTGAACATCGCTCCGGGAACCTTGAGGACGCCCGACGCGTACCAGAGGGCGTCCGAACTCACCAGCCCGAGGTCAACGATATCGGCACCTGCGGTCCGGGCCCCGTCGATGAATGCGGCGCTCATCTCCTCCCCGGAGGTCCGCATGTCGCGTCCGACGATGACCGACGCCCCGGCGGGACCGAGCACCTGGACGAAGGCGTTGCCGATGAGGCGGGCGGCCTCGACGTCCCACTCAGGATGGGGACCTTCGGCCCGGCCCCGGATGTCATTGGCCTTGAAGACCGCGGCGCTCAGCACCATGACAGCCTAGCCCTCAGACTCCCCCGGATCTGCCACCACTCCCAGGTGTCCGCGGCGCCGCGACATCGCCGGCGCGATCCGAGGTCCGGACGGGGAGTCGTCCCAGGACTGCCCCACCCGGCGCACAGCATCAGCCAGCGCAAGGAGGTCGTCCTCAGCGGGCCCGTCAGCCGGATCATCCAACGGCAGCCGGATGAGCTCCCACCCGCGGGGCGCCGAGACCCGGGTGCAGTGCTCGGCGCACAGGTCGTAACTGCCCGGTTCAGCCTGGAGCGCCAGCGGACCCACCACCGCGGTCGAGTCCGCGTAGACGTAGGTGAGCGTGGTGACGGCAGCGCTGCGGCAACCGGTTCGGGTGCAGAGCCGGGGTTTCACCCTCCGCACGCTACCCCCGGGCCCTGCGTCGGCCGGGTATTGAGCGCTGGGGTGTCGCGTTCGTCGTCCGCCGACCACCCCCGGCCGCCCGTGCCGACCAGACCCCCGGCCGGAAGCCTGCCGAAGCCGCGCAATCGACCACCGAGTCCAGGGGAACCCTGCTCTTGTGCACCCGACGCGGCGGGGGCGAGCCGGATGTGGGGCACCCCGCCACCCGAGCCCTGGAGTCCGCGGTCAGCGACGAGGCCTCGGTAGAGTGGTGGCCCATGAGACGGCTGCGCGACCGCCACTCCCGCGGATTCCGAGGGCGACTGGCGCTGCCCAACCCCTACACCGGGGCGCCCGTGCCCTGGGCCGGCGGGCAGTCCCGCGCTGAGTTCTTCGCTGTGTGTGTCCACGACGCCCTCGCGCAGATCACCGACCGCTGTCCGCGGGCGCTGGCCGCGATGGACATCGGCGTGGAAGATGTCCCGTCCTCCTTTCCGGCCTGGGCCCCGCACCGGGTGCCGCTGGCGGCTGCGGCGTCGGCCTCTCCGACCAAGCACGGACAGGTGGTGCTGTACCGCCGCCCGCTGGAACGTCGGGCACGTACCCGGTCCGGACTGCGCATTCTGGTGTTCCGCACGCTGGTGGAGCAGCTCAGTGAGGCGACCGGGATCCCCACCGAGGAGATCGATCCGCTCGGACACCGCGGCGACGACGAGATGTAGCCCCGGATCCGAGGACCGGTGACCCCGGGCGCTCGTGGGCTCTCGCAGCCGGGATGCGTACGAGCCGCGTCCGGTGGGTTCGGGGCCTCGCGGCCTAGACGCCCACGAACGGGTCAGGGGTGACCGTTCTGACCCCTGCCTCCTCGGGCGGGCCCTCCACCGGTAGCGAGGCGAGTCCGCCCACACCACCGATGGTCCCCTCGGCGACCATCACCGCGGTGACCGAGGATGCCCGGGTGGACACCTGCCATCGGACGACGCTCCTCTCGGACGCGGCCAGGCTCACCGACCCCTGGGCTGGCACGACGATCTCCTCGGCGGACACCTCGGTGCCCTCATCGTCGGCCTGAGCGACCTCCACCGTGGCGGGTTCACTGCCCGCGTTCGCGACCACGAGCGTCCGGCTCTCCGAGCTGGGTCCGGGCCAGAGGAGCGAACCGACACCGCCCAGCGTCGGGAGGCCGGCGAGCACCGTCGGGTCATCGGCTGCAGCACCACCGCCACGGGACACCTCGACGGCAGCGGTGACAACGTCGCTGGCCCGCACCAGCACCGACCCCGGCTGTCCTCCCAGGCCCGGCTCCAGGTCGACCACCCGGGTAGCGCCGGGAGGAAGGTCAACGGTCTCCGCGCCGGCTGCCTGGTAGGACCCGGCATCGCCGAGAACCTCGATGTCGGCCTGAACGACACGCTCGCCGGGATTCATCACCACCAGGGACCGCTCGCCGTCGCCGTCGGGAACGCCCGGGATCGCGACGGCACGCTCCGGCGGCGCGGACGGCGGGATCCAGTCGGCGCCCAGCGGCTTGGTACCGTCCCAGCGCTGGACCCGCACGAAGCTCGCCACCCGACCCACGGTGGCCTCCACGTGGACCGTGGCAGGACCGGACACCTCGAGCAACGGACCCAGCGCGACCGAGCGGGTTCCCTGCGCCGGAACCGTGATGCCGCGCGCTCCGGCGGCTGGGACCGGACCCTCCGGTCCGCCGAAGGTCAGCGAGACCTCCACCTCGGTGGCGTCGAGGTTGACCAATTCCACCGTCGCTGCGTGGTCCTCGTCACTGCGGACGCCCACGAACCAGGCATCGGTGTGGGGCGCAACGCACGGGGTCGCTGACAGTCCTCGCTCCGGGCCGCTCTCGGCCCACAGCGCAGCAGCGGCCGTGGCAGTGCCCGCGGCCGGAAGGCTGACCCGGGTGGCGTCGTCCGGGGTCGCCCAGAACAGGCCCTCGACAGCTTCGGGATGCTCCGGTTCGTTCAAGGGCGCGATGGCAGGATTCTGCTCCGATGCCCAGGCGCCCAGGCGCTGGCGTGCCGAACTCTCCTGACCGCCCGGGCAGACTCTGGCGAGGTTCGCCCGGACGGGTTCGCGCACCGGCGGCGGCGGCGGCGGCGCGGCGAGACCGACCGCGACCGTGCCGACCAGCAGCACCCCGGTGGTGATCCACGCCGCGACCCCTCGCATCACAGTCCCCTCCGGCCACTCCGTGGGGAGGCGGGCCGTTCCGGTCGCAGTGACGGCGCCGCGAGCACCACGAGCAGCAGCAGTCCACCGGCCTGGACCCACGCCCACCACGGTTCGGGGACGGCCAAGGCGGTGACGAGTCGGCCTTCCCGCTCCCCCAGGGCGAAGGTCGGCGGTCCGGTGCCGCCGATCGTCTCGAGTACGACACCATCGACCGTCACCCGCCATCGCGGGTCGGCCGGCTCGGCCAGAACGAGAACGCGGTCCCGCTCGCCTCGCGGCACCGGCCGGTCCGGGTCCAGGCGGGTGAGGGCCTCTCCGGTTCGGATCTGCACCCGCCCGCCCTCGGGAACGACCCAGGTTGCGGTGTCCCCGTCAACCGATCCGGTTCCCATCCCGGGGATATTGTCGATGTCGACCCGGAGGGTGTCGGCACCGCCGTCCACCCAGATCGAACCGATACCCAAGGTCTGCAGGTCGGGGACGATCTCCTCATCGGCGCCCCCGTGGGCGATCCGCTGGGCGACCTCGCCGGCGAGGGCGTTCAACGCCGGGTCGCCGGAGAACGCGAGGCCACGCTCAGCATCCCCCAGCCGCGGGAGGGTGCCCTCCTGGACGGCCCAGGTGAGGGTCCCGTTCCGCTCCGTCATCGCGAGCGTACGGGTGAACCCGCGGGCGGCGTCCTTGGCGATGAACGCAGGCACCGCGCCGACCTCACGGCGTTCGAGCGGGGCGGCGCCCCAGCCCACCCACCAGGCGGCCCCGAGAATGACGGCGCCACCCACGGCGACCGCCGCCGCCACGGTACCGACCTGTCGGGCTCCGAAGGCCTCGGCGCGCATCCGCTCGCCCAGGCCGGCAAAACCCAGCCCGGCGGCGAGCACCAGCGCGGCGACCATCGCGAGGACCAGTTCGGTGCCCTGCGGCACCGCCAGGTCGGCAGGCGGTACCGCCACCGGCGTCCGGGAGACCGCCACCGCAGCCAGCCCGAAACCTGCGGCGGCCGCGAGCGCCCAGGCGCTGGTTCCCCGCTGGCGGATCGAGCCGAGAACGGCCATCATCCAGAGCAGACCGATCAACGCCGCCGACAGCCACAGCGGGGGAAGGTGTGCCGAGCCGGGTCTGGCGAGCAGGAGCTGCCACCAGGGCACCACCTGGTCGGGGGCCAGGACGGGCGCAATCCCGGTGAGCAGACGACCGGGGAAGCTGACCATCATCGGCGCCCAGTCACCGGGGAGGAGCAGCAGCGGCCCGGCGAGGGCGAGCACCGGTCGGGCACCGGCACGCCGTAGCAGGGCCAGCACGATCGTGGTGAGCCAGGCGAGGATTCCGGGCACCGGGGCGAAGGCCGTCAGAACCAGCACCATGATGCCGACCCGGGCCGCGCCGCCCCAGGTGAGCCCGGCCGTCCACCAGCGCCACCACTGCCCAGCGACGATGATCCCGACGATCAGCCCGAGGCATGCGCCCAGCTGGCCGGTGCCGACGGCTCCGACGACGGCTGGAGCCATGGCCACCGCCAACCCGCCGAGGACGGCAACCACAGCGTCACCGGTCATCGCCCTCAACAGCCGATGGGTCACCAGGAAGGTTGCCGGGACACAGCCCAGAATCACCAGGCTGACCAGGCCGTCAGTCCATCCCAGCAGCGGGAGCGATCCCACCCACATCAGCGCCGACCACGGCCCCCCGGTCCCGACCGGCAGGCCGGCGATGGGATCGAGATAGGCGTGCAGGGTTCCGGTCGGCGAGGCGGGCGCGGGCAGCAGCTGTGGGCCGCGTAAGGGAGCCAGACCGAGCAGATGCCGGGAGGAAACCACCGCGAGCAGGGTCAGCGCCAGGGTGACCAGGGCCCACGGCGGCAGCCGCCGTCGGTGTCCCTCCAGAGCGCTGCCGGAGAAATCGTCACCGGTGAGCTGGTCGATACCCAGGTCACCGCGGGCGTCGGCTGGCGAGTTCCACTCGGTGATCCGGGAGCCCAGATCGTCGACGGCCCGCCGGAGGGCATCGCGCCGAGTGGGTCGCAGCGCGGCCACCGACCGGTCCGGCAGCGCACCGAAACGCCGGGCACTGGCCCGGCGCCAGGGTTTCCCGGCCCGCCACGCGGCGAAGGCGGCTCGTTCCTCGCTCACGCCGTCAACGTCCTTGCCCAGCAGCAACCGGAGTGCCGTCCCAGCGGAGCCGAACGCGGTCGGCACCAGCGCGCCGGGGCGCCCACGCAGTAGAGCGTCGAAGCCGAGACCGTAAGCCCGCCGCTCGACCGCGGGATCGGCCCGAGCACCGGCCCGGACGCCGCGCACCGATGCCTCAGCATGCTGAATCCTGGCCGACGGCTCGGTGACGACGCTGTGCCCGCTCCGGGCGAGCCGCGCGCCGAGGTCAAGACCCTGAACCGCTGCGGGCAGATCGGCGGCGAACCCACCGGACTCGGTCCAGGCCCGGGTCCTGACCAGCAGCCCACAGGAGGAGCCGCCGAGAACCTCGCGGGTCTCCAACTGGCCCTGGTCGATGACGCCGGACGTCTCCGCGCTCATCACCGATCCAGCCCTGGACACGGTCACCCCGAGTTCACTGATCACCGAACCGACGCCTCGTCTCCGGGGGGTCAGCAGCAGCGGGGTGACCGCAGCCGGCACCGGATCGGTCCGTCCGCGGACGACCAGCCTCTCCAAGGCCTCGGGTGCCGGGACCGCATCATCGTGGAGGAACCAGATCCACGGGGTCTGCGGCGGACACTCGGCCAGGGCAGTGGCCACCGCCTCGCCGAAGGTTGAGGCGGGGGTGTCAATGATGCGGTCGACCCGTCCGTCGCGGCGCGCCTGCTCAAGGATCTCCGCGGTCCCATCGGTGGAGCCGGCATCAACCGCCAGCACCTCACCGACGGGATAGGTCCCTTGATCAAGAGCGGTCAGCAGGGCGGGGAGCCAAGCATCGCCGTCGTGAGCCACCACGACGACCGTGACCTCGTTGCCGGTGGGGTCCGGGGTCGCGGCGACTTCCTCCTCGCGGGCCCATGCCCACGGGTCCGCCTCAATGCCGGTCACAGGGGTTCCTCCGTCGGGTCACACGGCACGGCGCTTCAGCTTGCGGCGCTCCCGCTCGGACAGGCCGCCCCAGATCCCGAAGCGTTCGTCATGCTCCAGCGCGTACTCCAGACATTCCGAACGCACATCGCAGGTCTGGCACACCTTCTTGGCCTCGCGCGTCGATCCTCCCTTCTCGGGGAAGAAGGCCTCCGGATCGGTCTGCGCGCACAACGCCCGTTCCTGCCAACCCAGCACGCCTTCGTCGTCGAACTCCGCGATCATGAGTTCTCCCATGTCGACTTACCCCCTCGACGCGCCGTGCTCATACTTGACACCATCAAATTACACCTTTGTCATTCCGACTCGTCAAGCCGATACGGGTCTGACTGAGGCAATGTCCCCTTGCGGGTGACCTCCGAGGAGCCATCTGGCTCGGGGGAACCCTCCCCGGCGTCCGAGACGTGAGACCACGCCGTCCCGCCAGGGTTGCCCACCGCGGCCGGAGCACCTGCGGCCGCATCAGCCGCAGAGGTCCACACAGCACCGGTCGCGGCGTCGGGAGCCCAGGTGGTGGGGGGCAATTCGTTGACTGTCTCCTGAACCTTGGCCGGCTCCTGGACCCGCGGAGGGGTCGCGTGCCCGTCGAAGCGGCCACCGGTGATACCGCGGTACATCAGCCAGAGAATGACGGTGCCCACCGCCTTCAGCACGATGTCAAGGATCCCGCCGAGAAACTCGAAGACCACCGACATAGCCCCCTCCGAGGTGGCAAGACCGCCGATCGCGCCCAGCAGGGTGAGCAGGGTCCCCACCGTCACCAGGACCGCCGACCACCAGACCAGCACCCGGGCCCGAGGAACCGGCGGTGCGACGAAGACCGACACCCAGCACAGGGCCACGACCAACACCACCAGCGTCAGGTTCATCACGGTGAGCGACATCATCTGAGCCGCGGACGTCACCGGCACGTCGCCGGCCACCTCGACACCGAAGCGCACCAACGCGAGCACGATGCTGGTGGCGGTCACCAGGATGACGATCCAGGCGATCGGTTCTCGCAGGCGCTTGAGGTTCTCGATCATGATTTTGCTCCTACACGTACTCCGGGCCCACGGTGGCAGCGACCGCATCGACCAACGCCTTCACCTGCTCCGACTGGGCCGCGGTGGTCACCAACGTTGCGTCCGGGGTGTGAACGATGACCAGCTCCTCCACACCCAACGTGGCCACAAGATGCCCGTCCACGGTGCTGACGATGAGGGAATCGGTGGTGTTCCGGGTGACGAACGGGCCCGCGCCGATGGTCCGGGTCCGATCGGCGTCGGCGGCAACCACCTCCGACAGCTGGGCGAACCCACCGACATCGCGCCAGGTGATCGGTAGCGGCACCGCCACCACGTGTGCGGTACCGCCGCCCCGACTGACCGGTTCCATGATCGCGTAGTCGACCGAGATCCGTCGCAGCGAACCGAAGAGGCCCGCGAGTCGTTCGGGATGCGCCGCGATCTCGGTCACGACGGCGTGGGTGCCCGGTTCGAGGATCCTGACCTGTTCCAGAAACGTTGTCGCCGCGAAGACGAACATGCCCGCGTTCCACCAGTACTCCCCGGATGCGAGATAGGACGCGGCCGTGGCGGCGTCAGGCTTCTCGGTGAAGGATGCGACCGCGCAGGCTTCCGGAAATCCGTCGATTGCAACGCCCCGGTGAAGGTAGCCGTACCCGGTGTGAGGTTCGGTGGGGACCACCCCGAGCGTGACGAGCGCCTTCCGGTCGCTCTCGGCGATCGCGAATGCGGTCTCGACGGCAGCGACGAAGGCCGCCACCGGTTCGATGATCTGGTCCGCGGTGACCTGGGCGATCACCGCATCCGGATCCCGCGAGGCCAGCACAGCCGCCGGCCAGGCCACCGCGTTGAGGGAGTCACGACCCTCGGGTTCGCCCAGAACATTCTCGGCGACCAGGTCGGGCAGCTGGCGGCGCACCACCTGTGCGTAGGCGGCGCCGGTGACGACGAGGATGCGATCCTCGGGCACGATCCGACGCGCCCTGGCGAAGGCCAGCTGGAGCAGACTGGAACCGTCGAAGAGCCCGAGGAGCTGTTTGGGTGTCCCACGGCGGGACAGGGGCCACAGGCGGGTCCCGGATCCTCCCGCCATGATGACGACGTAGCGCATGGTCGTCATGCTACCGGGCCGTATGATTGCCGCCGTGATGCCTGAGGTGCCCAACCGCTGTCTCGCCCGGTCCACGCGCACCCGGGGCGGAGCACCGTTCCTCACCCACTACGGACCCGACGGCTCCCGCACGGAGCTGTCGGTGGCCAGCTTCACCAACTGGGTGGACAAGACGGCCAACCTCCTTCAGGAGTACGGCATCGAGTCGGGCGATCGGGTCGGTCTCCCGGTACTGGCTGACCACCCGGCCCACTGGATGGCGATGGTGTGGCTGTTCGCCACGTGGCGTGCCGGCGGAGCGGCCGAGATCAGCCGGACCCCGGGGGGTGCAGCGGCCGTGGTGACCGGGCCACACCCGGATCAGGTCGGCCCGGCGCCCACCTTCGTGTGTTCCCTCGATCCGTGGGGGCGCGCGGTACAGCAGCTTCCCGACGGCGCCTGCGATTTCTCCTCGGAGGCTCTCGCGCAACCCGACGCCTTCGCCGGGCCGTGGCCCGACCCGGCCGAACTCGCGCTGACCGAGGCTGACCGGACGCTCACCCACGCCGACCTGGCCCGGCTGACGCCTGTCACTGATCGTCGCTGCCAGCGGCCAAGCAGCAGCAGGGCGGCGATCGATCTTGTTGTCGGGGCGGCCCTCGGGAGCGGTTCCGTCGTCCTGCTCGACGCCGATGTTGCCGACGCCGGGCGCATCGCCTCGGCGGAACGCGCGACCATGGCATGATGAGCGTTCCCCAGCCGCGAAGGAACTCCATGCCTGCCTTTGGCCGTCGCACGCTCCTGGCGGGTGCTGCCGCCCTGGCACTCACCGGATGCGCCCCACCCGGACAGCGGCTGACCGCCCCGACTGTGTCCCCTTCGGGTTCGGTCCGGGAGCAGCTCGCCGAGGTCATGGAGATCTACGGCTCGAATACCGACCAGCTGGGCCTGTCGATCCACGACCGCACCTCGGGGGGGACCTTCGAGTTCCGCGGCGACTATGACAGTCAGAGCGCTTCGATCGCAAAGGTGATGATCGTGCTGCTGGCGCTGCGGCAGGCGCGCACCGAAGGCCCCGAACTCACCTTCGACCAGTACGGCCTCGCCTCCCGGGCCGTGATCGAGTCCGACAATGACGCCGCCGACGCACTCTGGGAACTCGTGGGGGGGAAGGCGTCCTATGACGAGCTCGCCGGAGCGCTCGAGCTCGGCCACACTCACAGCGATGACCGCAGCGAGTTCTGGTCCTGGACCCACACCACTCCGGTGGACCAGCAGACGCTGGTGGACCGTCTCCTCGACGGCTCGCCAGCCCTCAACACCGAGGACCGGCTGTACCTGCTCGATCTGATGAGCCGCACCAACGCCGAGCAGACCTGGGGGGTGGGCCACGACCGCGGTGGCGAGGTCACGGTCCAGATGAAGAACGGATGGGTTCAGTTCCAGTCCCTGGACAATCTCTGGGCGGTCAACAGCATCGGTCACGTCGTCGGGAAGGATCGCGACTACACCGCCGCCATCATGTGCCGGATGCCGACCTTCGATGAGGGACGCTCCTTGGTTGACGCCATCGGTGCGCAGATCTTCCAGATCCTGGGGACCGGTCAGCTCGACGCTTGAGGAACAGCCCTCGGGTCCGGGCTGCGACGCCTTGTCAGTTGACTACGCAGATCTCCTCGAGATCGTCGACCCGTCCCCGCTCGTGGCCGTCACGGCTGGTTGGTGCCGTGGAGGGCGTCGCCGACGGTGATGCCGAGGTCGGCGTCGCTGAGGTCGGCCCGGCGTCGGGGGATGCGCGTGCGGCCTCATCGGCGGCGACCGAGGCCCTCAGCTGGTCGACCACCGTCTCCCGGATGAGGGCGAAATCGGGTTTGACCGGCTGAATCAGCGGCGGGGTGAAGCTCGTCGATGCGATGGGCAGGCGACGTCCCTGGTCGGCCAGATCGACCAGGGTGCCGATCTGGCTGGTGGGGATGTCGGTGGTGACCACCGAGGATCCGATGGCAGCGAGTTCGTTGAAGCGGGTGACCACGGTGAGCGGCGTCGCCTGCTTGGCGACGGCGTTGACCACACACTTCTGACGGGCCATCCGGTCGTAATCGCTCGCACCCGCGCGCGAGCGGGCGAACCACATCGCGTGGTAGCCGTCGAGGTGGACGTCCTCCCCCGGCTCGATGTAGTCGAAGATCGGCGACGATCCGCCGCCCATCGGCACCCGTTGGGAGATGTCGAGCCTGACCCCGCCCAGGGCGTCGATGATGGTGGCGAAGCCGCGCATGTCGATCATCGCGTAGTAGTTGATCGACAGGCCGAGCACCTCTCGCACCACCTCCCGCACCGCCGTCACCCCGGGACGGGGAACCCCCGGGTACCGGTCGGCGTTCTCCTCGCCCAGGTTGTGGACGGCGTTCAGCAGACAGGATTCGTCCCGGCACCAGTAGCCGTCCGGATAGAGCTCCCGCAACGGCGAGTTCTCCGGGAAGGGCGCCCACTGCAAATTGCGGGGCAGGGAGAACAGCACGGTCCGCCCGGTGGTTGCACTGACCGAGGCCACCATGAGGGTGTCGGTCCGGATACCCGGCCGATCAGGTTCGGCGTCGGCGCCGATGAGCAGCACGTTGATCCGTCCAGCGGCGGGATCGGCGGTCCCGCCGCCGGTGAAAACGCGCCCGAACAGCGTCGCCTGGGACCGCGAGAATGCAGCAGCCTGCTGCGCGCCGGCTCCCACCACCAGGGCCAGGCAGGACGCGAGCGCGGCGACGACGAGCCCGTGACGACGGCCCATGCGACGGGGGCGGCTCAACCGCCAGGCGTCGAGGAACAGCAGCGCCCAGCCGATCCCGAGGATCAGAATGACCACCGAAGCGATCCACTGCGTGACCGGATGGGCGTAGACGGCCATCACCAGGGTGGGCCGAGTCAGCATGCCCAGGCCGGACAGCACTACCAGCCCGACGACAACCGTCCACACCCGCAGGGCGAACCGGCCCAGCCCGACGCCACCGGCGATCACCTGGGCCGAGCCCGGAACCAGGAGAGTGAGGACGACCAGCGAGACGCCGCGCCGGAACGCGAGCCTCTCGGCGCTGGTGCCTGCGCTCACTCCGGCGCCCGTCTGCGATGCCATTCACTCACCTTGGGGAAGAACTACAGGTGAGGTCAGTATGTGGGGTCCGTGGTCCCGCGACGGGGCTCCGGGACCGGCGTGTCGGCGTCACCTCCCGCGGACGGCCTCCCCCTTACGGAGCGCAGCCTGCCGCAGGTCGGCCTGGAATTCGACCATCGCATCGGCCAGCGCCGGATCACCGATGCCGAGCATCCGCACGGCCAGGAGCCCGGCGTTGCGGGCATTACCGACCGCCACGGTGGCGACCGGCACGCCGGCAGGCATCTGGACGATGGAGAGCAGCGAGTCGAGCCCGTCCAGGTGTCGCAGCGGTACCGGCACCCCGATCACCGGCAGCGGGGTCAGTGCGGCGAGCATCCCCGGCAGGTGGGCGGCCCCACCGGCACCGGCGATGATGACCCGCATCCCACGCTCACGGGCGCCGCGGCCATAGGCGACCATCTCCTCCGGCATGCGATGAGCTGAGACCACATCGGCAGCACAGCTGACGCCGAACTCCTCCAGGGCGACCGCGGCGGCCTCCATCGTCGGCCAGTCCGAATCGGATCCCATCACGATCCCGACCATCGGTGTCTGTTCGGTCATCGGGTCACTCCTGTTCTGTGCGGTGGCGGTGGT